>CAXTFU010000014.1:0-31025 GCA_964243385.1 uncultured bacterium | reverse complement strand
GGCTGGTAGAGCCACGCCGGGCCGGACACGCCCTGCGGGCCCTGGACGCCGGGCAGGCCGGCCGGGCCGGCAGCGCCGGGCACGCCCTGCGCGCCCTGCGGCCCCTGCAGGCCGGGCACGCCGACGAGACCCTGCTCGCCGGTCTCGCCCTGAAGGCCCTGCAGGCCGCGGGGGCCCTGCTCGCCGGTCTCGCCGATGACGCCGCGCTGGCCCTGGCCGCCGCGCAGGCCGCGCTCGCCCTGGGGGCCCTGCTCGCCGACCCGGCCGCGCAGGCCGGTCTCGCCGCGCGCGCCCGGCTGGCCCTGCGTGCCGGGCGCACCCTGGACGCCCTGGGGGCCCTGCTCGCCGACGGCACCGACCGGGCCGCGCTCGCCGGGCAGGCCCGGGACGCCGACCTGGCCGCGCTCGCCCTGCTCGCCGCGCAGGCCCTGCTCGCCGCGCTCGCCGACGAGGCCGACGGCGCCCTGCGGGCCCTTCGCGCCCCGGTCGCCCTGCTCGCCGGGCAGGCCGGTGGAGCCGGGCAGACCCTGGTCGCCCTGCTCGCCGGTCAGCCCCTCGAGACCGCGGGCGCCCTGCAGACCGCGCTCGCCCTGCTCACCGACCGGGCCGACGGGGCCGCGCGGGCCCTGCTCGCCCTGGTCGCCCGCCGGTCCGGCGAGGCCGGGGATGCCGCGCGGGCCCTGCTCGCCGGCCTCGCCGATGGGGCCGACCGGGCCCTTGTTGCCCTTGTCGCCCTGGTCGCCGGCAGGACCGACCGGCCCCTTGGGGCCCTTGTCGCCGCGCTCGCCGATCGGGCCGACGGGGCCGTCCGGGCCCTTGGGACCCTGGTCGCCGGGCTCGATGACGGCCGTCGCGACGACCGTCTCCTCGACGACGGTGACGGTGGCGGGGGTGGTGGTCGTGCGTGCCTGTGCCATGAGGGTTTCCTCTCGGGAGGGAGTGGTGTCTGACCCCTCCCGTGCCCACCGCTAGCTGGAGCAAGCACTCAGTTAGCGGTGTGCCCGGTCACACCCGCGTCAGCCGAAGTGCAGGCCGCCGGTGGCCGGGGCGGTCGCGGCCGGGTCGGCCGGCGCCGTGCTGCCCGCCAGCGGGCCGAACAGCCTCGGCAGGGTGGCCTCGGAGGCCTCGCGCAGCTCGGCGACCGGCACCGCGAGGACGTCCTGGACGTCGAGCGCGTCGCCGTCCGTGACGCCGATGCGCGTGCACGGCAGCCCCCGGGCGGCGCACATCTCCGTGAACCGCAGCTCCTCCGAGCGCGGCACGGTGACGACCACGCGGCCGGCCGACTCGCTGAACAGCTGCACGAACGGGTCGAGCCCCCCGGGCAGGACGATCCGCGCGCCGCCGCCGTACCCCGCCGCGCGGCGGCCGCCGAGGCACGACTCGACGAGCGCCTGCGCGAGGCCGCCGTCGGACAGATCGTGCGCGCTGCTCAGCATGCCGTCGCGCGAGCCGGCCACGAGCACCTCGGCCAGCACCCGCTCGTGCGCCAGGTCGACGACCGGCGGCGTGCCGCCGAGGTGCCGGTGCTCGGCCCAGGCCCACTCCGAGCCGCCGAGCTCGTCGCGGGTCTCGCCGAGCAGCAGCACCGACTCGCCCTCGGCGGCGAAGCCCATCGGCGTGCGCCGGGCGACGTCGTCGAACAGGCCGAGCACGCCGACGACCGGCGTCGGGTTGATCGCCGTGCCCGCCGTCGAGTTGTAGAAGCTGACGTTGCCGCCGGTGACGGGCGTGGCGAGGGCCCGGCAGCCGTCGGCGAGCCCGCGGGTGGCCTCGGCGAACTGCCACATGACCTCGGGGTCCTCGGGCGAGCCGAAGTTCAGGCAGTTCGTGACCGCGATCGGCACCGCGCCGGTGGTCGCCACGTTCCGGTAGGCCTCCACCAGCGCGAGCTGCGCGCCCGCGTACGGGTCGAGCCGCGCGTAGCGGCCGTTGCCGTCGGTGGCGAGCGCGATGCCGAGCCCGGTCTGCTCCGACAGGCGGACGACGCCGGCGTCCTCCGGCCAGGCCAGCACCGTGTCGCCGAGCACGATGCGGTCGTACTGCTCGACGACCCAGCGCCGGCTGCACAGGTTCGGGGAGGCGACCATGCGCAGCAGCAGGTCGCGCAGCTCGCCGACCGGCGGGTGCGCAGGCGTCGCCGCGGCGCGCAGGGCGTCGAGGTCGGCCGGGCGCGCCTGCGGGCGGTCGTAGACCGGGCCGTCGTCGGCCAGCGACCCCGGCGGCACGTCGACGACGGCCTCGCCGTGCCAGAGCACCTCGAGCCGGTCACCCTCGACGACCTCGCCGATCGCGGTGGCCAGCACGCCCCACTTCTCGGCGAGCGCGAGCACCGCGGGCAGGTTCGCGGGCGTGACGATCGCGAGCATCCGCTCCTGCGACTCGCTCGCGAGGACCTCGTGCGGGGTCATGGACGCCTCGCGCAGCGGCACCCGGTCGAGGTGCGCGCGCATGCCCGACCTCCCCGCGGCGGCGGTCTCGGTGAGCGCGCAGGTCAGGCCCGCGCCGCCGAGGTCCTGGATGCCCTCGACGAGCTGCGCGTCGTACATCTCGAGGCAGGCCTCGATGAGCAGCTTCTCAGTGAACGGGTCACCGACCTGCACGCTCGGCCGGCGCGCCGGCCCGTCCGCGTCGAAGGTGGCGGACGCGAGCACCGAGACCCCGCCGATGCCGTCGCGGCCGGTCTTCGCGCCGAGCAGGACGACGACGTTGCCGACGCCGCGCGCCGCCGACAGCTGGATGCGGTCCTTGGGCATGACGCCCAGGCAGAGCGCGTTCACGAGCGGGTTGCCCTGGTAGGTCGGGTCGAAGACGACCTCACCGCCGATGTTGGGCAGGCCGAGGCAGTTCCCGTAGCCGCCGACCCCCGCGACGATGCCGGGCAGGACGCGCGCGGTGTCGGGGTGGTCGGCGTCGCCGAAGCGCAGGGGGTCCATGACGAGGATCGGCCGCGCGCCCATCGTGAGGATGTCGCGCACGATGCCGCCGACGCCGGTGGCAGCGCCCTGGTAGGGCTCGACGTAGCTCGGGTGGTTGTGCGACTCGACCTTGAAGGTGACCGCGAGGCCCTCGCCGACGTCGACGACGCCCGCGTTCTCGCCCATGCCGACGAGCATCCGCTCGCCGCGGGGCAGCGCCCCGAACTGGCGCAGGTGCACCTTGCTGCTCTTGTAGGAGCAGTGCTCGCTCCACATGATCGAGTACATGGCGAGCTCGGCCTGCGTCGGGCGCCGTCCGAGCACCTCGCGGATCGCCGCGTACTCGTCGTCCTTCAGCCCGAGCTCGGCGTACGGCTGCGCGGTCCCGGGCGTCGCGACTGCCGCGGCGACGGTGTCGACGTCGCTGCGCGTGGTGCCGGTCGCGGTCACGCGGCGACCAGGGCGCTCAGCACGGACGTGAAGAAGCCGAGCCCGTCGGTGCCCGGACCGGTGAGGTCCTCCACCGCGTGCTCGGGGTGCGGCATGATCCCGACGACGTTGCCCCGGGCGTTGCGGACCGCCGCGATGTCGCGGGCGCTGCCGTTCGGGTTCGTGCCGAGGTAGCGCGCGACGACGCGGCCCTCGCCCTCGAGCTCGTCGAGCACCTCGGCGGAGGCGACGTAGTTGCCCTCGCCGTTCTTCACCGGGACGACGACCTCCTGGCCGGCCGAGAAGCCGCTCGTCCACGCCGAGGCGGTGCTCTCGACGCGCAGCCGCTGGTCGCGGTTCACGAAGTGCAGGTGCGCGTTGCGGGTCAGCGCCCCGGGCAGCAGCCCTGCCTCGCACAGCACCTGGAAGCCGTTGCAGATCCCGAGCACCGGCAGCCCCCGCCCGGCCTGCTCGACGACGCTCGCCATGGCCGGCGCGAAGCTCGCGATCGCGCCGGCGCGCAGGTAGTCGCCGTAGGAGAAGCCGCCGGGCAGGACGACGGCGTCGACGCCCTGCAGGTCGGCCTCGCGGTGCCAGAGCGGGACGGCCGAGCCTCCCGCGAGGCGCACGGCGCGCTGGGCGTCCCGGTCGTCGAGGCTGCCGGGGAACGTCACCACTCCGATGCGGGGCACGCGGGCAGCCTAGTGGCGACGCTCAGACGGCCCGTCCGTCGTGCGCCGGGTCCTGCGGGGCGGCGGGCCAGAGCTCGTGCGAGCGCTCGGGCTGGTCGTCGGTGAGGCGCTTGAGCACGGAATCGTCGCCGAACGCGAGCTGCTTCTCGAGGTGCACGACGGTGCCGACCTGCGGGCGGCTCGTGAAGGTCACCTCGTCGACCAGCGACCGCATGAGGGCGATGCCCCGGCCGTCCTCCGCCTCGGGGTCGGCGGCCTCCCGGCCCTTGCTGTCGGCGTCGAAGCCGGCGCCGCGGTCGATCACCTCGATGATGCAGATCGTCCCGTCGATGCCGGCCGACACCTCGTAGTCGTCGGTGTCGTTCGCGTGGTCGAGCACGTTCGTGCAGGCCTCGGTGAGGGCCAGCTCGATGTCGGCGACGACGGTCTCGTCGACGCCGAGCACGTCCAGCGACCGGGCGAGGATGCGCCGGGCCACGGGCACGGAGAACTCGTCGCGCGGCAGCGCCAGCGTCAGCTTGATCTCCACGCCGGCGACCTACCCGCTCAGCCCAGCCGCACGCGGAAGTCCTCGATCACCGGGTTGGCGAGCAGCACCTCCGCCAGCTGCGTGCCGCGGGCGAGCGCCTCGTCCTCGTCCGCGGCGTCGACCGCGATCGAGACGTGCTTGCCGATGCGCAGCTGGGTCACCGGGGGCAGGCCCAGCGCCGGCAGCGCGTTCACCACCGCCTGCCCTGCCGGGTCGAGGATCTCGGGCTTCAGCATCACGTCGACGACGACCTCGTACGCGGGCATGGCAGGAGCGTAGCGGCGAGCGCCCCGTGCTCAGCCCTCCCGCAGCCAGCTGTCGAAGCTGCTGCCGGTCAGCCGCTCGTAGGCCTCGACGTACTTGTCGCGGGTGCGCTCGACGACCTCGGCCGGGAGCTCCGGGCCGGGGGCCGTCCGGTCCCAGCCGCTCGCGTCGAGCCAGTCGCGGACGAACTGCTTGTCGAACGACGGCTGCGCCCGGCCGGGCGACCAGCCCGCGGCGGGCCAGAACCGGGACGAGTCCGGTGTCAGCACCTCGTCGCCGAGGCGCAGGACGCCCGCGCGGTCGTGGCCGAGCTCGAGCTTGGTGTCGGCGAGCAGGATGCCGCGCCCGGCCGCCACCGCGGCCCCGCGGCCGTACACGGCGAGCGTCAGCCGCCGCAGCTCGGCGGCCAGCTCGGCGCCGACCGTCCGCTCGACGGCCGCGAAGGAGACGTTCTCGTCGTGGTCGCCGACCGCGGCCTTGGTGGCCGGGGTGAAGACGGGCTCCGGCAGCCGGCTGCCGTCCTCGAGCCCGTCGGGCAGCTGCTCGCCCTGGATCCCGCCGGTGGCGCGGTAGTCGGCGAGCCCGGAGCCGGTGAGGTAGCCGCGGGCCACGCACTCGACCGGCACCATGTCGAGCCGCCGGCACAGCATCGTCCGGCCGCGCAGGGCGTCGGCGTGCGGCTGCAGCGCGTCCGGCAGGTCGGCGGTGCGGGCCGACACGAGGTGGTTCGGCACGAGGTCCGCGAGCTGCGCGAACCACCACACCGACAGCCCCGTCAGCACCGCGCCCTTGTCGGGCACGACCGTCGGCAGGACGACGTCGTAGGCGCTCAGCCGGTCGCTCGCGACGAGCAGCAGGTGGTCGTCGTCGACCTCGTGCACGTCGCGGACCTTGCCGCGGGCGAGCAGCGGGAGCGGGAGCGCGGTCTCGGCGGCGCTCACGCGAGGGCGGCGAGCCGGTCGAACACGGGCGCCAGCCGCTCGAGGTAGCGCTCCGGGCGGCACACCTCGTCGAGCCGCGCCTCGTCCAGCGCCTGCCCGGCCTGCGCCGCCTCGGCGGTGAGCGCCTCGCGGAACGGCGTCCCGGTCTCCCAGGTGCGCATCGCCGCGCGCTGCACGAAGGCGTACGCGTCCTCGCGCGACAGCCCGCCCTCGACGAGCTCGAGCAGCACCGTGCTGGTGTAGATGAGGCCGCCGGAGCTCTCGAGGTTGGCGCGCATCCGGTCGGCGTCGACGACCAGGCCCGTCACCAGCCGGGTCGTGAGGTGCAGCAGGTAGTCGGTCGCGACGGCCGCGTCCGGGAGGGCGACGCGCTCGGTCGAGCTGTGGCTGATGTCGCGCTCGTGCCAGAGCGGGATGCCCTCCATGACCGGCACGACCTGCGCGCGCACGACGCGGGCCATGCCGGCGATGCGCTCGCTCGCGATGGGGTTCTTCTTGTGCGGCATGGCGCTCGAGCCCTTCTGTCCCTTGCCGAACGGCTCCCAGAGCTCGCGCACCTCGGTGCGCTGGCCGTGCCGCACCTCGAGCGCGAACGCCTCGCACACGGTGGCGATGACGGCGAGCGCCGACACCCACTCGCTGATCCCGTCGCGGATGACCACCTGCGTGGCAGCGGGCGCCGGCGTGAGGCCGAGGCGCTCGGCGACCGTCCGCTCGACGGCCGGGTCGATGTTCGAGTAGGTGCCGACGGCGCCGCTGATCTTCGCGACGGCGACCGCCTCGCGGGCGCGCCGGAGCCGGTCGCGGCTGCGCGCCATGGCGAAGGCGAGGTCGGCGATGCGGTGGCCGAACGTGGTCGGCTCGGCGTGGATGCCGTGCGTGCGCCCGACCCGGACGGTGTCGCGGTGCTGCAGCCCCAGGTCGCGCAGGGCGGCGACCAGCGCGTCGCACTTGGCGAGCAGCAGGTCGGTCGCGTCGACGAGCTGCAGCGCCAGCGCCGTGTCGAGCAGGTCGCTGCTCGTCATGCCGAAGTGGACGTACGCCGCCGCCTCGCGCGGCTCGGTGTTGTCGGCCCAGGCCGACAGGAACGCGATGACGTCGTGCTGGGTGACCGCCTCGATCTCGGCCACCGCCTCGGGCGTGGGCGGCGCGGCGGCCCGCACGGGGGCGACGCTGTCGGCCGGGACGACGCCCGCCTCGGCGTGCGCCTCGAGCACCAGCACCTCGACCTGGCACCACAGCTCGTACTTGTGGGCCTCGCTCCAGACCCGCCCCATCTCGGGCAGGGTGTAGCGCTCGATCACGGTGGGACTCCCTCGGTCGGCCGGCGGTCGGGGCCAGTCTCCCAGAGCGCCCGCCAGCGCTGGGTCCCCCGGGCACGAGCGTGCGTCGTGCGGCGCCAGCGACCGGGATGGCCGCAGCGCATGACGCTGCGACGAGCTGCCGGTGTTCGTCGTGCGGCGCCAGCGAGCGGGATGGCCGCGACGCCGGACGCTGCGACGGGCTACGGGACGCGGACCTCGCCGGCGACGGCGGCGCGGGCGATGTCGGTGCGCCAGTGCGCGCCGCGCAGCCGCACGGCACCGATCCCCTCGTAGGCGCGGTCGCGGGCCGCGGCGAGGTCGTGCGCGACGGCGGTCACCGACAGCACCCGGCCGCCGGCGGACACCGTGCGGCCGTCCTGCTCGCGGGTGCCGGCGTGCAGGACGGCGACGCCGTCGGGCAGCGGGCCGACCTCGACGACGTCGCCGGCGACGGGCGGGCCCGGGTAGCCCTCGGCGGCGACGACGACGGTCACCGCGGCGCCGGTGCGCCAGGCGAGCGGCGCCGACGTCAGGGTGCCGGTCGCGCAGGCGTGCAGCAGCCCGGCGAGCGGCGTGTCGAGCAGCGCCAGCACCACCTGTGTCTCGGGATCGCCGAAGCGGCAGTTGAACTCGATGACCGACGGGCCGGACGACGTCAGCGCCAGCCCGGCGTACAGCAGGCCGGTGAACGGCGTGCCCCGCCGGGCGAGCTCGTCGACGACGGGCTGCAGGACCTCGCGCTGCACCCGCTCGACGGTGCCGTCGGGCAGCCACGGCAGCGGCGCGTAGGCGCCCATCCCGCCCGTGTTCGGTCCGGCGTCGCCGTCGCCCGCCCGCTTGAAGTCCTGCGCCGGCAGCAGCGGGACGACGGTGCGGCCGTCGGTGAGCGCGAACAGCGACACCTCCGGGCCGTCGAGGTAGGCCTCGACGACGACCTGCGCCCCGGGGTCGGCGAGCACGTCGCGCGCGAAGGCGGTGGCGGCGGCGAGGTCGCTGCCCACGTGCACGCCCTTGCCGGCGGCCAGGCCGTCGGCCTTGACGACGTACGGCGGGGCGGTCCGGGTGAGATAGGCGGCGCACCGGTCGGGGTCGTCGAAGACCTGCGCGGCGGCGGTCGCCACGCCCGCCTCGGCCATGACGCCCTTGGCGAACGCCTTGCTGCCCTCGATGCGCGCGGCGGCGGCCGACGGCCCGAAGCAGGCGGTGCCCGCGGCGCGCAGCGCGTCGGCGACCCCCGCGACCAGCGGGACCTCCGGGCCGACGACGACGAGGTCGGCGCCCACCTCGCGGGCCAGTGCCACGACCTCGTCCGGGCTCGTGAGGTCGACCGGGCGGGAGGCCGCGAGCTGCACCGTCCCGGCGTTGCCCGGCGCGCAGGTCAGCGAGGTCACCGACGGGTCGCGCGACAGCGCCAGCAGCAGCGCGTGCTCGCGCGCACCCGATCCCAGCACCAGGACGTCCACGGCGGGCACGCTAGCGGGGGCTACCGGTGCAGCGCGGCGCGCACCATGGTGGCCGCGGGCGAGCTCGCCATGACGGCGAGGTCCTCGCGCAGCGACGTCGAGCCGTCCAGGAAGCGCAGCACCCGCTCCACCGGCTGGCGCTCGAACAGCCCGGCGAAGAACGCCGCGCCGTCCAGCAGCCCGGCGTCGAGGCCGCGCAGGACGACGCCGTCCATCGCCAGGTGGCGGCGCGAGTAGGCCGCCGGCGGCTCCGGGTCGCGCCCGTCGCGCAGCGCCGCAGCGACCGCACGCGCCTGCCGCTGCGCGGCCGAGAAGGTGTAGCCCGTCGACGGTCTCGTCGCGCCACCGGCAGCGCCGAGCCGGAACACCCGCTCGCCGACCCGGCGCGGGAACGGGGCGTCGGTCATCGGGATCGCGCCCTGCTCGACCTCGAGCACCTCGAACGCGCCGAGCTGGAGGTCGCCGCCGGTCCAGGCGGTCAGCGCCCGGTCGTACGCCGCGTCGTCGAGCACCTCGCGGGAGAACTCGGTGTACTCGACGAGCGCCGTGCGCGCCGACGTCGGCAGCACGTAGCCGAAGGCCACGCCGCCGGGCGGCTGCGGCGGCCGGAAGTCCATGAGGCTCGCCACGGCCGGGTCGAAGCGGTCCTCCCCGGTGCGCACCGACCAGCCGCGGAAGTGCTGCAGCAGCGCCACGCGCCCGGGGCGGGCCGGCGGCGTGGGGCGGGTGTCGAACACCCAGCGCCCGACGAGGTCAGCCCCCTCGACGACCCCGTCGGGGCGGACGGCGTCGACGAGCGCCTCGACGCGGCGCACCGCCGTGCGCGCCAGGCGCGCGGCGGCGAGCCGCTCGTAGTCGCCCGAGCGCACCATCGTGTACTCGAGCGCACCGAGGTCGTACGTGCGCCGCTCCCCCGTCGGCGCGTGCACCGACACGCGCGACCAGCGGGCGGAGACGGCGTCGTCCCAGTCGGTCCGGCCGGGCTGCCAGGACGACCAGGTGCGCTCCGGCGGGCGGGCCGGCCCGGGCGGCGCGTCGACGAGCACCACGTCGGCGGTCCCCTGCTCGCCGAGCAGGCAGGCGAGCGCGAGCCCGGCCGCCCCCGCGCCGACGACGACCACCTCGGCGCGCTGCACCCGGCTAGCCCCGGGCGGTGTGGACGCGGGCGTGCAGGACCTTGCGCTGCGCCAGGGCGCAGCGCAGTGCCCGGTGCAGGCCGTCCTCGAGGTACAGCTCGCCGCGCCACTGCACGACGTGGGCGAACATGTCGCCGTAGAAGGTCGAGTCCTCGGCGAGCAGCACGTCGAGGTCGAGGGTCTTCTTCACGGTGATGAGGTGGTCGAGCTGCACCTGCGTGGGCGGGATCGACGCCCACTCGCGCGGCGTCAGGCCGTGCTCCGGGTACGGCTTGCCCTCACCCACCGACCGGAAGATCACGGGAGCAGGCTGCGCAGCTGCAGCGTCTGCTCGCGGTCGGGGCCCACGCCGATGGACGAGAACGGCGCGCCGCTGAGGTGCTCGAGCGCCTCGACGTAGGCGCGCGCCGTCTTGGGCAGCTCGTCGAACGTGCGCGCCCCGGAGATGTCCTCCGTCCAGCCCTCGAAGTACTCGTAGACCGGCGTCGCGTGGTGGAAGTCGGTCTGCGACATGGGCATCTCGTCGAAGCGCTGCCCGTCGACCTCGTAGGCGACGCACACCGGGATGCGCTCCCAGCCGGTCAGCACGTCCAGCTTGGTGAGCACGAAGTCGGTGACCCCGTTGACGCGGGCGGCGTAGCGGGCGATGACCGCGTCGTACCAGCCGCAGCGGCGCGGGCGTCCGGTCGTCGTGCCGTACTCGTGCCCCACCGCGCGCAGGCGCTCGCCGTCGTCATCCAGCAGCTCGGTCGGGAACGGCCCCTCGCCGACGCGCGTCGTGTACGCCTTCACGACGGCGATCACCTTGTCGACCCGGCGCGGGCCGATGCCGCTGCCGGTGCACGCCCCGCCGGAGGTCGCCGACGACGACGTGACGAACGGGTAGGTGCCGTGGTCGACGTCGAGCAGCGTCGCCTGTCCGCCCTCGAGCAGCACGGTGTCGCCGCGGTCGAGGGCCGAGTTCAGCAGCAGCGAGGTGTCGGCCACCATCGGCCGCACCCGGTCGACGTAGCCGAGCAGCTCGTCGACGACCGCGTCGACCTCGACGGCCTTGCGGTTGTAGACCTTCACGAGCACCTGGTTCTTGGTCTCCAGCGCGCCCTCGACCTTCTGGCGCAGGATCCCCTCGTCGAACAGGTCCTGCACGCGGATGCCGATGCGGTTCATCTTGTCGGCGTACGTCGGGCCGATGCCGCGGCCGGTCGTCCCGATCCTGCGCTTGCCGAGGAACCGCTCCGCGACCCGGTCGAGCGTGCGGTTGTAGGACGCGATGAGGTGCGCGTCGGCCGACAGGACGAGCTTCTCGCAGGACACGCCGCGCGCCTCGAGGGCGTCGATCTCCTCGAACAGCACGGACAGGTCGACGACGACGCCGTTGCCGATGACCGGCGTGCAGCCCGGCGACAGGATGCCGCTCGGGAGCAGGTGCAGGGCGTAGGTCTCGTCGCCGATGACGACGGTGTGGCCGGCGTTGTTGCCGCCGTTGAACTTCACGACGTAGTCGACCTGCCCGCCGAGCTGGTCGGTGGCCTTGCCCTTGCCCTCATCACCCCATTGCGCGCCGACGAGCACGAGTGCGGGCATGATCGCTCCCCAGGGAGTGTCTGTGGGTCCGCCACAGGACGAAGCCCCGGGCGCGTGCGCCTGGGGCTCTTGCACGGGAAGGCTAGCCGACATGGGCGCTCCGGACGACGGTCACCTGCTGGTGGTCAGCGAACGGGCTGGGAGCACGGACGAGGACGAGGTCGCCGCGGCGGTCGAGGTGCTGGGCGCCGAGATGCGCACCTGCCACGCCCCCGAGGACCTCGACGCGGCGATCGACGACCTCGACGGGCGGATGCTCGTCATCGCCGGCGGCGACGGCAGCCTGCACCTCGCGGTGACCAAGCTCCACCTGCGGGGGCGGCTCGCCGGCACGCCGATCGGGCTCGTGCCGCTCGGCACCGGCAACGACCTGGCCCGGGCGCTCGACATCCCGTTCGACACGGCCGACGCCGCCCGGCTCATCCGCGACGGGCGGCCGCGTCCGATCGACCTCGTCGTCGACGACGCCGGAGGGGTCGTGGTGAACGCCGCGCACGTCGGCATCGGCGCCGACGCAGCGGTGCACGCCGCGCAGCTCAAGCCCCGCCTCGGACCGCTCGCCTACCCGGTCGGCGCCCTGCGGGCCGGGCTGCGGGCGCAGGGCTGGCGCCTGCGGGTCGAGGTCGACGGCCGCATCCTGTCCGACGACCACCGGCGCAGCCTAATGGTCGGCATCGGCAACGGCCGTGGGATCGGAGGCGGCACCCCCCTGCTGCCGCACGCCGTCCCGGACGACGGCCTGCTCGACGTCGTGGTCTCCAAGGCCACGAGCGCGTTCGCCCGCATGCGCTTCGGGGCGGCGCTGTCGTCCGGGCAGCACCTGCAGGAGCCCGACGTCCGGTACGCACGCGGGCACACGGTCACCGTGACGGTGGCCGGCTCCGGCGAGGACGTCGGGGTGAACAGCGACGGCGAGACGGGCGTGCACGTGCGCCGGCGGACGTGGACGGTGTCGCCGGGAGCCTGGTCGCTCGTGCGGCCGTGAGACGCAGGTCCGCAGACGGACGCCGTGAGCCGCTCGTGCTCAGAAGAAGTGGTGGGCCACCGTGGTGGCCCGCTCCTGCACCTTCTGGTGCAGCGGCCGCTCGGCCCACCGGCGCGGCTCGATGCGCACGCAGCGCGGCAGCTCCTCGTCGAAGTCGGCCTCGAGCCGGCGCGTGACCTCCGGGTCGAGCACCGACATCACGACCTCCTCGTCGTGGTTCATCGACCGGCGGTTCATGTTCGCCGAGCCCACCACGCTGGCCAGGCCGTCGACGGTGAGCACCTTGGCGTGCAGCATCGACGGCTGGAAGGCCCAGATGCGCACGCCGCCCTCGACGAGCGTCGAGTAGATCGACTCGCTGGCCAGCTGGCACACCCGCTTGTCGGAGTGCGGGCCGGGCAGCATGACGTCGACCTGCACGCCGCGCGCGACCGCGTCGAGCATGAGCTGCTGGAAGCAGTCGTCCGGCACGAAGTAGGCCGTCATCATGCGGATCCGGTCCTCCGCCGACTCGAGCATGAGCCGGAACACGGTGGCCATGTCGTTCCAGCCGACGGTGGCGCTGCCCCGCGCGACCTGCACGCAGGAGCCGCCGGGCACGAGCTCGTGCTCGGGGAAGCGCCGGTGCGGCTCGACGAGCGCGTGGCCGGTCTCGGCCCAGTTCTGCGCGAACGCCGCCGACAGCCCGTCGACGGCCGGGCCGGTGACGCGCACGTGCGTGTCGCGCCACTCGTCGGCGTTGCGGGCGTCGCCGCACCACTCCTCGGCGATCCCGACGCCGCCGGTGAAGCCGACGACCTCGTCGCAGACGAGCACCTTGCGGTGGGTGCGGTGGTTGTGCTTGAGCGGCGACAGCAGCTTGCCCTGCCACACGGGGGTGCGGAACCACTCGACCTGCACGCCGGACGAGGTCATCCGGTCGAGCAGGGAGCGCTCCATGAGCCGCCCGCCGACCGCGTCGATGAGCACGCGCACGGTGAGCCCGGCCTCGGCGCGCTCGGCCAGGGCGGACGCGAACTCGTCCGCGATGTCGCCCTTCCAGTAGGCGAAGGTGAGCAGGTCGACGGTGCGCGTCGAGGTGCGGATCGCCTCGAGCATCGCCGGGAAGATCCGGTCGCCGTTCTTCAGCAGCGTCAGGCCGTTGCCCTCGGTCGCCGGGATGCCCAGCAGCGCCTCGAGCCGGCGGCGGAGGTCCTGCACGCGCTGCTCGGGTCCGGCGTCGCGAGCCGTCGCCTCGACCGTGTCGTCCATCGTGCGCACGCGTGCCTCCTGGCGGGGTCTCCTGCGGGTGAGGTGCCCCTACCCAGCAGGACACCCGGCGGACCGGCCCCTCCGGGTGAAGCCCGGCATCCGTAGGCTCGCAGCGTGGCACGCATCCCCGGCATCGACGGCCTGTTCGCCGCGCTGCAGCACCAGACCGACGCCCTCGCCGCCCTGCCCTCGGCCGTGACCGCCCTGACGGGCGCCGTCCGGCAGCTCGGCGAGGTGGTCGGCGAGGCGCGGGAGACGCTCGCGGCGGTGCACCGGCTGGCCGTCCGGATGGACGGCGTGGCCGCCGAGCTGGAGGAGCCGCTGCGGGCCCTCAGGCCCGGGCTGCAGCGCCTGGCCGTCGTCCTGGACGACCCGGTCGTCGAGGAGCTGCCGGAGACGCTGCGGCAGGTGCAGCGCGACGTCCTGCCCGTGCTGCAGACGCTCGCCGACACCCACCAGCGGGTCGCCTTCATCGCCGGCTCGACCGAGCGGATCATGACGTTCGTGGACGAGACGAGCCGCACCTTCGGCGGCCTGCCGGGCGCGGCGCTGCTCGGCCGGCGCCGGCCGCCCGCGCGGCCGACCGGGCCCGTGGTCGTCGAGCCCGTCGTCGTCGAGCCGGACCCGCCCATCGACGGGCCAGACCCCCGCGAGCGCTAGACCTGGCCGAGCTCGGCCGCGGCCGCCGGGTCGCTGTCGTCCAGGAACTGCCGGATGCGGTCGGCCTCGGGCACCTCGCCGATCGCCGCCGCGGCCCGGCCGAGCGCGTGCAGCGCCCGCAGGAAGCCGCGGTTCGGCTCGTGCGCCCACGGCACGGGGCCGTAGCCCTTCCAGCCGGCGCGGCGCAGCGCGTCCAGTCCGCGGTGGTAGCCGGTGCGCGCGTACGCGTACGCCTCGACGGGCGCCTCGCGGGCGAGGGCGTCCTCGGCCAGCAGCGCCCAGGCCAGCGAGCTGGTCGGGTGCGCGGCGGCGACGGACGGGGCGTCGGCCCCGCCGGCGAGCTGCTCGCGCGGGCCGGCCTCGTCGGGGAGCAGGGTGGGCGGCGGTCCGCCGAGCAGGTCTCGTCCAGTCAGGCTCATGCCGCCATCCTGCCCTGCCCCGGGGACGGGGCAGGGCGGGGCGGACGGGAGCCCGCGCCGATCAGGTGATCGGCGTCGTCCAGCTGGCCTCCCACAGGGCCCGGTTCACGCGGCCGTTCGGGGCGGCGATGCGCTTCTCCTTGGCGAAGGCGATCGCGACCGCGGCGCTGTTCGCGCCGAACTTGCCGTCGGCCGTGATCTTCCAGCCGCGGGCGGCCATGCGGCGCTGCCAGACGCGCACGTCGTAGCGGTACCGGTCGTGGTCGGCGGTGGTCAGCATGCGCCGGTAGCCGGGCGGGGTGGTCATCGTGCGCAGCCCGGCGCGCGGGGCGGTCCGGAAGGCGCGGGCCGCAGGGGCGGGCGCGGCGACGCGGCGCGTGCGGCTGGCCCGCTCGGGACGGGCCGTGGCCTCGCCGGAGCCGCTGTAGCCGCCGTCGCCGGACAGGCCGAGCTTGCGCGAGCAGGACGGCCAGGGGCCCCAGCCGCGCTGGCTGTGCAGCTTCTGCCCGGCGGAGATCTGCTGGGCCTTGCTGGCCTGGTGCGGGTAGCCGCCCATGCCCAGCCCGCGCCAGGTGCCGAGGTTGAACTGGAGGCCGCCGTAGTAGCCGTTGCCCGTGTTGATCGACCAGTTGCCCCCGCTCTCGCAGCTGGCGAGCCGCTCGAACTGGGCGACCGAGCCACCGGCCGAGGCGGCCGTGCCGAGCGCCGTGGCGTCGGCGACGCCCAGGGTCGCGGTCAGGCCGCCCGCCAGCAGGACGGGAGCGGCGCTGGACGGCTTGGCGTGGCGGGCGGTGCGACGGGGGAACAGGGCAGCGTGCAACGAAGCGGGCAGGGCAAGCACAGGCGTCGGGGTCCTCTCCTCGCGCCTGCGGGGTGAGCTGTCGGGTTCGGGCCGGAGAGCCCGGCCTCTCGCCGGTGACCGGCGTCGAGGCTTCACCCCGAGGTCGGCGTCGTCCGGGGACGAGCCGACCGGTGGGACGTGTGGGTCCCCCGCTCCTGCCCCGGCACGACGAGGAGACCGGCTCCCCGGGACAGGACTCGGCGGGAGGGAGGCGGCGCCACGCCGAACGGCGCGACAACAGCACGATAACGGACGGCCGACGGCCCGGCGACGCCGGTGGGGGTCGTCCACAGGTGCACCGGCCCGTCCCGCGGGGACGGGCCGGCGCACCGCGCGTCTGCGACCGGCGCGCTCAGGAGGAGCGGGTGCCCGCGCTGCGGAGGTCCTCGCAGGCCTGCACGACGCGGGCGGCCATGCCGGCCTCGGCCGCCTTGCCCCACGCCCGCGGGTCGTACAGCTTCTTGTTGCCGACCTCGCCGTCGACCTTCAGCACGCCGTCGTAGTTGCTGAGCATGTGGCCGGCGACGGGCCGGGTGAAGGCGTACTGGGTGTCGGTGTCGACGTTCATCTTCACGACGCCGTGGTCGAGCGCCTCGCGGATCTCCTCGAGCAGCGAGCCGGACCCGCCGTGGAAGACCAGGTCGAACGGCTTGTCCGTGCCGGTCGTCGCGCCGACGGCGTCCTGGATGTCCTTGAGGATGGACGGCTTGAGCTTGACGTTGCCGGGCTTGTAGACGCCGTGCACGTTGCCGAAGGTCGCGGCGAGCATGTAGCGGCCCTTCTCACCCGTGCCGATGAGCTCGGCGGTGCGCAGCGCGTCGCCGGGCGTCGTGTAGAGCTTCTCGTTGATGGCGTTCTCGACGCCGTCCTCCTCGCCGCCGACGACGCCGATCTCGAGCTCGAGGACGACGCGCGCCTTCGCGCACGACTCGAGCAGCTCCTGCGCGATCGACAGGTTCTCCTCGAGCTCGACCGCGGACCCGTCCCACATGTGCGACTGGAACAGCGGCTCGCGGCCGGCGTCGACCCGCTCCTGGCTGATCGCGAGCAGCGGGCGCAGGTAGCCGTCGAGCTTGTCCTTGGGGCAGTGGTCGGTGTGCAGCGCGATCGTCACGTCGTAGCCCTTGGCGACGTGGTGCGCGTACTCGGCCAGCGCCTGCGCCCCGATGACCATGTCCTTCACGGTGCTGCCGGACAGGTACTCGGCGCCGCCCGTGGACACCTGCACGATGCCGTCGGACTGCGCCTCGGCGAAGCCGCGGAGGGCGGCGATCAGCGTCTGCGAGCTGGTGACGTTGATGGCGGGGTACGCGAAGCGGCCCTCCTTCGCGCGGTCCAGCATGTCGGCGTAGGCCTCGGGAGTGGCGATGGGCACAGCAGTCCTCGCTCCTTGGTCAGCGTGCCGCGGGGGTCCACGGCTGTCGCGGGCGAGCATGCCAGACGAGCGCCCGCCGCCGTCGCGGTCGCAGGCGAGGTGATGGCCGAGGGTCGTCGC
Source organism: uncultured bacterium (assembly GCA_964243385.1). GTDB lineage: Bacteria > Actinomycetota > Actinomycetes > Mycobacteriales > SCTD01 > SCTD01. Next base: position 14,114 of record CAXTFU010000014.1, on the reverse strand, counting down.
GCCGTGACACGCTGCGCACGACGTGCCGGGCCGCCGCGCTCGGCGACCCTGCGAGAGGACCACCCGATGACCTCCCAGTCGAGGCGGCGCCGGGCAGGCGCGGCCGGCGCCGGCCTCGCCCTGCTGCTGGCGCCGCTGCTGCCCGCCCTGCCGGCGCGGGCCAGTGCCTCCGCCGCCGAGATCGTCTACGCCTCCGACGCAGACGGCGACGGTGTCTACGGCATCGCGCTGCGCGACGTGCGGACCGGTCGCACCACGACGGTCCTGCCGGCCGACCGGACGCGGCAGTGGCTGTACGACGACCCGGAGCTGTCGCCCCGCGGGGACCGGGTGGCACTGTCCAGCGACCGCGGCGCCCCCCGCTACGACGAGGGCATCGCCGTCGTCGGCCGCGACGGGCGCGGGTTCCGCCGGGTCACCGAGCCGCCGGCCGCCGTCGGCACGACGTACACGATCGACATCGGACCGGCGTGGTCGCCCGACGGCGCCACCCTGCTGTTCACGCGCATCACGACGAACACCGCCGACGCCACCGCGATCCGCGCCTCGACCGCGCTCTGGACCGTCCCGGCTGCGGGCGGCGCGGCCCGGCAGGTGCCCGGCACCGAGGGCGGCTACCTCGGCGACTGGAGCCCCGACGGCCGCTCGGTCGTGTTCTCGGCGCTCGCCCCGGACGCCGACAGCGGCCCGCTGACGGTCGTCGGCCTCGACGGCAGCGGTCGCCGGACCCTGCCGGGGGCCGTCGGGCTGATGCCGGCCTGGTCGCCCGACGGCGCGACGATCGCCTACGCGACGATCACCGCCCGCGACGCCGACCGCACGCGGGCGCGGGACGTCGCGCAGATCGCCACCGTGCCGGCAGCCGGCGGCCCGGTGACCGTGCTCGCGCGCAGCCGCCCGACGTCGGCCCCGACGGTGGCCGGCCACCCCGGCTGGTCGCCCGACGGCGAGAGCCTGCTGTTCGACCTGTTCGGCCCCAGCGACCGTGACAGCTCGCCGCCCGGCGACCTGTGGACCGTCGACCGCACCGGCGCCCGCGCCGGGCGGGTCGTCGCGACGCGCGGCGACGAGGCACAGGGCTCCGCGCAGGGCCCGGCGGCGACGCGGGTCGGCGCCGGCCCGGCCTCGACCTTCACGCCGGTCACCCCGCGGCGCGTGCTCGACACCCGCACCGGCACCGGCGGACGCCGCACCCGGCTCGGCGCGGGGGCCACGACCGACCTCGTCCTGCGGGGCGTGCGCACTACGCAGGGCGTCGTCCCGGCGAGCGCCTCGGCCGTCGTGCTCGGCGTCACCGCCGTCGACGGCACGGCCGGCACCGACCTGCGCGCCTCCCCCTCGCGCGGCGCGGTCCCGGCCGGCGCGGCGGTCGTCGCGCCGGCCCGGACCACCGTGCGGAGCCTCGTGACGGTGCGGCTGGGCGCGAACGGCGCCGTGACGCTGCGCAACGCCGCCGGCTCGGTGCACGCCCTCGTCGACCTGGTCGGCTGGTACGCGCCCGACGCCGGCGGGCTCGGCGTCGCGACGGTCGACCCGGCCCGCGTGCTCGACACCCGCAGCCCGGCGGTCGGGGTGCGCGCCGGCCGCGTCGGCCCGCGCGGCACGGTCGACCTCGCGGTCGTCGGGGCGGTGCGCACCGCCGACGGGCCCGTCGTGACGGTCCCGGCCGACGCCCGCGCCGTGGTGCTCAGCCTGACCGGGATGGCCGCCACCGCGACGACCGACGTCCGGGCCTACCCGACGCCGGCCGGCGGGGCGGCCGTGCCGCCGACGACTGACCTGCACCTGCGGCCGGGCCAGAGCGCGTCGACGCTGGTCACCGTCGCGGTGGGCGCGGGCGGCCGGGTGCGCCTGCGCAACACCTCCGGCTCGGTGCACCTCGCGGCCGACGTCGCCGGCTGGTACGCACCGAGCGCGCCCGGCCGCTTCGTGCCGGTCGACGCGGCCCGGTTCCTCGACACCCGCAGCGGCACCGGTGCGGCGCGGCTGCCCACGGGCGCCGGCGGGGTCGTCGACCTGCGCGTCGCCGGGACCCGCGGCGTGCCGGCCGGGGCCACCGCCGCCGTCCTGACGCTCACCGGCACCGGTGCCACGGGCACGACCGACGTCCGCGCCTCCCCGCGCGGCGCCGCGCGCGTGCCGCGGACGAGCAGCCTGCAGCTCGTGCGCGGGCAGACCCGCGCCGGCGCGGTGCTCGTGCGCGTCGGCACCGACGGACGGGTCCGCCTGCGCAACAGCGCCGGGCAGGTCGAGCTGCTGGCCGACCTCACCGGTTACGTCGTCGGCTGAGCCGCGGACCGCTCAGGCGGACCCTGACCCGGGGCCCTGGGCGACGTCACGGCGGATGTCGGCCTCCACGGCCTCGAAGGCCTTGCGCGCCGCGATGAGGACGGGGTCCCAGACCGGCGCGAACGGCGGCGCGTAGGACAGGTCCAGGCCGAGGACCTCGTCGACGTGCATCTCGTTCCAGATCGCCGTCGCCAGGACGTCGATGCGCTTGGCCGCGCCCTCGCGCCCGGCGATCTGCGCGCCGATCAACCGCCCGCTGCGCTTCTCGGCGGTGAGCTTGACCCGGATCGGCTGCGCGCCCGGGAAGTAGCCGGCGCGCGTGGTCGAGTCGACCGACGCCGTGACGAAGCGGTAGCCGGCCGCGTCCGCCTCGGCCTCCGACAGGCCGGTGCGCGCGACCTCGAGGTCGCACACCTTCGTCACGGCCGTGCCGATCACCCCGGGGAAGGTCGCGTAGCCCCCGCCGAGGTTGATGCCGACGACCCGTCCCTGCTTGTTCGCGTGCGTGCCGAGCGCCACGACGACGCGCTGGCCGGACAGGCGGTGGACGCTCTCGACGCAGTCGCCGGCGGCCCACACGCCGGGCACGCCCGTGCGCATCCGCGTGTCGACGGCGATGCCGCCCGAGACGCCCAGCGGGATGCCGGCCGCCTCGGCGAGCGCCACGTTCGGGCGCACCCCCAGCCCGAGGACGACGAGGTCGGCGGGCAGGCGCAGCCCGCTCGCCGTGACGACCGCGGACGCCCGGCCGTCGGCTCCGGTCTCGATCCGGTCGACCCCGTCGGCGAGCACGAGCGTGATGCCGAGCTCCTCGACGGCGCGCGCGATGAAGGCGCCGATGTCCGGGTCGAAGGTGCCGACCGGGGTCGGGGACCGGTCGACGACGGTGACGTCCAGCCCCCGCACCTGGCACGCCTCGGCCAGCTCGAGCCCGATGTAGCCGCCGCCCACGACGACGACCCGCTCGACGGCGCCCGTCTCGAGCGCCGCGATGAGCTCGCGGCCGTCGTCGAGGGTCTGCACGCCGTGCACGCCCGGGGCGTCGAAGCCGTCGGCCCGCGGCCGCATCGGGACGCTGCCCGTCGCGACCACGAGGTCGTCGTAGGGCTCGTCGCAGGTGCGTCCGGTCTCGAGGTCGCGGGCCGTCACCCGCCGGGCCGCCAGGTCGATCGCGACCACCTCGGTGCGCATCCGCAGGTCGATGCCGTTCGCGCGGTGCTGCTCCGCCGTGCGCGAGACGAGCTGCTCCTCGCGGTCGACGGCGCTGCCGATCCAGTACGGGATGCCGCAGGCGCTGTACGAGGTCGCCCGGCCGCGCTCGAAGGCGACGATCTCGAGGTCGTCGGCGTCCCGGCGCTTGCGCGCCTGGCTCGCCGCGCTCATGCCGGCGGCGTCGCCCCCGATGACCACCAGCCGGTCGCGTGCCATGGCAGGACCGTACGGGCTCGAGCCGTCGGCGACCGGCCGGACCGGCTCCGGCGGCTAGCCTGGCGCCGTGCTGGCACTGGCCCCGTCCGTCCCGACGACCCTCGCGCTCGGCCCGTCCGGGCTGTCGCCCGACTCGGGCGTGGGCGCCGGGCTGTTCGTGCTGCTGCTGGTCGTGTTCGTCGAGAGCGGCCTGCTGGTCGGGTTCTTCCTGCCCGGCGACTCGCTGCTGTTCACGGCCGGCCTGCTCATCAACACCCGGGACGTGCTGCCGCTGTGGCTGGTGGTGCTGACGGTCCCGCTGGCGGCGATCGCCGGCGACCAGGTCGGCTACCTCATCGGGCGCAAGGCCGGACCGCACGTCTTCAACCGCCCCGACTCCCGCTTCTTCCAGCAGGAGTACGTCGACAAGGCCTACGGGTACTTCGAGCGCTACGGCGCCCGCACGATCGTGCTCGCGCGCTTCGTGCCGGTCGTGCGCACGTTCGCGCCCGTCGTCGCAGGCGTCAGCCGCATGCGCTACCGCACGTTCGTGACCTACAACGTCGTCGGCGGCGTGCTGTGGGGCGCCGGCGTGGTGCTGCTCGGCTACTTCCTCGGCCAGATCGAGTTCGTCGCCGCGCACGTCGAGCCGATCATCCTGGGGATCGTGGCCCTGTCGGTCCTGCCGATCGTGCTCGAGGTGCTGCGGGCGCGCCGCGAGCACCGCACCGGTCCGCCGCCGGCCGGCGTGCGCGACCCCGACCTGACCAAGGACTGACCGGCCGCGCTCCTAGGACAGGCCGAGGTCCTCGAGGGAGAACAGCGAGCGGTAGGGCACACCCGCGGCCTCGATGCGCTCGGCAGCGCCGGTCGCCCGGTCGGCGATCGTGGCGACGGCCACCGGCACGGCGCCGGCCTCGCGCAGGGCCTCGAGCGCCGTCAGCGGTGAGCCGCCGGTCGTCGTGGTGTCCTCCACGACCAGGACGCGGCGGCCGGCGACGTCCGGCCCCTCGACGCGCCGCTGCAGCCCGTGCGCCTTGGCCTGCTTGCGCACGACGAACGCGTCCAGCCGACGGCCCTGCGCCGCGGCGGCGTGCAGCATCGCCGACGCGAGCGGGTCGGCGCCCATCGTCAGGCCGCCGACCGCCTCGTAGTCGAGGTCGGCGGTGAGCTCGAGCAGCTGCCGCCCGACCAGCGGCGCGGCGAGCCCGCTCAGGGTGATGCGGCGCAGGTCGACGTAGTAGTCGGCCTCCCGGCCGGACGACAGGGTCACCCTGCCGTGCACGACGGCGAGGTCGCGGACGTGGCTGAGCAGCAGCTCGCGGTCGGTCACGCGGGCAGCCTAGTGACGGCGGGGTCCCCGGGCGGTCGGCGTCGTCATGACCGCACCGCGCCGGCGGTCCTGGCGGCGGTGACGACGGCGCGGCCCGCTGCGAGCGCCCGCGACGCACCGCGGCCCCCGCTCCGGAGTGCGGAGCGGGGGCCGCGGGAGCGCGGGCGGCGCGGGCTACGCCTCGGCGCCCGCCGGGTCCTCGACCTGCACGGGATCCCCGACCTGCACGGGGTCCTCGACGTGCCCGGGGTCCTCGACGTGCACGGCGGGCACGACGACCAGCCGGTCGCCCTCCGGTGCCCGGTCGACGAGGACCTCGTCGCCGTCGCGGACCTCGCCGGACAGCAGCGCCCGGGCGAGGGTGTCCCCGATCGACTTCTGCACCAGGCGGCGCAGCGGTCGGGCGCCGTACACCGGGTCGAACCCGGTGAGGGTCAGCCACTCCCGAGCCGCCTCGCTGACGGTGAGCACCAGCCGGCGCGCCGTGAGGCGCTTCGCCAGCGCGGCGACCTGCAGGTCGACGATGCGGGCGAGCTCCTCGGTGCCCAGGGCGTCGAAGACGACGACCTCGTCGAGCCGGTTGAGGAACTCGGGCTTGAACGTGCCGCGGACGACGTCCATCACCTTGTCGCGGCGCTGCTCGGCGGTGAGCAGCGGGTCGCTGACGAAGGCCGACCCGAGGTTGCTGGTGAGCACCAGGATCGTGTTGCGGAAGTCGACCGTGCGGCCCTGCCCGTCGGTGAGCCGGCCGTCGTCGAGCACCTGCAGCAGCACGTCGAAGACGTCCGGGTGGGCCTTCTCGACCTCGTCGAGCAGCACCACGGCGTACGGGCGGCGGCGGACCGCCTCGGTGAGCTGGCCGCCGGACTCGTACCCGACGTAGCCGGGGGGCGCGCCGACCAGGCGGGCCACCGAGTGCTTCTCGCCGTACTCGCTCATGTCGATGCGGGTGACGGCGCGCTCGTCGTCGAACAGGAACTCGGCGAGGGCCTTGGCCAGCTCGGTCTTGCCGACACCGGTCGGGCCGAGGAACAGGAACGACCCGGTCGGGCGGTCGGGGTCGGAGATGCCGGCGCGCGCCCGGCGCACCGCGTCCGACACCGCCTCGACGGCCTGCCGCTGCCCGACGAGCCGCGAGCCGAGCGCCTCCTCCATGCGCAGGAGCTTGGCGGTCTCGCCCTCGAGCATGCGTCCGGCGGGGATGCCGGTCCACGAGCTGACGACCTGCGCGATGTCGTCCGGACCGACCTGCTCCTCGACCATGCGGTCGCTCTGCTCGGCGACGGTGGCCTGCTCGAGCTCCTTCTGCAGCGTCGGGATGTCGGCGTACAGCAGCCGGGAGGCGGTCGTCAGGTCGCCCTCGCGCTGCGCCCGCTCGACCTCGCCCTGCAGCACGTCGAGGCGCTGCTTGAGCTCGCCGACCTGGTTCAGGCCGGTCTTCTCCTGCTCCCAGCGGGCCGTCAGCGCCGCCAGCTCGGTGGACCGGTCGGCCATGTCACGGCGCAGCTGGTGCAGGCGCTCCTGCGAGCCGGCGTCGGTCTCGCGCTCGAGCGCGAGCTCCTCCATGCGCATCCGGTCGACGGCGCGCTGCAGCTCGTCGATCTCGACCGGGCGGCTGTCGATCTCCATGCGCAGCCGTGACGCGGCCTCGTCGACGAGGTCGATCGCCTTGTCCGGCAGGAAGCGTGCCGGGATGTAGCGGTCGGACAGCGTGGCCGCTGCCACGAGCGCCGAGTCGGCGATCTCGACCTTGTGGTGCGCCTCGTAGCGGCCCTTGAGCCCGCGCAGGATCGCGACGGTGTCCTCGACCGACGGCTCGCCGACGAAGACCTGCTGGAAGCGCCGCTCGAGCGCGGCGTCCTTCTCGATGCCGGTGCGGTACTCGTCGAGCGTCGTCGCACCGACCATCCGCAGCTCACCGCGCGCGAGCATCGGCTTGAGCATGTTGCTGGCGTCCATCGAGCCCTCGGCCTTGCCCGCACCGACCAGCGTGTGCAGCTCGTCCAGGAAGGTGATGATCTCGCCGTCGCTCTGCTTGATCTCCTCGAGCACGGCCTTGAGCCGCTCCTCGAACTGGCCGCGGTACTGCGCGCCGGCGACCATCGCGGCGAGGTCGAGCGAGACGATGCTCTTGCCCTTGAGCGAGTCGGGGACGTCGCCCTCGACGATGCGCCGGGCGAGACCCTCGACCACGGCGGTCTTCCCGACGCCGGGCTCGCCGATGAGCACCGGGTTGTTCTTGGTGCGGCGGCTGAGCACCTGCACGACGCGGCGGATCTCGTTGTCGCGCCCGATGACCGGGTCGAGCTCGCCGCGCCGGGCCCGGGCGGTCAGGTCGACGCCGTACTTCTCGAGCGCCTTGTACGTCGACTCGGGATCCTGGGTGGTCACCCGGCGCATGCCGCCGCGGACCTTGGCGAAGGCGTCGACGAGCGCCTTGGGCAGCGCCTGCTGCTGCTTGAGCAGCTCGGCGACGTCGCCGCCCGAGTCGGCGAGCCCGACGAGCAGGTGCTCGGTCGAGACGTAGTCGTCGCCGACCTCCTTGGCCTTGGTCTGCGCGACGTTCATGACGGCCATGAGCGCGCGCGACAGCCCGGGCGCCGCGACGTTCGCGCCGCTGGCCCTGGGCAGGCCGGCGAGCAGCGCCTCGGCGCGGGTGCGGACGGTGCCGGGGTCGGCGCCCACGGCGGCGAGCAGCGGGGCGGTGATGCCGTCGCCCTGGTCGAGCAGGGCGAGCAGCAGGTGCACGGGCGCGACCTCGGGGTGCCCCTCGGTCGCGGCCCGGCGGACAGCCGTCGAGACGGCCTCCTGGCTCTTGGTGGTCAGGCGGTCGGCTTCCACGGGCAGCTCCTCTCGTGCGTGCGGTTCGCCCAGTGCAACGGCATGGGAGTTGAGTGTGTTCCGCTCAAGGACGGCGGGATGTCTCAGCGGCTCAGCGGAACACGACGGTGCGCGAGCCGTTCAGCAGCACGCGCCGCTCCGCGTGCCACAGCACCGCCCGGGCGAGCACCCGCGCCTCGATGTCCTGCCCCACGCGGGCGAGCTGCTCGGCGGTGTGCGTGTGGTCGGCGCGGGCGACGTCCTGCTCGACGATGGGGCCCTCGTCGAGGTCGGCGGTCACGTAGTGCGCGCTCGCGCCGATGAGCTTCACCCCGCGGGCGTGCGCCTGGGCGTACGGCCGCGCGCCCTTGAAGCTCGGCAGGAAGGAGTGGTGGATGTTGATCGCGCGGCCGGTCAGCGCGGCGCACAGCTCGGGCGACAGCACCTGCATGTAGCGGGCGAGCACGACCAGCTCGGTGCCGGTCGTCTCGACGAGCTCGAGCAGCCGCGCGTCGGCGTCCGGCTTCGTCGTGGGGGTGACCGGGACGTGGTGGAACGGCACCCCGTGCCACTCGACGAGCGCCCGGGTGTCCTCGTGGTTCGACACCACGGCGGTGAGCTCGACCGGGAGCGAGCCCGTGCGGTGGCGGAACAGCAGGTCCTGCAGGCAGTGGTCCTGCTTGCTCACCATGAGCAGCGTCGGCATCGGACGCACGGCGTCGAGGTGCCAGTCCATCCCGAAGGAGGTCGCCGTCGCGCCGAACGCCGCCTGCAGCTGGCCCGCCGTGACGGCGCTGTCACCGTCGCCCGGGCTGGTGAAGTGCACCCGCAGGAAGAACCGCTCGGTGTCGGGGTCGCGGTACTGCTGGCTGTCCAGGATGTTGCAGCCGGTCACGACCAGGAAGGTCGAGACGGCGTGCACGATGCCCGGCCGGTCGGGGCACGACAGCACGAGCAGGTGCTCGGTCTGCGGCCCCGCCACCGGCTCGGCGGGCTGCGGCGGCGTCGTCACCGGCGTCCCGCCCGCACCGGCGCGGTCGCCGCGGTCGTCCTGCGCGTCACCGCCGCTGCGGCTTCCACACGACGAGGGCGGCGTCGCGGACGGGGACGAGGTCGCGGCGCAGGCTCGCGATGGCCGTCTCCTGCGCCGAGCCCAGCGCGGCCTGCGAGCTGGCCAGCTCACCGCGCAGCTCGGCGACCCGCGCCTGCAGCGCCTCGACCTGGTTCTCCAGCTCGATGATGCGCTTGATGCCGGCGAGGTTGACGCCCTCCTCCTGGCTCAGCCGCTGCACCTCGCGCAGCAGGGCGACGTCGCGCGAGGAGTACCGCCGACCGCCCCCACCGGACCGGCCGGGTGTCACCAGGCCCAGCCGGTCGTACTGGCGCAGCGTCTGCGGGTGCATCCCGGACAGCTCGGCCGCGACCGAGATGACGAAGACCGGTGCGTCGTCGTCCATCACGACAGTCCTTCCGCCAGGTGCGCCCGCGGGTCGTCCGGTGACGCCGCCGCGAACTGCTCGAGGTGGCTGCGCGCCTCGCTCGAGATGCGCTGCGGGACAGCGACCTCGACCGTCACCAGCAGGTCGCCCCTGCCCGGCACGCCGCGGCCGCGCACGCGCAGGGTGCGGCCGCTGGAGGTGCCCGGCGGGATCTTCACGGTGACCGGGCCGTCGAGGGTCGGGACGCTGACCTGCGCGCCGAGCACCGCCTCGGCGAAGGTGACCGGCACGGTGATCGTCAGGTGGTCGTCCTTGCGCCCGAGGAACGGGTGCGGGGTGACGTGCACGTTGACGAGCAGGTCGCCGGACGGACCGCCGCGCTCCCCGTCCGTGCCGCGCCCCGCCAGGCGGACCTTCTGCCCGTCCGACACCCCGGCCGGGATGCGCACGTTCAGGGTCTTGCCCGACACCGCCCGTCCCTCGCCGCGGCAGCCGGGGCACGGCTCGTCGATCGTCCGGCCGCTGCCGCGGCACGCGCGGCACGGCTCGGAGAACGCGAAACCGCCCTGGCTGCGGGAGGTCACCCCCGCCCCGCTGCAGGTGGTGCACGTCTTCGGCGACGTGCCGGGCGCGGCACCCGACCCGCCGCAGGTCGTGCACGTGCCGGTCGTCGTGAGCCGCAGGGGCACCGTGGCACCGCGCAGCGCGTCCACGAACCCCAGTGTCACGTCGGCCTCGACGTCGGCCCCGCGGCGGGGCGCGCGCCCGGCGGTGCCGCCGGCCCGGCCGCCGCCGAACAGCCCGCCGAACACGTCGCCCAGCCCGCCGCTCTGCGTGCCGGCCCGCGACAGCAGGTCGCCCAGGTCGAAGCCGGGCACGCCGCCGCCGGCGTAGCCGCCGGACCGCATGCCGCCGCTGCCGAACAGCGAGCGGGCCTCGTCGTACTCCCGGCGCTTGGTGGTGTCGGAGAGGACGTCGTAGGCCTCGGACACCTCCTTGAACCGGTCCTCGCCCCCGGGGTTCGTGTCGGGGTGCAGGTCGCGGGCCAGCTTGCGGTAGGCGCGCTTGATGGCGGCCGCGTCGGCGTCCTTGGGGACGCCGAGCGCGGCGTAGTAGTCCTTCTCGACGAAGTCACGAGCACTCACGGCGTCCCCCTCTCCTAGCTCTCCGCCGCAGCCGGGGCCGCACCCGGCTCCGCGACCGACACCCGGGCGGGACGCAGCACGCGGCCGCCGGTGAGCCGGTAGCCGGGCTGCAGCACAGCCGCGCACACGGACACCGTGGCGCTCGGGTCGGGCTCGGCCTGCATGAGCGCCTCGTGCACGGACGGGTCGAACGGCTCGCCGGCCGCCCCGAAGCGCTCGAGCCCGAGCTTCGCCGTCAGCGCCTCGAGAGCGTCGCCGACGGCCGCGAAGCCGCCGGTGAGGTCACCGTGCTGGCGCGCCCGCTCGATGTCGTCGAGCACCGGCAGCAGCCCGGACAGCACTCCTGCGGTGGCCATCTCGACGACGGCGACCCGGTCGCGCTCCACGCGCTTGCGGTAGTTGGCGTATTCCGCAGACACGCGCTGCAGGTCGGCCGTCAGCTCGGCGACCCGGTCCGGCTCGACCGCCGGCTCGACCGCGTCCGCGGCCGGGGGAGCCTCGCCCGACGGATCCGCCGTCGCAGCCGGCTCGCGGACGGTGCCCGACTCGGGGTCGAGGCGCCGCTTGTCGCGCACCACGACCTGCTCCGGGTCGTCGACGATGCGGTCCCCCGACGACGCGGGGCTGCTCGACGGACTGCTCACTTGCCCTCGTCCTCCACGACCTCCGCGTCGACGACGCCGTCGTCGTCGGTCGCACCAGCCGCGCCGGGGGCACCCGGTGCGTCGGCGGCCTGCTGCGCGTACAGCGCGCCGCCGAGCTCCTGGCTCTTGGTCGCCAGCACCTCGGCCGCGGCCTTGATGGCGGCCGTGTCGCTGCCGCCGAGCGCCGAGCGCAGGTCGGTGAGCGCCGACTCGGCCTCGGCCTTGCCCTCGGCGGGCAGCTTGTCGCCGTTCTCGCCGAGGAACTTCTCGGTCTGGAACACGAGCGCCTCGGCCTGGTTGCGGGTCTCGGCCTCGTCGCGGCGCTTCTTGTCCTCCTCCGCGTACTCCTCGGCCTCGCGCATCATCCGCTCGACCTCGTCCTTGGGCAGCGCGCTGCCGCCGGAGATGGTCATGCGCTGCTCCTTGCCGGTCCCCAGGTCCTTGGCGGAGACGTGCACGATGCCGTTGGCGTCGATGTCGAAGCCGACCTCGATCTGCGGCACGCCGCGCGGCGCCGGCGGCAGGCCGGTCAGCTCGAACATGCCGAGCTTCTTGTTGTAGGCGGCCATCTCGCGCTCGCCCTGGAAGACCTGGATCTGCACGGACGGCTGGTTGTCGTCGGCCGTGGTGAAGACCTCGGAGCGCTTGGTCGGGATGGTCGTGTTGCGCTCGATGAGCTTGGTCATGATGCCGCCCTTGGTCTCGATGCCCAGGGACAGCGGGGTGACGTCGAGCAGCAGGACGTCCTTGACCTCGCCCTTGAGGACACCGGCCTGCAGCGCGGCGCCGACGGCGACGACCTCGTCCGGGTTGACGCCCTTGTTGGGCTCCTTGCCGGCGAGCTCGCGCACCAGGTCCGAGACGGCCGGCATGCGGGTGGAGCCACCGACGAGCACGACGTGGTCGATGGCGCCGATGGAGATGCCGGCGTCCTTGATGGCCTGCTGGAACGGGCCCTTGCAGCGGTCGAGCAGGTCCTGCGTCATGCGCTGGAACTCGGCGCGGGTGAGCGTGACGTCCAGGTGCAGCGGGCCCTCGGGGCTCGCCGTGATGTACGGCAGGTTGATGCCGGTGGACTGCGACGCGGACAGCTCGATCTTGGCCTTCTCGGCCGCCTCGCGCAGGCGCTGCATCGCCATCTTGTCGCCGGACAGGTCGATGCCGTTGTTGCTGAGCTGGAACTGCTTCACCAGGTGCTCGACGATGCGCTGGTCCCAGTCGTCACCACCGAGCTTGTTGTCGCCGGAGGTCGCCTTGACCTCGATGACGCCGTCGCCGATCTCGAGCAGCGAGACGTCGAACGTGCCGCCACCCAGGTCGAAGACGAGGATGGTCTGCTCCTTCTCGCCCTTGTCGAGGCCGTACGCGAGCGCGGCCGCGGTCGGCTCGTTGACGATGCGCAGGACGTTCAGCCCGGCGATCTCACCGGCCTCCTTGGTGGCCTGGCGCTCGGCGTCGGAGAAGTAGGCCGGGACCGTGATGACGGCGTCCGTGACCGGCTCGCCGAGGTAGCTCTCGGCGTCGCGCTTCAGCTTCTGCAGCACGAAGGCGCTGATCTGCTGCGGGGTGAAGTCCTTGCCGTCCAGCGACTGCTTCCAGGAGGTGCCGATGTGCCGCTTCACCGAGCGGATGGTCCGCTCGACGTTCGTGACGGCCTGGCGCTTCGCGACCTCGCCGACGAGCACCTCGCCGTTCTTGGCGAAGGCGACGATCGACGGGGTGGTGCGAGCGCCCTCGGCGTTCGCGATGACCGACGGCTCGCCACCCTCGAGGACGGCGACGCAGGAGTTGGTGGTGCCGAGGTCGATGCCGACGGCGCGTGCCATGGAGATCCCTTTCGGTCGAAGACTTGAGTGACTGCCACTCATCGTACTGATGACCGGGCCAACGGGCGAACCGGCTTGAGCCTGCCCGGCTCAGACATCCTGCTCGACGCGAGGTCGGCCCGCGCGCACGCTTGAGGAGGCGACCCGCGGGACAGGGGAGCCGCATGGAGCTCCGCACCCTCGGCCGCAGCGGCACCGCCGTGTCCAGCCTCTGCCTCGGCACGATGACCTTCGGCGACGAGAGCGACGAGGCCGTCGCCCACGAGCAGCTCGACGTCTTCGTCGAGGCGGGCGGGACGCTCGTCGACACCGCCGACGTCTACTCCGCGGGCGCCTCCGAGGCCATCGTCGGGCGCTGGCTGGCGTCCCGACCGGCCGAGGTCCGCGACCGTGTCGTCCTGGCCACCAAGGGCCGCTTCCCGATGGCGGACGAGCCCAACGGCCTGGGCAGCTCGCGCCGCCACCTGCGCCGGGCGCTCGACGCGTCCCTGCAGCGCCTCGGCGTCGAGCACGTCGACCTCTACCAGCTGCACGCCTGGGACCCGCACACGCCGCTGGACGAGACGCTGCGCTTCCTCGACGACGCCGTGCGCGCCGGCAAGATCGGCTACCCCGGGCTGTCGAACTTCACCGGCTGGCAGGTGCAGCTCGCCGTCGACGTCGCGGCGCGCGAGCACCTCGCGCCGCCCGTGACGCTGCAGCCGTCGTACAGCCTGCTGGTGCGCGAGATCGAGCTCGAGATCGTGCCGGCCTGCGAGCACAACGGCCTCGGGATGCTGCCCTGGAGCCCGCTCGCCGGGGGATGGCTGTCCGGCAAGTACACGCGCGAGCAGCGCCCCACCGGCGCGACCCGGCTCGGCGAGGACCCGGACCGCGGCATCGAGGCCTACGACAAGGTCGGCGGCCGGACCCGCACGTGGGACGTGCTGGCCGTCGTCCAGGACGTCGCCGAGGCCCACGGCGCACCCATGGCGCAGGTCGCCCTCGCCTGGCTGCTGACCCGGCCGGCGGTCACGTCGGTGATCCTCGGCGCCCGCACCGTCGAGCAGCTGCGGGCCAACCTCGGCGCGGCCGACCTCGTGCTCGCCCCGGACGAGCTGGCCCGGCTCGACGAGGTGAGCGCTCCCGACGTGGCCGACTACCCGTACGGCGGCCCGGGGCGCGAGCAGCGCAGCCGGCGCCTCGACGGCGGGCGCTGACACGCCCAGCGC
>CAXTFU010000013.1:0-31739 GCA_964243385.1 uncultured bacterium | reverse complement strand
GAACAGGACCGCAGCCTGTGGGACACCCGCCTCATCGCCGAGGGCGTCCAGGTGCTGCAGGCGGCGCTGGCCCGCGACCGGCTCGGCGAGTACCAGGCGCAGGCCGCCATCGCGGCGCTGCACGCCGACGCCCGCAGCGCCGCCGAGACCGACTGGGTGCAGGTCGTCGAGTGGTACGACGAGCTGCTGCGCCTGACCGACAGCCCGGTCGTCCGGCTGAACCGGGCCGTCGCGGTCGGCGAGGCGGTCGGCCCACGGGCCGGCCTCGCGGCGCTCGCCGGGCTCGACCCCGCGCTGCCACGGCACACCGCCGTCGCGGCCCACCTGCACGAGCGCGACGGCGACCCGCGGACCGCCGCGCGCCTGTACGCCGAGGCCGCCCGGCTCGCGACCGACCTGCGCGAGCGCGACCACCTGGTGCTGCAGGCCGCGCGCCTGCACGCCGACCTGCGCGGCTGACCGCCTCGCGGACGGATGCCGGTGACCTACAGGTGCTGCGCCATGTCGGCGCGCATGACCTCGTCCGGGGGCAGCGGCGCGGGCAGGTCGCAGTGGTCGCGGAACACCCGGCCGATCGACGGGAGCTCCCCGCGCCCCGGCCACCGCTCGGGCTCCCAGAGGCCGGAGCGCATGAGCGACTTGGCGCACTGGAAGTACGCCCGCTGCACCTGCAGCACGAGCACCGAGCGCGGCGCCCGGCCGAACTCGGTGAGGTCGACGTCGAGCTCGTCGGGCGCGACCACGGTGGCCGTCCCGTAGACCCGCAGCGTCTCCTCGATGCCAGGCACGACGTGCATGAGCGCGACCCGCGGGTCGGTCAGGACGTTGCGCAGGCTGTCGACGCGGTTGTTGCCCGGCCGGTCCGGCAGGGCGAGCCGGTGCTCGTCGAGCACCTTCACGAAGCCGGGCTCGCCGCCGCGGGGCGACACGTCCGGGCCGTCCGGCCCCGTCGTCGCCAGCGTGAGCCACGGCGACACGGCGAGGAAGGCGCGGCAGTGCGCGTCGACGTGGTCGATCTCCTTGTCCCAGACGAGCTGCGGCGCCGGCTCGTAGCCCGGCACCGGGGTCCGCTCGCGGGCGCTCACCGCGGCTCTCCGGCCGGCGCGACGGCCATGTTGTGCCGGCCGATGGGCAGCATGAGCGGCTTGTCGGAGGTGGGGTCGAGGATGACCCGGCTCTCGAGGCCGAACACGGCGCGCACGGTCGCCTCGGTGAGCACGTCCGCCGGGTCGCCCGCGGCGTGCACCGACCCGCCGGCGAGCGCGACGAGGTGGTCGGCGTAGCGCGCGGCGAGGTTCAGGTCGTGCAGGACCATCACGATCGTCGTGCCGCGGCTGTGGTTGAGGTCGGTGAGCAGGTCGAGCACCTCCACCTGGTGGCTGACGTCGAGGAACGTCGTCGGCTCGTCGAGCAGCAGCAGGTCGGTCTGCTGCGCCAGCGCCATCGCGATCCAGACGCGCTGCCGCTGCCCGCCGGACAGCTCGTCGACCGGGCGGTCGGCCAGGCCGGTCGTCCGGGTCGCGTCGAGCGCCGCCGCCACCGCGGCGTCGTCGTCCCGGCTCCAGCGCGTGAAGATCCCCTGGTGCGGGTGGCGGCCGCGCCCGACGAGATCGGTGACGGTGATCCCCTCCGGCGCGATCGGCGACTGCGGCAGCAGCCCCAGCGTCCGGGCCAGCTCCTTGGCGGGCAGGCGGTGCACCGACCGCCCGTCGAGCAGCACGTGTCCCCCGCGGGGCGCGAGCAGCCGCGACATCGAGCGCAGCAGCGTCGACTTGCCGGACGCGTTCGCCCCGACGATCGCGGTGATCCGCCCCGGCGGGACGACCAGGTCGAGGTCGGAGATGACGGCCCGCTCGCCGTACGCGAGGGTCAGCCGCTCGGCGGCGAGCACGTGGTCTCGGGTCACAGCGATCCTCCTGCGCGGTTGCTCCGCGCGATGAGCCAGATCAGGTACGGGGCGCCGAGCACGCCGGTGACGACGCCGACGGGGAAGCGCGTGCCGAGCGCGAACTGGCCGACGAGGTCGGCGACGAGCACGAGCAGCGCCCCCACCAGCGCCGCGGGCAGCAGCAGCGAGCCGTTCGGCCCGACGGTGCGGGCCGCGATCGGGCCGGCGAGGAACGACACGAACGCGATCGGACCGCAGGCCGCGGTGGCGAAGGCGACCAGCCCGACCGCGGCGACGATGGCGAGCACCCGCGTCCGCTCGACCCGCACGCCGAGGGCGGACGCCGTGTCGTCGCCCAGCGTCAGCGCGGCGAGGTCGCGACTCAGCAGGAGCAGCACCGGACCGAGCACGACGAGCGCGAGCAGCGCCGGCACGGTGACCTCCCAGGTCGTCCCGTTCAGGCTCCCGGTCAGCCAGCGCAGCGCCTCGGCGAAGTCCCACGCCCCGGCCTCGGACAGCACGTACGAGGTCATGCTCTTGGCCATCGCGGCGACGCCGATGCCGATGAGGATCAGCCGGGTGCCGGCGACACCGTCCTTGAAGGCCAGCACGTAGACGAGCAGCGCGACGCCGAGCGCCGCCCCGATCGCGAGCACCGACACGGCGGTGCTGCTCCAGCCCAGGAAGACGATCGCGAAGCAGGCCGCCGCGCTCGCGCCGGAGGTGATGCCGATGACGTCGGGGCTCGCCAGCGGGTTGCGCAGCATCGTCTGGAACGTGACCCCGCCGAGGCCGAAGCTCAGCCCGGCGACGACCGCGAGGGAGGCCCGCGGCAGGCGCAGGCGGCCGACGGTGAACGAGGCGCCGGGCACGTCCTCGCCGAGCACGACGCGGACGACGTCGCCGAGCGGGTAGACGGTGCGGCCCACGACGAGGCTCACCACGAAGGTGACCACGACCAGGACGCCGAGCACGCCGACGACCAGACGGCGGCGGGACGCCCGGCGCACCCGTCCGGTCGCGATCGCGTCGACGCTCCCTGCGGGGGCGAGCAGGCCGGCGGTCACAGCTCGCGCACCTTCTGGCGGCGGACGATGGCGATGAAGAACGGCGCGCCGATGAGCGCGGTGATGATGCCGACGTCGAGCTCGCTCGGGCGCGCGACGATCCGGCCGAGCACGTCCGCGGCGGTGAGCAGGCAGCCGCCGGCGAGGGCCGAGCACGGCAGCAGCCACCGGTGGTCGACGCCGACGAGCAGCCGGCACACGTGCGGGACGACGAGGCCGACGAAGGCGATGGGGCCGGCGACCGCCGTGGCCGCGCCGCAGAGCAACACCGAGCCGAGCGCCGCGACGCCGCGGGCCAGGGCGACGCGCTCGCCGAGGCCCGCCGCGAGCTCGTCGCCCAGCGCGAGGGAGTTCAGGGCGCGCGCCGACAGCAGGCTGACGGCCGCCCCGACGACCAGGAACGGTGCGACCGTGCCGATGCTGCTGGAGCTCGCGCCGCCGACGCCGCCGATCTCCCAGGACTGGATGCTCTCGGTGATGTCGCCGCGCGGCAGGGCGATGGCGGTGATGAACGAGGTCAGCGCCGCGGCCGTCGCCGCGCCGGCCAGGGCCAGCTTGAGCGGCGTGGCACCGCCGCGTCCGAGCGACCCGACGGTGTGGACGAAGACCGCCGCGACGGCAGCGCCGAGCACCGCCGTCCAGACGATGCTCGTGGCCGAGAACAGCCCGAACCAGGCGAAGCCGGCGACGACGGCCAGCGACGCGCCCATGTTGACGCCGAGGACGCCCGGATCGGCCAGCGGGTTGCGGGTGACGCCCTGCATGACCGCTCCGGACAGCCCCAGCGCCGCGCCGACGACGACGGCGAGCACCGTGCGGGGGATGCGCTTGGTCACGGCGGCCTCGCCGATCGTGTCGGAGGTCCCGCCGAGCGCGGCGAGCACCTCCGCGGCGCTGACCGACCGCGAGCCGACGCCGACCGAGGCCGCCATGAGGGCGAGCAGGACGGCCACCACGACGGCGAGCCACAGCAGCCGGACCGCCCCCGTGCGGCGCACGGGGGCGGTCGGCGGTGCGGCCGTCACGTCCGGGAGGGCCTGGACCGAGGTCACGCGGCCTTGTCAGCTGCCTCGGCGAGCATCCCGACGTACTCGTCCAGGACGTAGGAGATGGCCAGCGGCGTGGGGTTCGCCGCCGTGCCCAGCGGGGTGTTCGGCAGCAGGACGATCGAGCCGTCCTGCACCGCTGGGATCTTCGACAGCAGCGGGTCGGCCTCGAGGGCGTCGACGAGTGCCTGGTCGCCGTAGGTGACGATGACGTCGACGTCGTCGAAGACGTCGACCTGCTCGGCGCTCACGGTGCCGGAGAACTGCTCGGGGTTGCTCGAGGCCTTGGCGACGCTCGCCGGCGTCGACAGCCCGAGGTCCTCGAAGAAGGCGCTGCGCGTGTCGAACGGGGTGTAGAAGCTGACCTCGCTGAGGTCGGTGGTGTCGACGTGGGTCAGGAACATCGTGGACTTCCCCTCGAGCTGCGGGTGCTCGGCGACCGCGTCCTCGATGTCCTGCTCGATCGTGGCGATGAGCTCCTCGCCCTCCTCGGCCATGCCCATGCCGGCGGCGTTGACCTCGATGACCTCGCGCCACGCGGTGGCCCAGGGGCCCTTCGGGTAGGCGACGACCGGAGCGATCTCGCTGAGGGTGTCGTACTCCTCCTGCGTGAGGCCCGAGTAGCCGGCCAGGATGACGTCGGGGTCGGTGTCCGCGACGGCTTCGAAGTCGATGCCGTCGGTCTCGTCGAACAGCACCGGCGGCTCGGCGTCCAGCTCCTCCAGCCGCTCGCTGACCCAGGGCAGCAGCCCGTCGCCGTCGTCGTCGCCGAAGTTCGCGGCGGCCATGCCGACCGGGACGACGCCGAGCGCCAGCGGCACCTCGTGGTTCGCCCACGCCACGGTCGCGACGCGCTGCGGCTCGGTCTCGATCGTCGTGGTGCCGAGCGCGTGCTCGACGGTGACCGGCGACCACTCGGCGGCGGAGGGCTCCGCCCCGGTCGCGGTGTCGGTCGAGGACGACGAGCAGGCGGCGAGCGAGCCGGCGAGCAGCGACGCGGTCACGAGCGCCGCACATCCGTGTGAGCGAGGCATGTCGTCCCTTCCAGGTGTGACGGCGGAGCGCCAGGTCAAGTAAGGCTTACCTTACAAGTGGCGAGGCGGCGTGCGTCAACCCGCCTCCGCGAGATGCGGGTCACCACCGCCCGGGGGGCACACTCCTGGCGGCGGGGCGGCGCGGGTGCCGGCCCTCGCGGTCGGAGGTGCCGGGTGCTGATGCGGGCGAGCGAGCTCGAGGCGGTCCGCGACGGCACGCTGGACCTCGCCTTCCGGCGGTGGGACCGGCCGCGGCTGCGGCCGGGCACGAGGATGCGGACGCGCGTCGGCCTGGTCGAGGTGGTCAGCCTCGAGCAGGTCGACGTGCGCGACATCGGCGACGACGAGGCCCGGCGGGCCGGCGCGGCCTCGGCCGAGGAGGTCGTGTCGCGGCTGTGCGTCCGCACCGAGCGGCCGGTGTTCCGGATCGGGCTGCGCTACGCCGGCCCAGACCCGCGCGAGGCGCTGCGCGAGGACGGCGACCTGTCCGACGACGACCGCGCCGAGCTGCTGCGCCGGCTCGACCGCTTCGACCGGTCAGCGCTCGACGGCGCGTGGACCCGGGCCACCCTGGCCCTGGTCGGACGTCGCCCGGCGACCCGCGCGCCGGACCTCGCCGCCGAGCTCGGTCGCGACCCCGTCGTGTTCAAGCGCGACGTGCGCAAGCTCAAGGAGCTGGGGCTCACCGAGTCGCTCGACGTCGGCTACCGCCTGTCCCCGCGCGGCCGGGCGCTGCTCGAGGGGCTGCCGACCTGATCGCTGCCGGCCTGATCGCTGCTTACCTACCGCTGCCGACCGGCGTCAGCCGGCCGGCGCCTCCCGGACGCGGGCGATGGCGGACGTGCCCGACACGCCGCTCACCCGGCGCAGTCCGGACCGGTGCTCGAGCCGCACCCCCTCCACGTGCACCGCACCGGCACGGCGCGGCGTCACCTCGAGCACGAGGCCGGCGCCCGCGGTGCTCGCGGCCCGCAGCACCGCGCCGGCTGCCGGGGCGACCTCGTCGCACACCTCGTCGGCGGACCCGCGCGCTGCCCCGACCGGCTCGGCGCTCCAGCGGCAGAGCAGGACGCGCAGGTCGGCGTCCGCGGTGTTGCTCACCACGCGCGGGGTCGCCGCGACGACGTCCACCGCACCGGTGACCGGCCTGGCGAACAGGCCGATGGTCAGCACCTCGCCCACGACCATCGGCACCTCGAGCCGGCTACCGACGGGCTGCAGCGGCTCTGCGGACGTCAGCGCCCACCCGCCACCCGCCGCCGCGAGGAGCACCGCGGCCAGGCCGCTGACCAGGAGCCGGCGCCGGCCGGTGCGCGCGCCGTCCGCTGGGACCGGCGCGGCGGGCAGCTCGGCGACGGGCGGCGAGGTCACGGCGGACGGCCTAGCAACCGCCTCCTCCGCCTCCCCCGCCGTCCCCGCCGCCGCAGTCGCTCCCGCCGCCCCAGCCGCCGCCACCCCAGCCGCCGCTGCTGCCGCTGTCGCCGGCCCAGCCGGCGCTCGACCGGTGCGGGGTGCCGTCCCACGTCCGGGCGGCCCTGCGGACGGCCCAGACGACGGCGAGCAGGAACAGCGCGGTGGCGACGAGCAGACCCGGGTCCATGCGTGAGGCTGGCACGTCGGCCCGGCCGCGTCGAGCACCTTCGTCCCGGCGCAGGACGCCCTCCTCCCAGTGCACCGGCACGCGCACTAGGCTGCACTCATGGACGGTGCTCCGAGCCTGACGCAGGCCATCGGCGAACGGGTCCGGCGCGAGCGCCAGGCGCGCCGCTGGACGCTCGACCAGCTGGCGGAGACCGCCGACGTCAGCCGCCGCATGCTCGTCAACGTCGAGCAGGGGACGACGAACCCGAGCATCGGGATCCTGCTGAAGCTCGGGGACGCGCTCGGCGTGGGGCTGCCGGCGCTGGTCGAGCCACCCGTGCCGCCGTCGCCGGTGCGCGTCACCCGGCACGGGGACGGGCCGGTGCTGTGGGCGGGCGGGTCCGGGCGGGCGGTGCTCGTCGCCGCCACCGCGCCGCCGGACGTCGTGGAGCTGTGGGACTGGTCGCTCGGGCCCGACGAGCGGTACGCGAGCCAGGCGCACACCGCCGGCACCCGCGAGCTGCTGCAGGTGCAGCAGGGCGCCGTCGCCGTCGAGGTCGCCGAGCAGGTCGTGCGGCTCGAGGCCGGTGACGCCGCCGCCTTCCCCGGTGACCTGCCGCACGCCTACGTGCACGCGGACGGCGACCCGGCCCGGTTCTCGCTCGCCGTCTCCGCGCCCGCCGTCGGCGGGCGCCCGCACGCCAGGAGCGCGCATGCGTGAGCCGGACGAGCTGCAGGCGCTGCTCGGCCGGGCGGAGGTCGGTGCCGACGTGCTGGCCCTGCGGCCGGACTACCGCGCGCTGCTGGTGGCCGCCGACGGCATCGTCCCCGGCCCGAGCGACGCGCGCAGCGAGGCGCTGCTGCAGGCGGCGGAGACGGCGGCGCGCGGGCTGCTGGCCGGCGGACCGGTCGAGGAGCTGCCGCACGTGGCCGCCTGGCGCGAGGCGTACCGCGCGTTCGGCGCCAAGCCGCAGCGCACGCGCAACAGCCTGGAGGCGCTGCTGCGGAGGGCCGGCACGGGGCTGCCGCGCGTGAACCGGCTGACCGACGTCTACAACGCGGTGTCGGTCCTGCACCAGGTCCCGCTCGGCGGCGAGGACCTGGACCGCTGCGCCGGACCGCCGCGGCTGCTGCGCGCCACCGGCGACGAGCCGTTCGACACCACCGCCGGGGGCGAGCAGGTCGTCGAGCACCCGGAGGTCGGCGAGGTCGTGTGGTGCGACGATGCCGGCGTCACCTGCCGGCGCTGGAACTGGCGGCAGGGCCGCCGCACGCAGCTCACCGACCGCACCGGTGCGGCGCTGTTCGTCCTCGACGCGCTCGACCCGCTGACCGACGAGGCGCTCGGGGCCGCCGCCGACGCGCTGGTCGGGCACCTGTCGCAGCTCGGACCGGACGTCCGGGTCGCGCGGCGCCTGCTCCCGGACGCCCGGTGACGGCCGGCCGGCACGTCGCGCTGGTCCTGCCCGGACGCCGGTACGGCCCCGAGCAGCCGCTGCTGCGCGAGCCGGCGCAGGCGCTGCGGCAGGTCGGGGCGCAGGTCCACGTGCTCGGCCACCCGGACGTCCTGCTCTCGACCGACGTGCCGAGCGATGCGCAGTGGTCGCAGGCGATGGACCTCGTCCACGACGAGCTCGCGGCGCGGCTGGAGGGCGCCTCGCGCGTGACGCTGCTCGCGAAGTCGCTGGGCACCCGGGTCCTCGCCCGGCTGGCGGTGGAGCGCCTGCCCGCCGCGGTCGACGCCGTCTGGCTCACGCCGCTGTTCGCCGAGCCTGCGGTCGCCGCGGGCGCGGCGGCGAAGCCCTGGCGCTCGCTGTACGTCTGGGGCACGGCGGACGCCGCGTGCGACCTGGCAGCCCTGGACGGGGTCGTCGCCGCGACCGGCGGCACCGTGCTCACGGTCGAGGGAGGCGACCACGCGCTCGAGGTGGCCGGCGACCCTCGGGCGAGCGCGGACGCCGTCGCGCGCGTCACGAGCCCGGTGCGAGCACTCGCGTCGAGCCCCTGGACACCGGCCGGCGGGACGCGACCGTCCGGGTGAGCCGGGCTGCTCAGAGGTGGTCCAGGTCGCCCCAGCCGAGCGACCACCCGGCGTGAAGCGCGGGGTCGTCACCGACGACGCCGAAGTGCAGCTGCTTCTCCTCCAGGCGCTGCGGGACGGGGAGCAGCCCGGCGGCGGCGGCGCGCCGCGCGAGCGGGGAGCCGGGCAGGGTCGCGGACAGGATCCCCGCCGAGCCGGGCGATGCCGCGGCCGCTGCCGCGACGACGGCGCGGCCGGCCCGGTCGTCGACGGCGAGCAGCTCGAGCAGGTAGCTGAAGGTCGCACCGCGCTGGGACTGCTCGGTGGTGACGGCGAGGGCGCGCAGCTCCCCGTCCCGCCGAGCGGTGAAGCACCGGTAGGGGCTCGGGCCGGGACGGTCGACGTAGCGCCAGCGCAGCCAGGCGCCGTCGCGGACGACGCCGGAGGCGACCTCCCGGTCGAGCTGCGCCCACAGCAGGTCGGCGTCCTCCGGGACCCCGGCCACCTCGGTGGTCTCGTGCGCGCCGCGGCCGCGGCCGGCACGTGCGCGCAGGACGGCGACGGCGGGCGCGAGCACCGGGGCCGGCAGGCCCGTCCGGCCGGCGAACCACTGCGGCTGCAACGGCAGCAGGCGCGTCCGCAGCAGACCGAGCTCGCGCCAGCCCTGCCGCGCGATGCCGCGGACGGAGTGCTCGTTGGGGTAGCACAGCACGGCGTCGAAGGCGCCGGCGAGCGCGTGGTCGTACAGCGTGGCGGCCATCGGGCCGAACAGCCGGAGCCCCTGGCAGTCCGGGTCGACGGCGGCGTCGATCCCGATGCCGAGCCGGGCCGGCCGTCCGTCGAGCTTGCCGGGGTAGGCGACGACGGCGTAGTGCCCCACGATGCGCCCGGCGTCCTCCCACAGCCAGACCTCGGGCGCGCCGAACGGGTTGTCCCAGTACTGCCAGGTCAGCACCTCGGGCCGGCTCTTGGCGTTGTCGGGGAACGACCGGCGCAGCAGGGCGCACACCCCGTCGACGTCCTCGCGGCCGCCCCGGCGAAGGACCGGCTCAGGCACGCGCGACGGCCCGCGGCAGGTGCGGCTGCTGCGGGTGGGCGCGCTCGGACAGGTCGCGGTAGTCGCGGTGCGGCAGGGCGGCGAACGCCTCGGCGAAGCCCTGGCCGTGCAGGCCGCTCAGCGCGCGCCACCGCGACAGCGCCAGCGAGGCCGAGACGTCGAAGGCGAGCGCAGCGGTCTCGTGCGCAGCCGCGGCGGCCTGCTTGCGCGGCCAGGTCGAGGTGATGTCGACGAGCCGGGTCGCGGTGAGCGGCGTCCACCACTCGAAGCCCCACACCTCGAGCGTCTCGGGCAGGTCGGCGCTCGCGACGGCGCGGCTGACGGCCTGGTGGTCGCGGTGGCCGTCGAGGAACCACGGGACGAGCACGCGGGCCGCCCCGGACAGGGCGACCGCCGCCTCCAGCCGACCGGTCAGCTCGTCGACCAGGTCGGGCAGGCCGCCGTCGGGCAGGCCCCAGAACACCGGCGGCGACGGGACGCCGAGCGCGGCGCAGGCCTGACGCGCCTCCCGGGTCCGTCGCGCGGCGGTCTCGCGCGGCGGGTACGGCGATCCCCGGGTGCCGTCGCCGTCGGTGGCGTAGACGACCGTCACCGGCGTCGCCGCGGCGGCGAGCAGCGCCACGGTGCCGGCGCAGCCCAGCTCGTCGTCCGGGTGCGCGCACAGCACGAGCGTCGGGGCGCCGTCGGGGTCGGCGACCAGGGGCGCGTCACCGCGGCTGCTGGCGAGCGCGTTCAGCACCGGCCAGGCGGACTGCGGGACGTGCGGCTTGCCGCAGGCGATCACCCGGACCAGCCGGGCTGGCAGCCGCACTAGCGGTCGCGGGCGGTGCGGACGGTGGACAGGGACGAGGGCGGGCCGTGCATGCGCCCAGCCTGCCGCACCCCCGCGTCCGCCGGCGTCAGGCGCGCCTCGCCCGCGGCGGCAGGT
Source organism: uncultured bacterium (assembly GCA_964243385.1). Classification (GTDB taxonomy): domain Bacteria; phylum Actinomycetota; class Actinomycetes; order Mycobacteriales; family SCTD01; genus SCTD01. The sequence goes on along the minus strand of CAXTFU010000013.1, from coordinate 21,118 downwards.
CAGACGACCGGGAGCAGGTGCAGCCGGCTGACGGTGCGCTCGAGGTCGGTGATGGCGGCGCCGTCGAGGACCTGCGCCGGGGGGCCGGACGCGAGCACCACGAGGCGGACGTCCCGGTCCCACAGCACGTCGACGAGGTCGCCGAAGCGCCGGCGGGCGTCCGGGGGCACGGTCACGAGCGGCGGGACACCGGCGAGGACCACCGTGCGGTACCGCTGCGCGAGCTCGAGCAGGTCGCCGACCGAGGTCGTCCCCAGGCAGAGCTCGGCGAACTCGAGCTCGACGCAGCCGTCCTGCGCGGACGCCGCCCACAGCGGACGACCTCCGACGCGCAGGCGCACCCGGTCCGAGGCCTCGGGCCGGCCGATCTGCAGGGCGCTGCGCTGGGCGGCGCTGCCCGGGAACGCCCAGCCGCCGCTGCACCAGCCGGGACGGGCCCCGCCGTGACCGTGCGCGCGGTGGTCGACCGGCCCGGCGACCTCCACGACCTGGCAGTGCCGCTCGAGCGCGCCGACCAGCGGCAGGACCAGCGCATGGTGGCGCGGATCGGGCAGCAGGCCGTGGGGCGGGGAGTTCGACGTCGCCAGCAGCACCGCGCCGGACGACGGCAGCGCCAGCAGCAGCCGCGACAGCAGCATCGCGTCTCCGGGATCGTGCGCGTGGAGCTCGTCCAGGAACAGCAGGCGCACCCCGTCGAGCAGCACGTCGACGGCGCGGCTGGTGGCGCCGGGCGACCCCGACTGGCGGGCGACCTCGCGGTGCAGGCGGCGAGCGGCCTCGTGCGCGTGCAGGCGCAGGACGCCAGCGCCGTCGACCTGCTCGACCAGGACGTCGGCCAGCCAGGTCTTCCCCCGCCCGACAGGACCGTGCAGGTAGACGCCCTCGCGGTGCCGGCGACGCCGCGCGAGGCGCGGCGGCGGCACGGCGAGCCGGGCGCCGAGCGCCGCCAGCCGGTCGGCGGCGGGCCGCTGCTCGAGGTCGAGCGACGACCCCAGCGCCTGCGCCGCACGGTCGAAGCCGCCGCGGAACCGCTGCTCGACGTCGGCCGCACGCACGGGAACGGCCTACCCGTCGCGACGGGCGCGGGGACGGCGCCCGTCATGGCACTGCTCACAGCGGACGTCCCGTGGTCGGAGCCGTCCCCCCGCGCCGGCTGACGACCGGCGCTCGCCGCGCCGGCCCGGCCGCTACTTCTTGCCCTTGGCCGTCGTCGCGCTGATGGCTCCGCTGCCGGCCGCCGGGGTCTGGCCGCTCACCTTGATGTTCTTGTCGGCCTTGGGCTTCTTGGCGGCACGGCCGCCCTTGTCCTTGCTCATGGAACGCTCCTGGCGCGGCGGGGCCTCCGGCGACGCCGGTCCTGCCCCGAGTCGTGCACCCCGTCGACGGGCACGGGGGTCGACTGTCCCACGCGCGCAGCCGTCCGTCCCGCAGTCCCGGACCGGCGCCGCACCCGGACGACGGCACGCGGTCGCGTCCCACACCGGCGGCCGGTCTCTGGGAGGCTCGACGGATGCCGGACAGGGGGCCCGACGACCGCGCAGCGGACGACGGCCCGGTCCGCACGGCGTCCCGGCGACGGCTCGAGCTCGGCGGCGGGCTCGTCGTCGCCGCGGTGGTCACCGTCGCGCTGGTCAGCGCCGCCATCCCGGCGGGGAACGCGCTGCCCGCCGGGCCGGGCCGCACGGTGACCGGCCCGGCCGACCCGCAGGGCGACGCGCCGCAGGCTGCGCCCGGTCCGCTCGTCACCCTGGCCTTCGGCGGCGACGTCCACGTCGAGCGCGCCGCCGGCGTCGCGGTGCGGGCCGGACTGCCGGGCGTCCGGGAGGCCCTGAGCCGCGCCGACGTCGCCATGGTGAACCTCGAGACGGCGATCACCGAGCGCGGCACCGCCGCCCCCAAGGAGTTCGTCTTCCGCGCGCCGGCGAGCACGCTCACGGACCTGCAGCAGGCCGGCGTCGACGTCGCCACGGTCGCGAACAACCACGGGCTCGACTACGGGCTCGACGGCCTGCGCGACACCCTCGCGGCGTCCACGGACACCGGCTTCCCGCTCGTGGGCATGGGCGAGGACGAGGACGAGGCCTACGCGCCGTGGGTCACGACCGTGAAGGGGCAGCGCATCGCCTTCCTCGGTGCGACGCAGGTGCTCGACGACGACCTGGCCCAGGCCTGGACGGCCGGTGCCGACACGCCAGGCATGGCCTCGGCCAAGCGCGAGGACCGCCTGCTGGACGAGGTGCGCCGCGCCGCCGGGCAGGCCGAGACGGTCGTCGTCTACCTGCACTGGGGACGCGAGCGCGACCCCTGCCCGCTGCCCGTGCAGCAGGACCTCGCCCGCGCGCTCGTCGACGCCGGCGCCGACGTCGTCGTCGGGACGCACGCCCACGTGCTGCTCGGCAGCGGCTACCTCGACGGCGCGTACGTCGACTACGGGCTCGGCAACTTCGCCTTCCACGCCCGCAGCGAGCAGTCGCGGCGCACCGGCGTGCTCACCGTGACGGTGCAGGACGGCGCGGTGCGCGCGGCGCGCTGGACCCCCGCCGTGGTGCGCGACGGCGGGCCGCAGGTGCTGGAGGGCGGACCGGCCGAGCGGGCCCGGCAGGACAAGCGGGACCGCAGGCACTGCACGGGACTGTCGCTCGCCCCCTGACCCGCGTCCGGCTCAGCAGCTCGGCGACGACGGCCCTGCGACGAACGGTCCTGCGACGAACGGCCCTGCGACGACGGCCTGCACCGCAGGGGGCAGCGGGTCGGGGTCGGTCGGGGTGGGCGCCGGCAGCGGGGGCCGCACCGGTGTCGCCGGATCGGGCGGGAGCGGACCGGGCTCCGGGAACGGGGTCGGCACCGGGACGGTTCCCACGACCACCTCCTGCGTCGCGTGCGCGTTCGACGGTCCTCCTCGGGACCCGTCCGCGCAAGGGCCGCGCGCGCGGCGCCGAACGAGGCGGGAGCCGTGCCGGCCTCACTGCGGCTGGTCGACAGCTCTGTCTCACCGACGAGGCCCTCCTCCACGCAAGGGAGGAGGGCCTCGGTGCTGCGCTCAGCGGCTGCGGTACAGCCGCGTCGTCAGCGGGAGGAACACCGCGGCCAGCAGCGCGGCGGTGACGAGGCTGACGACGATCGCGCCGCTGTCGGGGTCCCCGTCCATGAGCGAGCGCGACGCGGTCGCGAGGGTCGAGATGGGGTTGACGTCGACGAACGCCTCGAGCGGTCCGGGCAGCGTCTTCGGGTCGACGAACACGTTGGACAGGAACGTCAGCGGGAAGATCGCCATGAAGCCGGCGTTCATGACGGCGTTCGGCGAGCGCATGAGCAGCCCGAGCACCGAGAAGACCCAGGACAGGCCGAACGAGAACACGACGACGAGCGCGAGCGCGCCGAGCGCGCCAAGCAGCCCCCCGTCCGGGCGGAAGCCCAGGGCGACGCCCAGCACGATGATCACCGTGCCGGCGATGACGTAGCGGACGCAGTCGCCGAGCAGCGAGCCGAGCAGCGGCGCCGGCCGCCAGATCGGCAGCGACCGGAACCGGTCGACGACGCCCTTGGTGAGGTCGGTGTTGAGCGAGATGCCGGCGTAGACGGTGGTGAACAGCACCGACATCACGAGCATCCCGGGCAGGACGTAGTCGAGGTAGGCCCCGGTCGAGCCGGCGATGGCGCCGCCGAACAGGTAGGTGAACATGAGCAGGAACATCACCGGCGTGACGGTCACGTCGAGCAGCTGCTCGGGCACGTGCTTGACCTTCAGCATCCCGCGCCAGCCGAAGGTGACCGCGGCCGACAGGGCGCTCGGCCGCGGCGGGCGGGCGGTGGACGAGATGGCCCGCCGGACGGCGGCGGGATCGGTCACGTCGGCGACGGTCGTGGTCATGACGGCTGCTCCTGCAGGGCGGAGGTCGGGTCGGTCGGGGCGTCGCCGGCGGCGTGGCCGGTGAGGGCGAGGAAGACCTCGTCGAGGCTCGGCTGGTCGAGCGAGAAGTGCGCGAGGGCGATGCCGCTGCCGGCGAGCCCGGCGACCGCTCGCGCCGCACGGCCGGGATCGGGGCAGGACGCGGTGAGCGCCGCCGGGTCGGGCTCGAGCACCACCGGCCCGGCCTCGCGCTCCAGCACCGCGGCCGCCCCGGCGCGCTGCGCGGGGTCGGCCAGGCGGACGTGCAGCGCGCCGCGTCCGACCGAGTGCTTGAGCTGGTCGGGCGTCCCCTCGGCGATGACCCGGCCCCGGTCGATGACGGCGATGCCGCTCGCGAGCTGGTCGGCCTCCTCGAGGTACTGCGTGCACAGCAGGACCGTCGTCCCCTCCTCGGCGAGCGCCCGGACGATCTCCCAGACCTGGTTGCGCGAGCGCGGGTCGAGGCCGGTGGTCGGCTCGTCGAGGAACAGGACCTCCGGCGTGACGACGAGGCTGGCGGCGATGTCGAGCCGGCGGCGCATCCCGCCCGACCAGTGCTTCACGAGCCGCGACGACGCGTCGGCGACGCCGAACGCCTCGAGCAGCTCGTCCGCCCTGCCCTTGGCCCCGCGGCGCAGGCCGAGCAGGCGCCCGAGCAGGACGAGGTTCTCGCGCCCGGTCAGCTCCTCGTCGACCGACGCGAGCTGCCCGGTGAGGCTGACGAGCCCGCGGACGGCGTCGGCCTCGCGCACGACGTCGTGGCCGAGCACCGTGGCCGTGCCGCCGTCGGGCTCGATCAGGGTGGCGAGCATCCGGATGGTCGTCGTCTTGCCGGCGCCGTTCGGGCCGAGCACGCCGTAGACCGCCCCGCGCGGGACGGCGAGGTCGACGCCGACCACGGCCTGCGTCGAGCCGAACGACTTGGCGAGGCCGGTCGCCTCGATCGCGAGCGGTGGGTGCGTCATGGAGTGCGTCATGGAGTCCCTCGGTCCGCCGTCGGGAGGTGGTGCGAGTGCTGACCGCCCGGGCCGTCGCGACTCATCGGTGCGGCCCCGTCGCGAGGGGTCCCGGCGGGGGCTAGCGTCCCGCGCGTGTCCATCGAGATCCGGCCCGCGACCGTCGGGCGGTTCAACGACGTCGCGACGATGCTCGGCCCTCGGGACCCGGCGGCGTCGGTCTGCTGGTGCCTGAGCCACCGGCTGGACGCCAAGACCAACCGCGAGCTGGTCGGGCCGGCCCGCGGGGCGCACGTGCGCGAGCTCTGCGGCCGCGACGTCGCGCCGGGCGTGCTCGCCTACGACGACGGCGAGGTCGTCGGCTGGGCGGCCGTCGCGCCCCGCGCCGAGCTGCCCGTCGCCCGCTCCCGGAAGATCCCCGCCGTCGACGACCTGCCGGTCTGGTCGGTGTGGTGCCTGCGCGTGCGTCCGGGCCACCGCCGCAAGGGGATCTCCGGCCCGCTGCTCGAGGGCGCCGTCGCGTACGCCCGCGCCCAGGGCGCGCCGGCCGTCGAGGGCTACCCCGTCGACAACGCGGGCCAGCGGGTCGACCTGACCATGGCCTACGTCGGCCTGCGCGCGCAGTTCGAGCGGGCCGGCTTCGTGCTCGCCGCCCCGACGACGGCGGTGTCCGGCGGCTTCCCCCGCGTGGTGATGCGGCGCGACCTGCGCGCGGACGGCGCCTGAGCGCCGCGCGAGCTGGTGCACCGCTGTCGACCCGGCTGAGAGCCATCCGCACCGGACACGCCGGCGAGCCGCGTGCGGATCGCTCGACCAGTCGATCACCGCTCCCGGACGGCGGCCAGCGGCATGATCACGCCCTCTCGGCGACCATCGGCATGATCACGCGCGACTCGCTCGGCGATCCGCGCGTGATCATGCCGATCAGGCACGTGCACCAGCGCGCGCGACAGCTCGGCGGCTGTCGACCTTCCGGCTGAGCCATCCGCACCGGACACGCCGGCGAGCCGCGTGCTGATCGCTCGACCAGAAGATCACCGCTCCCGGACGGCGGCCAGCGGCATGATCACGCCCTCTCGGCGACCATCGGCATGATCACGCGCGACTCGCTCGGCGATCCGCGCGTGATCATGCCGTTCAGGCCCGCCCGGCAGCACGCTGAGCACCCGGACGCCGGACGCCCCACCCCCGCCGGCGCTCAGCCCGCCCCGGTCAGCCGCGGGCGGCGAGCCGGGCGTCGACCTGCGCGTCGACCCGGTCGAGCAGCTGCGCGACGTCCGGTCGGCGCAGCACCTCGGTGACCCGCTGCGCGCCCTCGGCCATCGGGCCGTCGGGGTCGAGGCCGGCGTCCGGGTCGGTGCTGGCGGAGCGTCGGCGCGCGAGGCCGACCGCGGCGCTCGTCAGCCCGCGGGTCTGCGACAGCACGTCGCCGAGCGCAGCGGTGAGCAGGCGCAGGTCGACGCCCTCGATCGCCTCGTCGAGCGCCCGGCGGACGGCGCGCGCCTCGTCCGGCACCCGCTCGGCGACGGCGAGCTCGCCGCGCTCGAGCCGCCGCTCGACGGTCCGTCCGAGCAGCACCACGCGCAGGACGTCGGTGGGCACGCCGCGCACCGCGCCGAAGACCGCCGCGTACTTGCGGACCGGGAACAGCAGGACCTTGGACGACAGCCCGGCCAGGCGGCGGCGCACCCCGGAGCGCCCGTCGTCGGGCTCGCCCCACAGCGGCGCGAGCAGGTCGACGTCGCCGTCCCAGCCGTGTGCCCGCACGGTGCGGACGACGGCCGTCCGCGCCGCCTGCGACCGGATGACCTCGTCGAGCAGCGGGACGGGGACGAAGCGCGCCGCGCCGGCCGCGATGCCGCACACGGCCCAGGACGTGAGCAGGAGGGGTTCGGTCATGTCGGGCCCCCTACCCCGCGCGGCTCGCCGCTCAGACGTACGCCTGCAGGCCGGTGATGGCGCGCCCGACGATCAGGGTGTTGATCTCGCGGGTGCCCTCGTAGGAGTACAGCGCCTCGGCGTCGTTCCAGTACCGGACGATGTCGTGCTCGAGCAGCATCCCGTTGCCGCCGAACAGCTCGCGGCCCCGGGCGACCGCCTCGCGCAGCCGCACGGTGCAGACGAGCTTGGCGAGCGCGGCCTGCTCGTCCAGGCAGGCGTCGTCGTCCTGCAGCTGGGCCACCCGCACGGCCATGCCGAGCGAGCAGGTGACGTCGCCGAGCATCGTGACGAGGTGGTCCTGGATCAGCTGGAACTTGGCGATCGGGTGGCCGAACTGCCGCCGCGTCCCGGCGTAGGCGAGCGCGACCTCGTAGGCGCCGAGCATGCAGCCGACGGCGTTCCAGGCGACGCCGCCGCGCGTCATCCGGAGCACCCGCGCGGTGTCGCGGAACGAGTCGGCCCGCTGCAGCCGGTTCGCCTCCGGCACCCGGCAGTCGACGAGCTCGATGTCGGCGTTCTGCACCGTGCGCAGGGTCAGCTTGCCCTCCATCTTCGTCGCCGTGAAGCCGGGCGTGCCCTGCTCGACGACGAAGCCCTTGACCGCGCCGTCGGCCTCGTCGCGCGCCCAGACGACGACGAGGTCGGCGAAGGTGCCGTTGCCGATCCACCGCTTCGCGCCGTTGAGCACCCACTCGTCGCCGTCGCGGCGGGCGCTCGTCGTCATGCCGCCCGAGACGTCCGAGCCGCCGTCGCGCTCGGTGAGGGCGAACGCGCCGATCTTGCGCAGCGCGAACATGTCCGGCAGCCAGCGCTCCTGCTGCTCGGGCGAGCCGCAGAGCACGACGCTGCCCATCGCCAGGCCGCTGTGCACGCCGAAGAACGTCGCCATCGAGGTGTCGACGCGGCTCATCTCGGTGGCCAGGAAGCCGGTGAGCAGCCGGCTCGAGCCGGGCCGGTCGCCGTGCCCGTAGGCCAGCCCGACGATGCCCAGCTCGGCGATCTTCGGGATCAGGTGGTGCGGGAACTCCGCCCGGGCCCACTGGTCGTTCGCGATCGGCCGGACCTCTCGCTCCATGAACTCCCGCGTGCGCAGCAGCACCGCCTGGTCGTCCGGCGACAGCAGCTGCTCGTAGCCGTAGAAGTCGCCGAGCAGCGGCGGGAGCACGCCCACCGCACCCCGGGCTCGCACCGTCGCACTGCTCGCGTCCGCCATGCCGACGACCTCCTCGTCCCGGGGCACCTGGGCTGCCGTCCCGCACCCTCGCACAGCGGCGCGGACGCCGGCGGCCGAGTCGGAGCCCAGGACGGCACCCGCCGCCGATACCCTCCCAGCGTGCCCACTCCTCGCCGCACGACCTGCCCGAGCCGGCCTCGCCGGGGCGTCCGGTGAGCGGCGGCCTCGTCGCCCTGCTGGACGACGTCGCCACGCTCGCCCGCGCGGCCGCGCTGTCGGTGGACGACGTCGGCATGGCGGCCGGGCGCGCGAGCGCCAAGGCGGCGGGCGTCGTCGTCGACGACACGGCGGTCACGCCGCAGTACGTGCAGGGGCTGGCCGCCGACCGCGAGCTGCCGATCATCCGCCGGATCGCGGTCGGGTCGCTGCGCAACAAGCTGCTGATCATCCTGCCGGTGGCGCTGCTGCTCAGCCAGTTCGTCGACTGGCTGCTCACCCCGATCCTCATGTGCGGTGGCGCGTTCCTGTGCTACGAGGGCGCGCACAAGCTGTACGAGAAGCTCGGCGGGCACGGCGGGGGGCACGGCGCCGACGACGGCGGCTCGCCGCAGCTGGTCGACGAGGACGTCATCGTCGCCGGGGCGGTCCGCACCGACTTCATCCTGTCCGCCGAGATCATGGTCATCGCCCTGAACGACGTGGCGGACGAGCCGTTCGTCACCCGGGCGATCACCCTCGCCATCGTGGCCCTGGGCATCACCGCGCTGGTGTACGGCGTCGTCGGGCTCATCGTGAAGATGGACGACGTCGGGCTGAACCTGGCCCAGCGCAGCTCGGCCGGGGTGGCGGCGACGGGTCGCGCGCTGGTCAAGGGGATGCCGAAGCTGCTCGCCGTGCTCGCGGTCGTAGGCACCGCGGCGATGCTCTGGGTCGGCGGGCACATCCTGCTGGTCGGCACCGACGAGCTCGGCTGGCACGGGCCGTACGAGCTGGTGCACCACCTGGAGGAGGCGGCGCACGACGCGGCCGGCGCGCTCGGCGGCCTGGTGGCGTGGCTCGTCGAGACGCTCGCCAGCGCGGTGGTCGGCCTGGTCGTCGGTGCGGCCGTCGTCCTGGTGTCGCTGCTCGTGGCGCGCCTGCGCGGCGGCGCCGGCCACGGTCAGGAGCCGGCGCAGGGGCACGGCTCGCAGGCGGCAGCGGCGCACGGCTCGGGCCCGGCACCGGACCAGGGCTCGCACCGGATCTAGCGGGCGCCCACCGTCTGGGCGAGCACCAGGCCGTGGGTGGCGGCGATGAGCTCGGCAGCCCGCTCACCGATCATGATGGTGGGCGCGTTCGTGTTCCCCGAGGTCACGGTCGGCATGACGCTGGCGTCCGCGACGCGCAGCCGTCCGACGCCGTGCACGCGCAGGTCGGCGTCGACGACGTCGCCCATCCGGCAGGTCGACGTCTCGTGGTAGACGGTCAGCGCGTAGTGCCGGGCGAGGTCCTCGAGCAGCGCGTCGCTCGGCTCGTCCCCCTCGGAGTGCCCGTGCGCGGCGGCCAGGGCCGGTGGGACGAGCAGCGGCCCCATGCCGGGCACGGGCCAGCGGTCGACGATGTCCAGCGCCTTGCGCATGACCGCGACCATGACCGTCACGTCGTGCGGGTCGGTGAGGTAGCCCAGCGAGATGACCGGCAGCTCGGCCGGGTCGGCGCTCGCGAGCCGCACCTCGCCCTCGGAGTGCGGCTGCACCGGGTTGGGCAGCACCACGACGGTCTGCCGGTCGACGGCCAGCGTCGCCGCGGCGTCCGCGAAGTACTGGTCCGGGTCGATGCGGAACGTGCTCCGCCAGATCTCGGGCGTGTAGCCGCAGACCAGGAAGCCGATCTGCGCGTCGTGGGTGTGCAGGTCGCCCAGTCCCGTCGAGTACCAGAGCCCGGCGTCGTACAGCGAGGACGAGATCAGGCCCCGTCCGGTGGTCACCCACTCGGCGAGCTGCCGCTCCGCCTCGGCCTTGAGCCCGGCCAGCTCCGGCGGCAGGTCCGCGTCGTCGGCCGGGTCGGCCGGGAGGGGGCCGACGGGGGCGCGCAGGGCGTCGGGGCCGAGGGCGACCGCGACCTCGGCCATCGTCAGCCCGATGCCGGGGGCCGAGAAGAACAGGGGCGTGTGCAGGTGGTCCTTGAGGTGCTTGCCGACGTCGGGCAGGTCGACCAGGCACTCGACACCGACCTCGGCGAGCTCGTCCTTCGGCCCCACGCCGGACAGCAGCAGCAGCTGCGGCGAGCCGATCGCCCCGGCCGACAGCACGACCTCCCTGGCCGCGGTCACGGTCTCCACCGTCCCGTCGGCCGTGCGGTACTCCACGCCGGTCGCGACGGGGCCGTCGCCGGCGTCCTCGAGCAGCACCCGCTGCACGAGCGCGTGCGGGATGACCACGAGGTTCTCGCGGGTGCCCATGACCGGCTCGAGGAAGGCGTGGAAGGTCGAGGACCGCTTGCCGTCCTTGGTCGTCGTCTGGAACAGCGAGGCGACGCCCTCGGGCCGCAGCCGGTCGCTGCCGTTGTAGTCGCCGGTCGGGATGCCCGCGGCCGCCGCCGCGTCGACGAACTGCTGGGCAGCGGGGATCACGGGCGCGCGCACGGAGACGCCGAGCGGTCCGTCCGGGTTGTGCGCGTCGTGGTCGACGACGATGTCGCCGCTGGGCTGCAGCCCCTCGGACTTCTTGAAGTACGGCAGCACCTCGGCGTGCGACCAGCCGGTGGCGCCGCCGTCGGCCCAGGCGTCGAAGTCGCCGGGGTGGCCGCGCACGTAGGCCATGTAGTTGATGCCGGACGAGCCGCCGAGCATCTTCCCGCGCGGGACCATCATCCGGCCGTCGGGCAGCCCGCGTCCCGCACCGCCGGCGTCGCCGGTGTGCATCCAGTCGGTCAGCGGGTCGTTCTGCAGGGTGGCGACGGCCGCAGGCATCGACTCCGCCGGGGGCGGCGGACCGCCGGCCTCGACGAGCGCGACCCGCACGGACGGGTCCTCGGACAGCCGCGCGGCGATCACCGCTCCGGCCGAGCCCGCACCCACGACGACGACGTCGAACTGCTCGGGCATCTGCTGCGCCTCCGGTCAGGTCGGCATCGGCGGAGGGCCGGGCGGCCGTCCTCGCGGTGCTGCAGGCGGCAGTGTGGCACGGGTCACAGTCGCCGGCGCACCGACCGCTCAGCCCGACTGGGTGACGTACAGCCGGTTGCCGTCCAGGTCGCAGAAGCTGAACATCAGCGGCGCGGTCTCCCAGTCGAGCAGCTCACCGACGTCCAGCCCGAGGCCCGTCAACGTCGCGTGCGCGGCTCGCGCGTCCGGCGTGACGAAGCGGATGCCGGTGTCGATGCCCGCCGGCAGCTGGTCGCCCGCGGCGACGAGCGACAGGCGCGTCCCGCCGCCGGGCGGCGTGAGGTCGATCCAGCGGAAGCCGCCGCCGAGGTCGGCGTCGACGGCGGTCGTGAACCCCAGCTGCTCGAACAGGCGCCGGGCGGCGTCCTGGTCGGAGACGGGGATCGCGACGGTCGCGAGGGCGTGCAGGCAGGCGTGCGGAGTCGTCATGCACCTGTCGACGGGTCGGCGCACGCGGACTCATCGGTCGGCGTCGACCCTGCACTCACACCGCAGCGCGGGCGTCGGCGAGCAGCTGCGCGGAGACGTCCCAGAGCCGGCGGGCGGCGGCCGGGTCGAGGGCGTGCGGCAGGACGCCGGCCAGACCGTCGAGCTGCTCGACCACGGCGGCCTCGTGGCAGTCCTCGAAGTAGCGGCCGCCGATCCCCTGCACCTGCGGGGACGTCGCGAGGAACACCGACGTGGCGGCGCCCTGCTCGGGGGTCTTCATGCGGAACAGCCCGGCCGCCTCGGCCGAGCTGGCCTGCTGCTCGGCCGCGGCGCGCTGCTCGGCGCTCCAGTGGCGCTGCAGCGGCGTCCAGATGCCGCCGGGCATGAGCGCGTTGGCGGTGGTGCCGTCCGCGGCCCACCGGCGGGTCAGCTCGACGGCGAACAGGACGTTCGCGGTCTTGGACTGCCCGTACGCGAGGCCGGGGGTGTACGCGCGGCGCTCGAAGAACAGGTCGTCGAAGACCACTGGCGAGGCGGCGTGGCCGCTGGACGAGACCGAGACGACGCGGGCGTCACCCGCCGCGGCGAGCGCCTCGCGCAGGCCGGTCGTCAGCGCGAAGTGGCCCAGGTGGTTCGTGCCGAACTGGGTCTCCCAGCCCTGTGCGGTCGTGCCCTGCGGGGTGTCCATCACCCCGGCGTTGTTCACCAGGACGTGCAGCGCCCCCTCCCACGCGGCGGTGAGGGCGTCCACCGTCGTCAGGTCGGCGAGGTCGAGGTGCGCGACGGCGACGTCGTCGCGGCCGCTCGTCCGGGCGAGGTCGGCAGCGACGCGCTCGCCGGCGGCGGTGTCGCGGACGGCGAGCGTCACCTGCATCCCCGCGTGCGCCAGCGCGCGGGCCGTCTCCACCCCGATGCCGGAGGCGGCACCGGTGACGACGGCCCGCCGTCCGGACAGGTCGAGGCCCTCGACCACCTGCAGGGCGGTCGTCGTGTCGTCGAAGTCGAGGCTGCGCGTCATGCCGCCACCGTAGCAACTGAACAGTCTGTTGTAACCTGGGACGGTGGCAGGCGGCGCGGGACGGGACGGCGAGCGGAGCCGGCAGCGCCTGCTCGAGGCGGCGACCGCGGAGTTCGCAGCGCACGGCATCGCCGGCGCCCGCGTCGACCGCGTGGCCGCGGCGGCACAGGTGAACAAGGCGCAGATGTACGGCTGGTTCGGCTCCAAGGACGGCCTGTTCGACGCCGTCTTCGCCGCGCACCTGCACCGGATCGTCGACGTCGTCCCCTTCACGCCGCACGACCTGCCGGGCTACGCCGTCGCGCTCTACGACTCCTACCTGACCGACCCCGAGCTGGTGCGCCTGGCGAGCTGGTACCGCCTCGAGCGCGTCCCCACCGGACCGCTGCTGGCCGGGCACCCCGGGCTCACCGACGCCAAGCTCGAGGCCGTCGCGCAGGGCCAGGCCCAGGGACGCATCGTCGAGGGCCTGCGTCCCGACGACGTCTACGCCCTCGTCATCGCGCTGGCCGGCGCCTGGTCGCCGATCAGCGCGACGTCCGCCGCCTCGGCCGCCGACGACGACGCCGAGCACGACCGCCGCAGGTCAGCGCTGCGCGAGGTCGTGCGGCGCGCGCTCGTCCCGGCCGGCGGTCACCACAGCGGGTCGCGCTCCGCCCCGTAGGCGAGCGAGCGCTCGAGCGTCAGCCCGGCGACCTGGTCGGCGAGCACGACGTCGAGCGAGGGCAGCTCGTCCGGGACGGCCTGCGCCGCCGGGTCCCACAGCCGCGACCGGACGACCGCCCGCGCGCACTGGTACAGCACCTCGACCGGCCGGACGACGAGCGCGGTGCGCGGCAGCCGGCCCCGCACCTCCCCCAGGGCGAGCACCTCGGGGTCGGTGCTCACGACCGCCGTGCCGTTCACGCGCAGGGTGTGCCCGACGCCGGGGACCAGCAGGATGAGCGCCACGCGCGGGTCGCTGACGACGTTGAGGAGCGAGTCGACGCGGTTGTTGCCCGGCCGGTCCGGCAGCACGAGGCGGCCGTCGGCCGTCACCTGCACGAAGCCCGGCAGGTCGCCCCGCGGCGAGACGTCGAGCAGGCCGTCCGCCGCGCTGGTGGCGAGCACGAGGAACGGCGCCCGCGCGACGAACGCGCGGTCGTGCGCGTCCAGCGCCGGGTGCACCTTGCCGGCGGCACGCTCCGGGACCGGCCCGTAGAGCGCGAGCAGCTGCTCGCGCGAGGTCACCTCGTGCACGTCCGTCCCCGTCCCGCCGGCGCGTCGCCGGCACCCGCGCACGGTAGGCGGTGCGGCGCCGCTCAGGGACCGAGGTGGGGCTGGGGCGTCCACAGGTACCGGACGTCCGGCGCGCGCTCCTCGTTGCCGGCGCCGTCGGTCCGCTCCACGGGCACGAAGCCGCGCCGCTCGTAGAAGCGCTGCGCCGCGGTGTTGACCTGGAACGTCCACAGCTGCAGCCCCGCCGGCGAGCGGCGCTTCGCCAGCTCGAGCAGCCGGTCGCCGGTGCCGCGTCCCTGCCGGTCGGGACGGACGTACAGCTGCTCGAGCCAGCCCTCGGACAGGGCGAGGACGGCCACGACCTCGTCCCGGTCCTCGGCCACCCAGACCTCCCGCTCCGGCAGCAGCACGTCGCGCACCCAGCCGCGCACGTCGTCGTCGCCGTGCGCGCGCTGCACCGTCGGCAGCGCCGCGTCGAACGCGCGCAGCCACACCTCGGCGACCGCGGCGGCGTCGTCGGGTCGGGCCCGGCGCAGCAGGGGCTCGACGTCCACGGCGGACGAGGGTAGGGCGCCAGGGAGGATGGTGTCCTCGACGTCGCAGAGAGGAGGTCGACCGTGCCGCACGGACGGACGGGCACGGTCGGGCCGGCCCTCGCGCGCCTCGCCGACGCGCCGCAGACCTCGCCGCTGCACCGGCAGGTGGCAGGAGCGCTGAGCCGGTCCGACGCGGTCGTCCGCAGGCTCGAGGCGGCCGCGGCCCGCGACCCCGCGGTGCTCCTGGCCGCACTGCACGACCGGGCCCTCGCCGGAGCCGCCCCCGCGCTGGCCGCGGCGTACGCGGCCGGAGACGGCGGACTGGCTGGGCGGACCGCGGTCGACCTGCTCCTGCACGGCACCGGCGAGGTGCTGGCCGTCGCCTCGCGCCGCCGGCTACCGGCCCCCACGACGCCGGTGCGGGCCGTGCTGCGCCCGGCCGTCGCCTGTGCGGCGCACCGGCTCGGGGCGTACGCCGTCGCGCTGGTGCACCTCGGCTGCTCGGCCGGCACCGAGCTGCAGCTCGACCGCGTCGGCGTCTCGTACGACGCCGGGCCGTCGCTGCCGCCCTCCACCGTGCAGGTGTCGGCGTCCGTGCGCGGCGACCGGCCGGTCCCGAGCCGGGGGTTGCCGCGCGTCGTCGCCCGGATCGGCGTGGACACTCAGCCGCTCGACCCGTCAGACCCCGACGACGTCCGCTGGCTGCGCGCGTGCGTGGCCCCGGACGACCCGCAGGGGGCGGCCGAGCTCGGGGCCGAGCTCGCGCTCGCGACGGCCGCCCCGCCTCAGCTGGTGCGCGGCCACCAGGTCGACGGGCTGCCGGAGGCGCTCGCCCTCGTGCCGGCCGGCGCGCTGCCGGTCGTCCTCACCACGTGGACGCTGCCGCGCGTCCCGCCCCACCGCCGACAGCGGCTGCCGCAGCACCTCGCGGCGGCGGACCGGCCGGTGGCCTGGGTGTCCGTGGAGGGCGTCGGCGTCGCGCCGGGCGTGCCGACGCTCGGCGACCGGCCGGCCTCCGGGCACAGCACCGTCGGCCTGACGCTCGGCGACCGGACCGGGCTGCACGCCGAGGTGCTCGGGCGCTGCTGGGGCCGCGGCCGCTGGCTGTCGTGGCTCGCGGACGCCTGATGCCGGGCTAGCTCCCGGTCACCTCGTCGAGGGCGACGTCGACCGCGGCGACGACGCTGCGCTTGCGGGCCCCGACGGCGGCGCGCGCGCCCAGCCAGCCGGCGCCGCCCGCGGCGCCGGCCAGCGGCAGGCCGAGCAGCGCCTCGGGCGACACGATCGCACCGGCGAGCAGGGCGACGCCGCCGACGACGCCCGCGGGCAGCGCGACGAGCCCGACGAGCGCCTCGGTGCGCGCGCCCGTGAGGGCCAGGGCGACGACGACGCGGGTGCCGTCGGGGTCGGGCTCGGTGCGCAGCTCGACGGCCGTCACGCCCTTGAGCTCGAGGGTGCCGAAGACGTCGACGCCGCGGCGCAGGTCGGCGGCCAGGCCGCGCTGCGCCCGCCACGTCGAGCGGCCGGGCTCGGTGCGGAGCCGCTGCATGAGCTGCCGGCGCAGCCACGCCGACAGGTGCGCCTGCACTGCGTCGGGCCCGAGGGGCAGGACGCGCTCGACGACGACGGACGCGTCGAGCCCCAGCACGGCAGGCGGGGCGACCGACGACGGCACCCGCGCGCTGCTGGTGCGCTCGGCCAGCGCGGTGCGGACGGCCTGCTCGGTGAGGCCGAGCTCGCTCCCGAGCTGCACGACCGCCGCGGTGTCCAGGACCTCGTCCGACTGCAGGTCCGACGCCGCCTGCAGCTCGGCTGCCCGTCGCAGCACGGCGGCTGCCTCGTCCGGCGTCATCGCGGCACGCTCCACGGTCGCAGCGTAGGGCGGGACCGCCCGTCCGCAAGCACCTTCCGACCCCGGCCGTCAGGCTCAGGTCGCCGCGCCGCCCCGTGCCAGCAGCTCGGCGAAGCTCGTCGCCGGCGCGCCGGTCAGGCGCTCGACGTCGTCGGTGACGCCGGCCAGCTCGCCGGCGGCGATGGCGGTGTACGTCGACACCCAGGCGTCGACCTGCCAGCCCGGAGCGCCGTACGGGGCGCGCGAGGCGTAGGCCTCCTCGACCGTCTCGGGGTGGTAGCGCACCGGCCGGCCCTGCGCGGCGGTCAGCTGCTGCGCGACCTCGTCGAGCGTCAGCGCCTCGGGGCCGGTGAGCGACCACGTCGCCCCGGCGTGCCGCTCCGGCGCCAGGAGCACGGCGGTCGCGGCGGCGGCGATGTCGTCCTGCGCGACGGCGGCGACGCGCCCGTCCCCGGCGGGTCCGCGCACGACCCCGTCCTCGCCGACCAGCCCGGGCAGGAAGTCGGCGTACAGGTCGTCCCGCAGGAACGTGAACGCCATCCCGGACGTGCGCACGTGCTGCTCGGTGGCGAAGTGGTCGCGCCCCAGGGTGAAGGTGCAGTCCGGCGCGGCGCCGTAGAACGAGACGTAGACGAGGTGCTCGACGCCGGCGACGGCCGCGGCGTCGACGAAGGCGGTGTGCTGGGCGACGCGGTCGGGCGCCTCGGCCGCCGACACCATGAGGACGGTCGACACCCCGGTCAGCGCGGTCCGCACGGCGTCCCGGTCGGCGAAGGAGGCGGGCGCGGCGTGCGCGCCGGGCAGCTCCGGGGCTCGGGCGAGGTCGCGGACGAGCAGCCGCTGCCGGACGCCCGCGTCCGCCAGTCGGCGCGCGACGCGCCCGCCGAGGCGGCCCGTCGCACCGGTGACGCCGATCAGCCCTGCGGTGACGGTCATGCGGCTCCTCTCGACGTGCGCCTGGCGGGGCGGCCCACCCGGCGGGACGAGCCCGCGTCCCGGTCCGCGTCCGCACCGTAGCGGGGGGGCGCGACCGATGAGTCCCGGCGGCGCGGGACGTCACCAGGTCGTCCCGTCGTCGTCGACGGCGGGCCGAGCGGAGGAGATCGGCCATGGCGAGGTTCCTGACGGTCGGCTACGGCGACCGCGAGGGGTACGAGCGCACCGACCCGGCCGTCCGCGCCGCCGCGCACGCCGCCGACGAGCAGCTCGTGCGCGCGGGCGCGGTGCTCGGGACGGCGGGCGCGCCGGTGCAGGTGCGCAACCACGACGGCGTGGGCGTGCAGACCACGAGCGGGCCGTTCCTCCGCTCGGCGCTGCCGGTCGCCGGATTCGGCCTGCTCGAGGCCGACAGCCTGGACGAGGCCGTGCGGCTCGTCGCGCAGAGCCCCTGCGCGGTCGCGCAGGGCGTCGTCGAGGTCTGGCCCCTCTCGTCGTGAACCGGGTGCGCGACCCCGCCGGTGCCGTACGGTCGCCGACGTGCGCGTCGTCGTCGCGGGGGGCTCCGGCGCGCTCGGCCGCCGGCTCTGCGACCGCCTGGCGGAGCGCGGGCACGAGGTGGTCGTGCTCAGCCGCCGCCCGCGGCCCGGTCCGCACCGCACCGCCGTCTGGGACGGCCGCACCGCGGGGCCCTGGGCCGACGAGCTGCAGGGCAGCGCCGTGGTGAACCTCGCCGGCGAGCTCGTCGACCGCCGGCCGACCGCGGCGAACGTCCGGCTGCTCACGACCTCGCGGGTCGAGCCGACGCTGGCGCTGGTGCAGGCCGCGGCCGGACGCGACGTCCGTGCCTGGCTGCAGACGAGCACGCTGGCAGTGCACGGTGACGCCGGCGAGCAGCTGCTGACCGACGCCTCGCCGCCGGCCGACGGGCCGCCGCAGATGGCCGGCGTCGCGCGGGCCTGGGAGGCCGCGGCGGCCGGGGCACCCGCCGAACGCCTCGTCCTGCTGCGCACGAGCATCGTGCTCGACCGCGGCACCCCGGCGCTCGACCGCCTGGCCGGCCTCGTCCGGTGGGGGCTCGGCGGGCGCGTCGGGGGCGGCCGCCAGTGGGTCAGCTGGGTGCACGTCGAGGACTGGCTGCGGCTGGCGGTGGAGCTCCTCGAGGGCCGGGGCACGGTCGGGGCCCTGTCGGGCGTCGTCGTCGCCACCTCCCCCGAGCCGGTCCGCAACGACGAGCTCATGCGGGCGCTGCGGGCCGTCCTGCACCGGCCCCCGTCGCCGCCGACCCCCGCCTGGGCGGTGCGGGTCGGCGCCGTCCTGCTGCGCACCGACCCGGCGCTGGCCCTGACCGGCCGGCGCGCCGTCCCGGCCCGCCTGCTGGAGGCCGGCTTCGCCTTCGAGCACCCGCAGCTGCGGCCGGCGCTGGCGGACCTGCTCGGATGACCCGCGGCCCGTCCCGCCCGCTCCCGGACGAGGGAGCAGCAGCGGCGCGGGTCCGGCCGGCCGCGCTCGCGCTGCCCGGGGTCGTCGAGGAGCAGGCCTGGACCGGCGTCCGGTGGCGGGTGCGCGGCCGGACCTTCGCGCACGTGCTCGTCGTCGAGGACGGCCGGCCGCAGGGCTACGCGGCGGCGCTCCCCTGCGACGACCCGTGCTGCGTGGTCGTGCTGCGCAGCAGCGGGGCCGAGCTCGACGCGCTGGCGCACGCGGGTCCGCCGTTCGCCGTCGTCCCGTCGCGCGAGGGCGTCGTCCTCGTCGACCTGGCCGGACCGGTGGACGACGACGAGCTGCGCGAGCTCGTGACGGAGAGCTGGCTGCTGCTCGCGCCGCCCGCGCTGGCGGCCCGCGTGCTCGCCGACGGGCCGGCCTGACCGTCCCGCGCGTCACCCGTGACAGCGGCGACACGAGGGCGCCACGGCGCCGACACGGGCGGCCAGGAGGGTCTGCGGCGTCCCGCCCCCCGCCCCGGAGGTCCCATGGCGATCGTCCCCCCGACCGACTCGGAGCTGGACGCGCACATCCGCGCGCGCCTCGCCCTCGTCGGCATCGACCTGTCCCAGCTGCACCCGACGGCCACCGACCCGGTGACCGGGTCGCCCTCGCAGGCCTCGGTCCTGTCGTCGCTGCGCTCGTTCCTGCGCGGCACGGTCCCCGGCGTCAGCGCCTGGCTCCCGGCGACGCCCGCCGGCCCGGACGCCGCCCGCCTGGCGCAGCAGCAGGCCCCGCCGTCGCTCTACCCGTCGATCCTGACGGCCTGGACGGACGGTGAGACGGGATGACCGAGCTCGACAGCACGCCGGGCGTCCACCCGGCCGACACCGTCCTGGCCCGGCGCACGTTCCTCGCCTCTGTGGCGGCCGTCGCCGCCGCGGCGGCCGCCGGCCCGGTGGCCCTCGCCGGACCGGCTGCCGCCGCCGTCGCGGCTCCGGACGGCCCGAAGAACGGCCCCGTCGACTGGGACTTCGGACGGGCCGCGGCCTCGCTGCCGCGATTCGGCCCGGAGGTCTACGTCCGCCCGCGCGACGTCGTCTTCGACGACCCGACCGAGGGGACGATCGCCGAGCTGGCCTGGCTGCTCGCCCGCAAGCGCGTCGCGCCCATCGACCTCGTCGAGGCCTACCTCGAGCGGATCGCGGCCTTCGACGCGACCTACCAGGCGTTCAACACGGTGCGCGCCGAGCAGGCCCGGGCCGAGGCCCGCGCCGTGCGGGGGCCGGTCAGCCGGATGCCGCTGCTCGGCATCCCCCTGGCGATCAAGGACAACTACTACACGGCCGGCACCCGCACGACCGCGAACTCGACGATCTTCGCGGACTTCGTGCCGCCCTTCGACGCCACCACGGTCGCGCGGCTCAAGCGCGCCGGCGGCATCGTGCTCGGCAAGACGCAGATGGGTCCGCTCGCCACGACCCGCGCCACGACGCCGAGCGGCATCACCACGACCGTCAACGCCTGGACGCCGGCCGACCCGTCGACCGACCCCGGCGGCTCGTCCAGCGGCTCGGCCACCGCCACCGCGGCCCGGATGGCCGCCAGCGGCATCGGCACGCAGACCGGCGGCTCCATCACGGCGCCCTCGAACGCGCAGAACCTCACCGGGCTCAAGCCGACGATGGGCCGCGCCTCGCTCTACGGGATCATCCCGCTGAGCTTCACCCGCGACCACCCCGGTCCGCTCGCGCGCACCGCGCTCGACGCCGCGATCATGATGGCGGTGATGTCCGGCGCCGACCCGAACGACGTCCGGACGCAGGGACTGCCGCCCGTCGACGACCTGCCCAAGGCGGCGACGCCGGTCATCACCGGAGGCCGGGTCAAGGCCCGCTGGAAGACGCGCGTCGGCGTCACCCCGGACTACCTCACCGGCAACCAGGCGCCGCAGCGGCGCGCGTTCCTCGACGTGCTGGCCGGCATCGAGGGCATCGAGGTCGTCGACGTCCCGCTGCCCGACGAGTGGGACCTGCTCAGCGGCACCTTCAACGCCGTCCGCCTCCCGGAGCGCACGCAGCCCTTCCTGCCGTTCCTGCGCTCGGACCTCAAGCTGTTCGGCGTCTCGCTGACCAGCTGGCTGCAGGGGCTGTTCCTGTCCGGCGACGAGTTCCTCACCGGTCAGCGGATGAAGGTCGAGATGCTGTCGCGGGTCTTCGCGACCACGTTGGCGGCCTGCGACGTCGTCGTGCAGACCTCGCCCGTGCCCTTCGACGTGCTCGGGCTGCCCGAGCTCGCGCTGCCCATCGGCTTCCGGACCGTCGGCGCCGCGGAGCTCCCGGTCGGGACGATCCTCGGCTCCGGTCCGTACGCCGAGGACCGCCTGCTGGCCGTCGCGGCGGCCTACCAGGCCGTGACCGACTCGCACCTGCGCCGGCCGGCCGACCCCGTCACGGCTGCCGCGGTGCCCGCTGCCCGCTCGTCGCTGGCCCGTACGTCGCTGCGGACGTCGGTCGACGCGGTCGCGGCGCCGCGCCTGACCGCGGAGGACGTCGCCCGGCTGACCGAGTAGCGGCCGCCGCTCGCGGGGGCCGGGACC
>CAXTFU010000012.1:16431-32038 GCA_964243385.1 uncultured bacterium | reverse complement strand
CGCCGACGCCGCCCCGGACGCCGACGCCCCGCCCGCCCCCCGTCGGCGCCGTCGCGGTGGTCGCGGCACCGGCGCGGCGACCGTCGCCCCCGAGTCCGAGCTGCAGGAGCTGCTGGCGGACGCCTCGCCCGGCGAGGCCGACGCGGTCGCCGCCGCCGTCGAGGTCGTCGACGCCGCGGTCGACCTCGGCACCCTCGCGCCGACCTGGGGCGGCGACGCGCCGAGCGCCGTCCGGCCCGAGGACGACCTGACCGACGTGCTCCCCGACGTGGCGGACCAGCCGCCGTCGTCGCTGGAGGACCTCCCGGTCGACGCCACGCCGAACGAGATAGTCGGCGCGATCGTCGACGCCGACCTCGAGCTCGGCACGGGCCTGCCCGGCGCGGCGCCGGACACGGGCTCGGCCGTCGAGCCGACGGCCCCTGACCAGCCGACGGACCTGGACCAGCCGACGGACCTGGACCAGCCGACGGACCTGGACGAGCCGGAGGCCTCCGCGTCGCCGGCCGCCGCGGAGGCCGCGCCCGCTCCGCGTCGACGTCGTCGTGCGACCAGCCGCCCTGCGGGTCCGCCGACGGTCTGACGTCCCGCTGCGTCCTGCGGAGCGGCCACACCGGCCGTGTGGCCCGCAGGACGCAGCGGCTCCGGGCGCTGGTGCGTCCTGCGGAGCGGCCACCGGCCGTGTGGCCCGCAGGACGCGACGCGCGCGACGCCAGGCATGCCCTGGCACGGCCCGCGCCCCGCTCCCCGGCACGAGCAGGCGTTCGACGGCCCGTGCGGCTGTCACGTAGTCTTGGAGGACCGCGTCCCCGACGCGCCCTTCTGCTGCGCCGTCGCGCGCGGCACCGTTGATCTCGTCCAGGTAGGAGCTCCTCGTGTACGCCATCGTCAAGACCGGCGGCAAGCAGTACAAGGTCGCCGTGGGTGACGTCGTCGAGGTCGAGAAGGTCGCCGGCGGCCCCGGCGACACCGTGCCCCTGCCGGCGCTGCTCGTCGTCGACGGCGCCTCCGTGACCTCCGACGCGGCGGCCCTGGCCGGCGTCACGGTGAGCGGCGAGGTCGTCGCCCACACCAAGGGCCCGAAGATCAACATCATGAAGTACAAGAACAAGACCGGCTACAAGCGTCGCCTCGGCCACCGCCAGCGGCTCACGCAGGTCCGTGTCACGTCCATCGAGACCGGCGCCGCTGCCGTGTCCGCCCAGTAGGAGGCACCCATGGCCCACAAGAAGGGCGCGAGCTCCTCGCGCAACGGTCGCGACTCCAACGCGCAGTTCCTCGGCGTGAAGCGGTTCGGCGGCCAGGTCGTCAAGGCCGGCGAGATCATCGTCCGCCAGCGCGGCACGCACTTCCACCCGGGCGAGGGCGTCGGCCGTGGCGGCGACGACACGCTGTTCGCGCTCGAGCCCGGTGCGGTGAAGTTCGGCCTCAAGCGCGGTCGCAAGACCGTGAACATCGTCCAGGTCGCCTGACCGGACGCTCCACGCGTACGAGGGCGGGCCTGGCACACGCCGGGCCCGCCCTCGCTGCGTTCTCTCCAGATCGAGGTACCGCATGGCCACGTTCGTCGACCGCGCCGTCCTGCACGTCTCCGCGGGCGACGGCGGCAACGGCTGCGCCAGCGTCCGCCGCGAGAAGTTCAAGCCGCTCGGCGGTCCGGACGGCGCCGACGGCGGTGACGGCGGCGACGTCGTGCTCGTCGTGCGGTCGAACACCACCACGCTGCTCGACTACCACTACCACCCGCACCAGAAGGCGACGTCCGGCAAGCAGGGCCAGGGCTCGATGCGCACGGGTGCCAAGGGCACCGACGTCGAGGTCCCCGTCCCCAACGGCACCGTCGTCTACGACGAGCACGGCGACCAGCTCGCCGACCTCGTCGGCGAGGGTGCGACCTTCGTCGTGGCCAAGGGCGGCAAGGGCGGGCTCGGCAACGCCACCCTCGCGAGCGCCAAGCGCAAGGCGCCCGGCTTCGCGCTGCTCGGCGAGCCGGGGGAGTCGCGCGACGTCGTCCTCGAGCTCAAGAGCGTCGCCGACGTCGCGCTCGTCGGCTTCCCGAGCGCCGGCAAGTCGAGCCTGATCGCCGCGCTGTCGGCCGCACGCCCGAAGATCGCCGACTACCCGTTCACCACGCTCGTGCCGAACCTCGGCGTCGTCGAGGCCGGCGGCGTCACCTTCACCGTCGCCGACGTGCCGGGACTCATCCCGGGTGCGCACGCCGGCAAGGGCCTGGGCCTCGAGTTCCTGCGCCACGTCGAGCGCTGCGCCGTGCTGGTGCACGTGCTCGACTGCGCGACCCTCGAGCCCGGCCGCGACCCGCTCAGCGACCTCGAGGTGCTCGAGAGCGAGCTGCAGCGCTACAAGGACGACGTCGCCCGCCTGACCGAGCGCCCGCGCCTGGTCGTGCTCAACAAGGTCGACGTGCCCGAGGCCCGCGAGCTCGCCGAGCTGGTGCAGCCCGACCTCGAGGCCCGTGGCTTCGAGGTGTTCGCGCTGTCGGCCGCCACCCGCGAGGGGCTGCAGCCGCTGCTGTACGCGATGAGCAAGGTCGTCGCCGCCGACCGGGCGCAGCGCCCGATCGAGGAGGCGACGCGCATCGTGCTGCGTCCCCGTGCCGTCGACGACCTCGGCTTCACCGTCGAGGCGGACGCCGACGGGTGGCTCGTGCGCGGCAGCAAGCCCGAGCGCTGGGTGCTGCAGACCGACTTCGCGAACGAGGAGGCGATCGGCTACCTGGCCGACCGGCTCGCCCGGCTCGGCGTCGAGAAGGCGCTGGCCGACGCCGGCGCGTCGCCCGGCGACAGCGTGACGATCGGCGACGTGAGCTTCGACTGGCAGCCCACCGAGCTCGAGCAGTTCTCCTCCGGCATGCGCGGCCAGGACGCCCGCTTCGAGGACCGCAGCCGCACCAGCGCCGACGAGCGGCGCCTGCAGAAGGACCTGCGCCGGGCCGAGCGGATGGGCCTGGACAAGGACGAGCTGATCGCCAAGCTCGAGGACGTCGCGCAGCCGGGCAAGGCCTGACGGTGCGGGCGTGAGCCGGGAGGCGGTCGCCGGCGCGCGCCGGGTCGTCGTCAAGGTCGGCTCGTCGTCGCTCACCACGGCGCTCGGCGGGCTCGACCCCGCGCGCCTGGACGCGCTCGTCGACGCGCTCGCCGCCCGCGACGGGCAGCTCGTGCTCGTGTCGTCCGGCGCGATCGCCGCCGGGCTCGCCCCGCTCGGGCTCGCCCGCCGTCCCCGCGACCTCGCCACCCAGCAGGCCGCCGCCTCGGTCGGGCAGATGCTGCTCGTGCAGCGGTACGCCAGCGCGTTCGCCCGGCACGGGCGCACGGTCGGCCAGGTGCTGCTCACCGCCGACGACGTCGTGCGCCGGGCGCACTACCGGAACGCGCAGACCACGCTCGACCGGCTGCTGTCGCTCGGCGTCGTGCCGGTCGTGAACGAGAACGACGCGGTCGCCACCGACGAGATCCGGTTCGGCGACAACGACCGGCTCGCCGCCCTGGTGGCGCACCTCGTGCGCGCCGACGCGCTGGTGCTGCTCTCGGACGTCGACGGCCTGTACGACGGCGACCCGCGCGCGCCGGGCGCCCGGCTGGTCGAGCGCGTGCGCGGCCCGCAGGACCTCGCCGGCCTGTCGATCGGCGGCACGGGCAGCGCCGGCCTCGGCAGCGGCGGCATGTCGAGCAAGGTCGACGCCGCCGCGCTCGCCACCGGAGCGGGCGTCCCGGTGCTGCTGTCGGCCACCGCGCAGGTGGGCGCGGCGCTGCGCGGCGAGGGCGGCACGGTGTTCGACCCGACCGGCACGCGCGCCCCCGGACGGCTGCTCTGGCTGGCGCACGCCTCGACGCCGCGCGGCCGCCTGCTGCTCGACGAGGGCGCCGTCGCCGCGGTCGTCGAGCGCCGGCTGTCGCTGCTGCCCGCGGGCGTCACCGCGGTCGAGGGCGAGTTCGCGGCCGGCGACCCCGTCGAGCTGGCCGGCGCCGACGGGCGCGCCGTCGCCCGCGGCCTGGTCGCCTACGACGCCGGCGAGCTGCCGGCGCTGCTCGGCCGCTCGACCCGCGAGCTCGGCCTGCGTGAGGTCGTGCACCGCGACGACCTCGTCCTGCTGTGACGCCGGACGGCGCCCGGCGCCCGGCACCCGGTGCTCCCCGGCCCGGTGCTCCCCGGCCCGGTGCTCCCCGGCTCAGTGCTCCCCGGCCCGGTGCTCCCCAGCCCGGTGCTCCCCGGCCCGGTGCCGCCCAGCCGGCCCGGACCGGCACGACGAAGACCGGCATCGTCTACGTGGTCGTGCCGCACCCGGACGACGAGTTCGAGGCGTGGGCGCTGCTCGAGGACCGTCCCGACGACTACCTCGTCTTCGTCCTGTGCACGCACGGGGAGCGCACCGGGATGGCCGACGGACGGGGCGCCCAGCCCGAGCTCGGCGAGCTGCTGCCGCCGGCCGGTGAGCACGGGCAGTGGGGCGAGCCGGGCAGCGCCCTGCTGCGCCGGCAGCGACTGGCCTGCTTCGACGCCTTCCTCGACGCCATGGGCGGGCTCGACCCGCACCTCGCCGGTCCGCTCGTCGACTTCGGCGAGCTGCCGGACGGTCCGAGCCCGTTCCGGCTGAAGGTCGGGGAGCGCACCGCGCGCGTCGTCTTCGACGGCGGGGACGGTGCGCTCACCCCCGGCTTCGTCAGCGCCGCCCTGCAGCGCACCCGCGCGCTGCGCACGACGCACCTGCCGCTCACCGCCGAGCGCGGCGTCGTCGGGGCCGCCTACTCGAACACGGCACTGCCCGGCGTCCGGTACGGCCACCGCGACCACCGCGCGGTGCACGAGGCGCTGTGGCACGACGACTCCGGCGCCGGGCCGCACGAGTGCCGCACCCCGTCCGCCGACCCCGACGTCGCGCGGACGGGCGGCCGCACCGCCGCCGTCACGCCCGAGACCTACCGGGCCGTCATGGGCCTGGCCCCGGACGGCCGCCGCACGGGACTGCTGCAGCGGCACTACGGGTGGCTCGGCCCGGCGACCGGCTGGCCGCAGGGCGAGACCGACGCGACGACGATGTTCTCGCGCCGCCAGTCGTTCTGGCGCCGCTTCGGCTGACCGGGCGCCGGGACGCAGGTCGTAGGCTCGGGCCATGAGCGAGGTCCACGAAGTCGCCGTCCGCGCCCGCGCCGCCGCTGCCGCGCTGGCGCCGCTGCCGCGCGTGGCCAAGGACGCGGCGCTGCGGGCCATGGCCGACGCGCTCGTGCAGCGGGCCGACGAGGTGCTCGCCGCGAACGCCGACGACGTGACGGCCGGCCGCGAGGCCGGCACCACCGAGGCGCTGCTCGACCGGCTGGCCCTGACCCGCGCGCGCGTCGAGGCGATGGCGGACGGCCTGCGGCACGTCGCGTCGCTGCCCGACCCGGTCGGCGAGGTCGTGCGCGGCTCGTCGCTGCCGAACGGCCTCGAGCTGCGCCAGGTGCGGGTGCCGCTCGGCGTGGTCGGCATCGTCTACGAGGCCCGCCCGAACGTCACCGCCGACGCCGCCGGGCTGTGCCTCAAGAGCGGCAACGCGGTGCTGCTGCGGGGCAGCGCCAGCGCCTACCGGTCGAACCGGGTGCTCGTCGACGTCCTCGCCGAGGCCGCCACGGCCGCGGGCATGCCGGCCGACAGCATCCAGCTCGTGCCGGGCACCGACCGCTCGAGCGTCAAGGAGCTCATGCAGGCCCGTGGGCTCGTCGACGTGCTCATCCCGCGCGGCGGCGCCGGGCTCATCGACGCCGTGGTGAGCGAGTCGCAGGTGCCCGTCATCGAGACGGGCGTCGGCAACTGCACCGTCTACGTCGACGCGCACGCCGACCTCGACAGGGCCGTGGCGATCACGGTGAACAGCAAGACGCACCGGCCGAGCGTGTGCAACGCCGCCGAGACGCTGCTCGTGCACGCCGACGTCGCCGAGGCGTTCCTGCCGCGCGTCGTCGAGGCGCTGCACGCTGAGGGCGTCGTGCTGCACGCCGACGAGCGCGTCCGGGCCCACGACCCGTCGGCGCTGCCCGTGACCGACGAGGACTGGGCCGCCGAGTACCTCTCGCTCGACCTCGCCGTCGGCGTCGTCGACTCGCTCGAGGACGCCGTCGCGCACATCCGGCGCTGGGGGAGCGGCCACACCGAGGCCATCGTCACCCGCGACGTCGACGCGGCCCGCCAGTTCGTCCGCTCGCTGGACAGCGCGGCGGTGATGGTGAACGCGTCCACCCGGTTCACCGACGGCGGCGAGTTCGGCTTCGGCGCCGAGATCGGCATCTCGACGCAGAAGCTGCACGCCCGCGGGCCGATGGGGCTGACGGAGCTGACCAGCACGACCTACGTCGTGACCGGCGAGGGGCACGTGCGCAGCTAGCCCCGGTCGGCGACGTGCGCGGTCATGACCGCGTAGTCCGAGCCGGACGCCGCGTCGGCCGCGCCGGCCGCCGCCCGCGCGCTGGCCGCGGTGACCGGCAGCTCGCCGTGGCCCGCCTCGGCGGCGAGCAGCAGGTCCTTGGCCATGAGGTCGACCGAGAACGTGGTGGCCGAGAAGTCGCCGCTGTCGAGCATCGGCCGCTTCTGGTCGAGGTACCAGCCGTAGGCGGTGCGGCCGAGCACGTCGAGCAGCAGCTCGCGGTCCAGGCCGAGCTCGCGACCGAGCCGCAGCGACTCCCCGAGCCCCGCTGCGACCACGCCGAGGCCCTGGTTGACGCAGAGCTTCAGCGCGCTGCCGGCGCCCACCTCGCCGATGCGCAGCACCCGGTCGGGCGCGCCCCACAGGTGCAGGACGGCGCGGGCGTCCTCGACGTCGCCCTCGGCCCCGCCGGCCAGGACGCCGAGCGTGCCGTCGGCGGCCGGCCCGATGCTGCCGGCCACCGGCGCGTCGACGTAGCGCAGCCCCGCCGTGTGCGCCTGCGCGCCGAACTCGCGTGCGGCCTCCGGTCCGATCGTGGTGCTGTCGACGACCAGCGTCCCGGCGGGGGCGGCGCGGCAGACGTCCGGCAGCACCTCGCGCACGCTGTCCGGCCCGAACAGCATGAGCGCGACGACGTCGGCGCCGGCCACCGCCGCGGTGATGGACGGGGCCTCGCGGGCGCCCCGCTCGAGCAGCGGCCCGGCCTTGCCCGGCGTGCGGTTCCAGACGACGAGCTCGTGCCCGGCGGACAGGACGTGGCCGGCCATGAGGACGCCCATGCGCCCCAGGCCCAGGAAGGCGACTCTCATGGTGCGACCGTACGACGCGCGCCGTCCGGGGTGGCTGCCCGGCGCGGCGACGCACGTGGTTGTGTGCCTGCGTGCTGCAGCCGCGGCACGCCGTGCGACGACGTGGGGTGCGACGAGGATGACCGCGCAGGAGCTGCTCGACGCGCCGCCGGACGGCGCGGACGTGGTCGTCCAGGCGCCCGGCCGGGCGAACCTCATCGGCGAGTACACCGACGTCAACGAGGGCTGGGTGCTGCCGCTCGCGCTCGAGCTGCGGACGGTCCTGGCCGGCCGGTCCGGCGGCGACCGGCTCGTGCTCACCTCGCACGACCTGCCCGAGGAGGGCGCGGTCACGATCGACCTCAGCACCGGCGCCGGGCCCGACAGCGGCTGGGGCCGCTACGCGACGGCGGTCGTCGCGGTGCTGCGCTCGGAGGGGCTGGCCCTGCGCGGGTTCGACGGCGTGCTCGCCAGCGACGTCCCGATCGGAGCGGGGCTGTCGTCGTCGGCGGCGCTCGAGGTCGCCGTGGCCCTCGCGGTGCTGGACGAGCAGGTCGACCCGCTGCGGCTCGCGCAGCTCTGCCAGCGCGCCGAGAACGAGGGCGTCGGGGTGCAGAGCGGCCTGATGGACCAGCTGGCGAGCACCGGCTCGCACGAGGGCGCCGCGCTGCTGCTCGACTGCCGCAGCCTCGACGTCGAGCACGTGCCGCTGCCTGCCGGCCTCGGGGTGCTGGTCGTCGACTCGGCGGTCAGCCGCGACCTGTCGTCCAGCGCCTACAACGACCGCCGCGCCGAGTGCGACCGCGCCGCCGCCGACCTCGGCGTCCGCAGCCTGCGGGACGCGACGCTCGAGGGGCTGCAGGAGCGCTGGTCGGTGATGGACGACGTCGTCCGCCGGCGGGCGCGGCACGTGATCAGCGAGAACGCGCGGGTGCTGGAGCTCGCGGACGCCCTGCGGCGGGGCGACCCGGCCCCGCTCGGCGCGCTGCTCGCGGCCTCGCACGAGAGCCTGCGCGCCGACTTCGAGGTCAGCACTCCCGAGCTCGACCTGCTCGTCGCGACCGCCGTCGCGACGCCCGGCGTCGTCGGCAGCCGCATGACCGGCGCGGGCTTCGGCGGCTGCACCGTCTCGCTCGTCGACCTCGACGTGGCCGAGCAGGTGCGCGACGAGGTCTGCCGGCGCTACGCCGAGGCCAGCGGACGCACCCCGCGCGGCTGGGTCTCGCGCGCCACCGCCGGCGCCGGGGTCGTCTGACCGGTCCGCAGCGGCGCCCGGCCGCGCCGTCTAGCGTGGGACCGAACGTCGTTCGGTCCCGGCCCAGGAGTGCCCGTGCAGCAGCCCCAGTTCGCCTCGCCGTCCGACGTCGCCGAGCGGCTGTCGGCCGCCGGCTACCTGCCGGACGACGCGATCGCGACGACCGTCTTCCTCGCCGACCGCCTCGGCAAGCCGCTGCTCGTCGAGGGCCCCGCGGGCGTGGGCAAGACCGAGCTGGCCAAGGCGGTCGCCGACGCGACCGGCTCGGAGCTCATCCGGCTGCAGTGCTACGAGGGGCTGGACGAGGCCCGCGCGCTCTACGAGTGGAACTACAAGAAGCAGCTGCTGCGCATCCAGGCGTCTCAGGACGACGAGCGCTGGGACGACGTGCACGACGACGTCTTCGCCGAGGAGTTCCTGCTGTCGCGACCGCTGCTCACCGCGATCCGCCGCGACGAGCCGACCGTCCTGCTCATCGACGAGACCGACAAGGCCGACGTCGAGGTCGAGGGCCTGCTGCTCGAGGTGCTGTCGGACTTCCAGATCACGATCCCCGAGCTCGGGACGATCACGGCGTCGCGCCGGCCGATCGTGTTCCTGACCTCGAACGCCACGCGCGAGCTGTCCGAGGCGCTCAAGCGCCGCTGCCTCTACCTGCACCTGGACTACCCGAGCGCCGAGCGGGAGAAGGCCATCGTGCTGTCGCGGGTGCCGGAGATCGCGGAGCAGCTCGCCGACTCGCTCGTGCGGACCGTGCGGGCGCTGCGGTCGATGGAGCTGAAGAAGTCGCCGTCGATCTCCGAGTCGATCGACTGGGCCCGCACCCTGCTCGCCCTCGGGCTGGACACCCTCGACGAGCAGGCGGTCCGGACGACGCTCGGCGTGGTGCTCAAGCACGCCAGCGACCACGCGCGCGCCAGTACCGGCCTGAAGCTGGACTCATGACGGTCCTCGCGCCTGGGCTGGGCTAGTGCAGGGCGGGCTGGTCGATCGCCAGATCGGCTTCTTCCACGCGCTGCGCGACGCCGGCCTGTCGATCTCGCTGGCCGAGGTGCTGGACGCGACGCGCGCGCTCGGCGTCGTCGAGCTCACCGACCGCGAGGGCCTGCGCGCGGCGTACGCGGCGACCGTCCTGAAGCGGCCCGCGCACCGGCCGGCCTTCGACACGCTGTTCGACCTGTGGTTCCCGCCGGTCGTGGGCGAGCCCGCCGCCTCGGCGCTCGGGGAGGACGGCGACGGCGACGACGGGGAGCCCGGCGAGGGCCCAGGGCGCCCGGACACCGATGCGCTGCGCGACGCCCTGCGCGAGCTGCTGCTGCAGGGCGACGAGGAGGCGATGCGGCGCTTCGCCCGCGAGGCCGTGCGCGACCTCGGCCGCGCCGACACCGCGCCCGGCCGTCAGCAGTGGTTCTCCTACCGGGTGCTGCGCGGGCTGTCGCCCGAGACGCTCATGGCCTCACTGCTCGAGATGATGCTCGCCGGCCAGTCGCGCGGCGGCATGGCCGAGAAGGTGGCGCGGCAGACGCTGACGGAGCGGATCCGGGCGTTCCAGGAGATGGTCGAGTCGGAGGTCCGGCGGCGCCTGGCCGAGGACCGCGGCCCGGAGGCACTGTCGAAGACGGCCGTCCAGCCGCTCGCCGAGCAGGTCGACTTCCTGCGGGCCAGCCGCGACGACATGGCCGAGCTGCGCCGGCAGGTCTTCCCGCTGGCCCGGCGCCTCGCCACCCGGCTGACCGCGAAGCGCCGGCTCGGCCGCTCGGGACGGCTCGACTTCCGGCGCACCGTCCGGGCGTCGCTCGCGACCGGCGGGGTCCCGCTCGTGACGCACCACCGGCCGCACACGCCGCACAAGCCCGAGCTCACCGTCCTCTGCGACGTGTCCGGCTCGGTCGCCGGCTTCGCGCACTTCACGCTCATGCTGGCGTACGCGCTGTCGGAGCAGTTCACCAAG
Organism: uncultured bacterium; assembly: GCA_964243385.1. Taxonomy (GTDB): domain Bacteria; phylum Actinomycetota; class Actinomycetes; order Mycobacteriales; family SCTD01; genus SCTD01. The sequence goes on along the minus strand of CAXTFU010000012.1, from coordinate 21,629 downwards.
GTGCGGGCGTTCGCGTTCATCGACACGGTCGACGAGGTGTCGCGCTTCTTCGTCCCGGGCGGCGACGTCGCCGACGCCCTGGCGCGCATGTCGTCGGAGGCGGAGCTCGTCTGGTTCGACGGGCACAGCGACTACGGCCACTCGCTGCGCGAGTTCGCCGTGCGCTACCCCGACGCCGTCGGCCCGCGCACGTCGCTGCTCGTGCTCGGCGACGCCCGCAACAACTACCGCGCCACCGAGGTGCAGGTGCTGCGGTCGCTCGTGCAGCAGTGCCGGCACGCGTACTGGCTGAACCCCGAGCCGCACGCGTACTGGGGCTCGGGCGACAGCGCGACCGCCGCGTACGCCGACGTCGTCGAGATGGTCGAGGTGCGCAACGCGGTGCAGCTCGAGGCCTTCGTCCAGCGCCTGCTCCCGACCTGACCCTCTAGCCTCCTTCGACGTGGGCAGGCGCATCGGGGTCATGGGCGGCACCTTCGACCCGGTGCACCACGGGCACCTGTCGGCGGCCAGCGAGGTCGCGACCCGCTTCGCCCTCGACGAGGTCGTGTTCGTCCCGACCGGCCGGCCGTGGCAGAAGAGCGACCTGCAGGTCAGCGAGCCCGAGGACCGCTACCTCATGACGGTCATCGCCACCGCGAGCAACCCCCAGTTCTCGGTGAGCCGCGTCGACGTCGACCGTCCGGGCCCGACCTACACGATCGACACGCTGCGGGCGCTGCACGCGCTGTGGGAGGACGCCGAGCTGTTCTTCATCACCGGCAGCGACGCGCTCGCGCAGATCCTGGGCTGGCACGCCGCCGAGGACCTGTTCTCGCTGGCGCACTTCGTCGGGGTCAGCCGCCCGGGCTACGAGCCGGTCGACCTGTCCCGCTTCCCCGAGGGGTCGGTCACGCTGCTCGAGGTGCCGGCGCTGGCGATCAGCTCGACCGGCTGCCGGACGCGCGTCGCCGCGGGCGACCCGGTCTGGTACCTCGTGCCGGACGGGGTCGTCCAGTACATCTCCAAGCGCCAGCTCTACCGGGACGCCCCCGCGTGAGCCCGTCGCGCGGCGCCCGGGCCGAGCAGCGCCGGGAGCGGCGGCGGCAGTCGGTGCGGCGGCTGGCGCTCGTGCTCGGCCTGCTGCTCCTGCTCGCCGTCGCCTTCGCCGTCTGGCTCGCCGTGGACGCCCCGGACCCGCGTCCCGCAGCGCCCGCAGCGGCCCCGGCACGGCTCGGAGGTCCCGCATAGGCTGGGGGTCCCCGACGAGAAGAGAGCACGTGCCCGCCTCCGAGCGCTCCGTCGAGCTGGGGCTGGCGGCCGCGCAGGCCGCCGCCGACAAGCTCGCCAGCGACATCCTGCTGCTCGACGTCAGCGAGCAGCTGGTCATCACCGACGTCTTCCTGCTGGCATCGGCCCCCAACGACCGTCAGGTCAAGGCCGTCGTCGACGAGATCGAGGACCGCCTGCGCGAGCTCGGCGCCAAGCCGGTCCGCCGCGAGGGCGCGCAGGAGGGCCGCTGGGTCCTGCTCGACTTCGCCGAGATCGTCGTCCACGTGCAGCACGAGGAGGAGCGGGTCTTCTACGCCCTCGAGCGGCTGTGGAAGGACTGCCCGGTGATCCCGTTCGTCGACCGCGACGCCGAGCGCGCCGCCGGCCGGGCGACCCCGAGCGCGAGCTGAGCGCGCCCCGCCGCCTCGTCCTGCTCCGGCACGGCCGCACGGCCGACAACGCCGCCGGGATCTTCCAGGGCCAGCTCGACACGCCCCTGGACGACGTCGGTCGCGGTCAGGCCGAGGCCGCGGCGCCGGTCCTCGCCGCGCTCGAGCCGGCCGTGCTGCTGACGAGCGACCTGTCGCGGGCGCGCGCGACCGTCGCGCCGCTCGAGCGCGCCACCGGCACGACGGCCACCGCCGACCGCCGCCTGCGCGAGCTCGACCTCGGGGCGTGGCAGGGCCTGACGGCCCCCGTCGCCCTCGAGCGCTTCCCGGACGAGCACGCCGCCTGGCGCTCCGGCCTCGACGTCGCGCGCGGCGGCGGCGAGACCTACCGCCGGGCCGGTGAGCGGGCCGTCGCCTGCCTGCTCGAGCACCTGCCCGCGGTCGGCGCCGGCGAGGTGCTCACCGCGGTCACCCACGGCGGGACGGCCCGCGCCGTCATGGGCCTGCTGCTCGCGCTGCCCGACGCGTCGTGGAGCCGGCTCGCGCCGCTCGGCAACTGCTGCTGGTCGGTGCTCGCCGAGCACCCGCACGGCTGGCGGCTCGAGCAGCACGGCAGCGGACTCGGCCTCCCGCTGACCGCTCCGGCGCCGCTGCGGTCGACCGACCAGCCGGTCGGAGCCGCCGACGGCCGGTCCCTGTAGACTCCTCACGCACGACAGCGGGGCTGTGGCGCAGCTGGTAGCGCACCACACTGGCAGTGTGGGGGTCAGGGGTTCGAGTCCCCTCAGCTCCACCCGCGGAAAGGGCCGCTGACCTGTGAGAACGGGTCGGCGGCCCTTTCGCTCGGGCTCGCCCAGGGGCCGTCGTGCCCCCCGCGCGCCCCATCTCAGGCGGCACGGACGGTGCTGCAGCGGCTAGGCCATCAGCTCGCGGAGGGTCGCTCCCGACTGGGGCAGGGTGAGCCCGGCGTGGCGCAGGTCGTCCAGATGCGTCCGCGGGTCCGGTCCGGCCTGGTGCACGGCCGCCCGCCACCACGTGCGGTCGTGCCGGCTGAGGGGGCCGCCCATGTCTCTGGTGAACAGCAGGCCCTCGGGTCCTGGTTCGGCCCAGCGGTCGAGGTGCTCCTCGAGCACGGGGACGATGACCTGGGGGAGGGCCACCGTGCTGACGCCGGCGTCGCTCTTCGGAGAGCCGAAGCAAGCCTGGAGAACGGCATCAGGGCGACACGGTCCAGCGACCGGCGGCACTCCATCCGACGACTCCGAGTCGTCGGGCTCGTTCTAGAGCGCCCGGATCGCCGAAGGGTGTCGTTCTCGTCGGGCCAGAGAACGCAGCGTCGCCCACGGTCCAGTCCGCCGGACCGCGACCTGGACCAGGACCGCTGCCGCGATGTCGAACGCAGCGTCGAGATCATCGGGAGGCTCGGCGCCGACACTGACGCACAGGTCGTCCAGATGGATCACCATCTCGACGATCCGGCTACGGACGTACTCCTCGAGTGGGAGGACGACTCCGTCGAGCACCGTGATCAGTTGCCTGGGATCGCGCCCCGGGAGCGTCTCGGCGAGGTCCTGGCGGGCTTGCGCGAAGCGGGCACAGAGATCGGCATGGCCCGCTGCGGCTTCGTCTCGGGCGCGCTCACGCACACCCCGATGGAGGTCACTGTCCATCGGATCGGCATCACCCAGGACTGCTACCAGGTACCCGGCCGCCGTGGTCGGCTCGCCGGACCCGACCGGAGCCGCCAGGTACCGCTGCACCGTGAACACCGACCGGGCGAGGTGCGCTGTCAAGCTGCCGATCGTGTGCCCGGGCAGGGCACTCGGTTCGTTCCACCGCTCCGCGACCGCGGGCCGGTTCACGACGATCTCGACGCCCTCGGCGGCATGCAGGAACGCGTCGATCACCATCCCACGGACAGTACTTCTCGACGCTCGTGGCCGTCTGTGCGAGAGCGCAGGATGGTCCGCACCACCCGCTACGACCACGTCGAAGACGACCCGTCGGCCATCTGCTTCCAGGGGCCGCTCGTGCCGCACCGAGCGTTGAGTGACTGCCTCGGAGTATGCCTCGCCGTCGACGGATCGGCTATGGTCCGAGCCGATTCGATGAGTGGAGGGATTGTGGCTCAAGGTCCGAACCACGTCGTTCTGCAAGTCGTTCTCAAGGAGAAGTTCATGGGAACCGGCTCCGGGAATCTCACAGAGCTTGAAGCAGCGATCGACCAGCAGGCGGCGAAGGGCTACCGGCTTCACACCATCAGCACTGCCGCGTCAGGCAGCAAGGGCTTCGGTGGCGGTGACCGGGTCCAGGCCACGATGGTCTTCGAGGCAGTCTGACCCGATCCGCCTGCGCCCGCCGACGCAACGTCCCGTTCTCCGCGGGGCGAGCTGCCGCAACGAACGCCTTTGCTCCGCTCGCCGACCACGTCGGCAGCACGCGCCTGCGCCTGACCATCCGCACACCCCGTCACGTCCACTCGTGGAGACGACGGCTTCGGCGCTGGTCGGGTGCTGCCTGCACCACACCGCCCTCGAGAGCAGCCGCACCGAGCCCATGCACGACCTGCATCTGCAGGACCACAGCCGGAGGTGCTGGCCCGCGCACCGACCCAGCCCGCATCACCTCGTCGTCCCGCGGAGACGCTGCTCGTTGACGGCTTCGACGGCTGTGAGGAGGTCTGACCGCTGGCCGGGCCGGCCTGGCCGGAGATCCGGCATCGGGCTCGGCTGGCTCCGCGCGCGCCGCTCGAGCGCGGTGAGGCCAGGCTCCGGCACAACGGCGGGACCGGCGCCTTCACCGGCTTCGCGCCGACCGCTGGCACCGGCGTCGTCGTCCTGTCGACGACCTCAGGAGCGTCGACCGGGTCGGCGTCTCGCTGCTCGACCAGCTCGTCGCCGCATGACGGATGCCAGTCGGCGCACACCGGGGCTCGTCCGAGAGCTGTCGACCCGTCGACGATCGTGCGCCGATGGCTCACCTGTCGCGCGACGTGACACAAGCGCTCGAGCGGCACAGTGGTGGGCGGGCCGGCCGTACGACCGGCTCTGCTCGGGCGCGCGGCACGCACTCATCTGGCGCTGACAGCGCTCCTGCAGATGAGGGAGCCGCCGTCGGTCGGTCGCGGTGCGCTCGGGGTGTGCAGGACGTGGGTCGTCGGGCTGCCGTCGTCTGTCTCCCGGGGCCCGCAGGATGTGGGCTGTCCATCGGCGCCGACTGGGGAGCGGCCGGCGCCTGGTCGACGCGTCCGGGAGGATCGGCTCTGTGCTGTCACCGCCCGTCGATCACCTGTCCGCCTGGTTGGGTGGCTGGCCGCCTGCCTCGCCGGTCCGGGTCGTCCAGGACCTCGAGCACGAGCGGCCGGGATGGGACGGGACTGCCCGCGGCGTCGCCGGTGTCGTCGATCCTCAGGGGCGGTGCGTCGTGCGGCTGCCGCCAGAGGTGGCAGCGCGTCTCGAGGGGCCGGTGCCTGACGTCGCGAGCCTGCTGGCGGCACTGCCGGCCGCGGTCGGTGTCCCTGGGAGAGCTACCGGCGGCGACCCGCCCTCAGCGCAAGAT
>CAXTFU010000012.1:0-16421 GCA_964243385.1 uncultured bacterium | reverse complement strand
GCGTGCTTGGATGCGAACTCCCGCTCCAGCACAGCGTCCGGGGCGGCGGCCAGCGGGCTGGCGGCCCGGCTGCTGTCCAGCCCGTCGCGGCGCGCCAGGTCCGCGGCCACCGCAGCCACCAGCTGGGGGGCCGGCGCGGTGACGCCGGCGTCGGTGTCCTGCGCTGGGCGCAGGACGTGCCGGACCGCGACGCGCTGCCCGACCTCGGCATCTGGCTGCCGGCTGCCCTCGCCGACGACGGCGACCCGCGGGTGCCTGCCTGGCTGCGGCCCTTCGGCGGTGACGTCCTGGTAGCGCTGGACGAGGACGGTCGGCACCTGGGCGGGGTGGGTCTCAAGCGGCACCACGACAGCGGTCGGGAGATCGCCGTCGTGACCGACGAGCGGGCTCGCGGACGGGGACTGGCTCGACGCCTGGTGGCACAGGCGGCCCGCAAGGTCCTCGCCGAGGGTCGGGCCGTCGTCTACCTGCACGCGCCCGACAACGAGGCCTCGGCCCGGGTCGCCCGTGCAAGCGGCTTCCCGGACACAGGCTGGCAGGTGATCGGCTACTGGAGCCGGCAGCCCTGAGCGGGCCATCGCGAGGTCGTCGTCGCGAGCCGGTGCCGCACAGCTCGTCCGGCGCCCCGAGGCGACCGACGAGGACACCCGTTCGCGGCCTGCACCGGTCGACCCGGTCAGCGGTCCGCACCGCAGCCCGCTCACCGTCGGGGAACGGTGCGCCGCTGCGCTCTGCACCGGCGGCGTCCTCGCTCGTCCAGTCCTCGACACGTCGCGCGCCCAGGAGCAGGGTGGGACGTGGCGGTCTGCCCGCCCTCGCCAGGTGAGTGCGTCGGCAGCCGCGTCCGCGTGCACCGGCTGCTGGGGGAGGACCACATGACCGCGAAGGACACCGTCACGGGCGACACGGACGCTGAGCACAGTGCCATCCCGGGTCCGCGCGCCGGGGCGGTGCAGGAGCAGATCGACATGGACCGGCTCGGGCAGCTGGTCGGGCAGGTGGTGGTGGACCTGGGCGGGGCTTGGGCGGCGCCGCTGGTGGTCATCGGTGACCGCCTCGGACTGTTCGCCGCGATGGCCGGGGGCGCTGCGACGACGGCGGACGACCTGGCCCAGCGCACCGGCACGGCATCCCGCTACGTCGCCGAGTGGCTGCTCGCCATGGCCGCGTCCGGCTACGTCGACCACCGCGGGGACGACACCTTCGGGCTCTCTCCGGAGCAGGCTGCGATGTTCACCGATGAGGACAGCCCGGCCTACGTGGCCGGCGGCTTCCAGATGGTGGCGGCCGGCGTGCGGGCCGCCGACCGCCTCGCGGAGGCGTTCCGCACCGGGGCGGGCATGGGCTGGCACGAGCACCACGAGGGGCTGTTCGAGGGGACCGAGCGGTTCTTCCGGCCCAGCTACCTGGCTCATCTCACGAGCGAGTGGATCCCGGCGATGTCTGGGCTGCAGGAGCGTCTGCGCGCCGGCGCGCAGGTGGCCGACGTCGGCTGCGGGCTGGGGGCTTCCACGCGCATCATGGCGCAGGCGTATCCCGCGTCGTTCTTCGTGGGACTCGACTATCACGCGCAGTCGATCAGCCTGGCGCGGGAGAAGGCCGAGGCCGCCGGGCTGACGGACCGTCTGCGGTTCGACACCGTGTCGGCGGACGAGCTGACCGGCCACTACGACCTCGTGACGCTCTTCGACTGCGTGCACGACATGCCCGACCCGCTCGGTGCGCTGCAGGCCGTCCGTCACGCCGTGCGGGACGACGGCTGGGTGCTCATGGTCGAACCGATGAGCGGGGACCACGTCGAGGACGCGATCAACCCGGTCGGGCGCGTGTACGCCGCGGCGTCGGTGTTCCTGTGCCTGCCCAGCGGGCTGTCGGCCGAGCCTCGGACCGGCCTGGGGAACCAGGTGGGCCCGGCGCGGACGATCGCACTGGCCGAGCGGGCCGGGTTCACGCGCGCGCGCGAGGCGGCTCGGTCGCCCTTCAACATCGTCTACGAGCTGCGGCCGTAGCAGGCGCGCCGGTCGGGAGGGCCTGTCTGCAGCCCGGACGGCGGTGCGCCTCGTGCGGGATGCTTCGCCTGAGCATCGTGCGGTTGGCATGGTCACGCGCGACACGCGCGGCGAGCCGCACGTGATCATGCCGACGGGGGCAGCGAGAGCCCGGGGCAGGGTCCCGGACCGCGCGGGCGGCTCCTCGATCGCGCTCACGGAGGGCACTGCGCGAGCCTGCTCCATCAGGCGCAGGCGGGGTGACATGTTGCGAGCAGTGCCGTCCGTCCGTCGGTCCCGAGGAGTCACGTGTCCGGCTTCAAGAACTTCATCCTGCGCGGCAACCTCGTCGAGCTCGCCGTCGCGCTGATCATGGCTCTCGCGTTCACGGCCGTCGTGACGGCGACCGTCGACCTGATCATGTCCCTGATCGGCAAGATCGGCGGCCAGCCCGACTTCTCGGGCTGGCGTCCCGGTGACCTGCCCGTGGGGTCGTGGGTCACCGCGCTGATCTCGTTCCTGATCATCTCGGCCGTCGTGTACTTCCTGATCGTCAAGCCGTACACCGCCGCGAAGGAGCGGTTCTTCCCGACCGAGCAGGAGGGCACGCCGGCCGACGTGGCGCTGCTGCAGGAGATCCGGGACCTGCTCGCCGGCCGGTAGCGGTCGTCCGCCGCCACCAGGAAGGCGGACGCGAGCTGCGCGCGCCGGCCGACGCTCAGCCGGCGTGCCGCAGCTCGGCGATGACCATGATCCCGCCAGCCAGGACGGCGAAGGCCAGCGCCCGCAGGGGCTGCCCCGAGACGGCCAGCAGCCCCGCTGCGACCGTCACGAGCGCGAGCTTCACCGGCACCCGTCGACGAGACGGCAGCCGCCGCGAGGCACGCGGCGCCAGCCACCGGCCCCACAGGACGCCGAGCACGCCGATCAGCTCGACGCCGAGCAGGACCCCCACGATGCCGTCGCCCAGCCGTGCGCCGGCCACGGCCAGCACCCACAGGAGCAGCAGCTCGGCCACGAACGCCAGGACGGACAGCGCGCTGACCGTCGGCGTGGTCGGTGGCACGGGCCGACCCTACGGCCCGGGAGCGGGGGCGATGGCGCCGCTGCGCTGCACGGTCCCGGGCTGCGCGGCGCTGGCGTCCTCCGCGCGTCCGGCCCCGTCCCGGCGGGCGCTCACAGAGCTGCGGAGACACCCACCGAGCCACCGGCAGTGACCATGGCGGCGAGCACGAGGATCCGCAGCGGTCAGCGGACGGCTGGCCGTGCCCGCACGATCGGTCCGCGCGGCACACGTCCTCGCCGCCGCCACCGAGGACTGCCGCCGGCCGGAGGAGGTCGGCCAGGACGCCAGCGGGACCGCGTGTGACCGTGGCGCTGATGACGCACCTGCGCGCGCACAGCAGCGCGGCCGGTGTGGCGGCGTCCGCGTGCAGACGCTGACGACCTGCCCGGCCGATCGCCGCAGGACGACCGCCAGCACCACGACCGCCAGCACCACGACCACCGTCCCGGCCGCGAGGGCGGGACCGTGCATCAGCGACGCGGCCCCGCTACCGTGGTCGTCCCCCGTCCTGGAGGTCCGACCCGTGCGTCCCGCCCTCGCCGCCGTCCTCGTGCTGACCGGCGCCCTGGCCGCGGGGTCGGGGACGACGTCGGCTGCCGAGACTCCGGCGGTCGCGACCTGCGCGCAGCCGTCCGCGACCGGTGGCTGGGCGCTCGGCGTCGAGCGGCTGTCCGACCCGTGCGTGGCCGAGCTCCGCGACACCGGGAGCTCCTGGCGCTGACGCCGCCGCGCGCAGCGACCCGCCCGCGCGAGCACCCCGTCCGTGCGTCAGGCTCGTCCCATGCGCTCCTCGACCTTCGACTTCACCGACTCCGTCGTCCTCGTCACCGGTGGCGGCACCGGCATCGGTGCGGCCATCACGAACGCCTTCCTCGACGCCGGGGCGACCGTGGCGATCACCGGCCGCCGGCGCGAGCGGCTCGAGCAGGCGCTCGAGGGCCGGCCGTCCGAGCGGGTCGCCGCGCTGCCGGCCGACGTGTCCGACGGGGCGCAGGTGCGGGCTCTCGTCGAGCAGGTCGTCGAGCGCTTCGGCCGGATCGACGTCGTCGTGAGCAACGCCGCTGCCTACGCGAACGGGCCGATCACCGAGCTGGACGACGCGGCGTGGGAGCACCTGCGCGCCACGAACGTCGACGCGTTCTTCCACCTGGCCAAGGCCGTCCTGCCGCACCTCGCCGCCACGTCCGGCAGCTTCGTCGCGGTGTCGTCGGTGTCGGGGGACCGCGGCGACTGGGGACAGTCGGCCTACAACGCGACCAAGGCCGCGATCACGAACTTCGTCCGGTCGCTCGCGCTCGACTGGGGCGCCTCCGGCGTCCGCCTGAACGCCGTCGCGCCAGCGTTCACCCTCACCGAGCTCACCGAGGGCATGGGACGCGACGAGGCCGCGCTCGCGCCGTTCGTCGACCGGATCGCGCTCGGACGCCCGGGTGAGCCGGACGACATCGCACCGGCCGTGCTGTTCCTCGCGAGCGAGGGCGCTCGCTACGTCACGGGCGCGGTGCTCCCGGTCGACGGCGGGACGAGCGCGTCGACCGGGCAGCCGCACGGCTGACCTGCCCGCCCGTCCGACGTCGGACCGTGCACGCCGAGGGCCCCCGACCCAGCAGGTCGGGGGCCCTCGATCAGCTGCTCAGGCGATCAGGCGATCGGCGGCACGTCGGTCGACGTCGTGCCGGCGCCGGTGGTGCCGGCGCCCGTGGTGCTGGCCCCCGGGGTCCCGGCCGCGCCCGTGGTGCCGTTCGCGCCGTAGACCGGCGCCGTGGTCTGGGTCGTGGACGGCGGCCGCGACGCCAGCGCGGGCGCCGGGTAGGCCGTCACCGTCGTGCTCTGCGACTTCTGCCGGCGCGACGCGAGGACACCGAAGCCGACAGCGGCGGCGGCCGGCAGCAGCAGCGTCGAGCGGCTCTTGAGCAGGCCGGGGATCACCTGCGAGGGTCGCTGCTGCTCCTCGTGCCAGGAGCCCAGGCCGACGAGCGCCCCGGACACCAGCGGGTTCAGCCACTGGACCAGCTTGAGCTGGCGCTGCGTCTTGGCAACGTCCGGCGGCGTCATCGCGCCGGGCTCGGTCGCGCCCTTGACCGGGACGGCGCCGGCGGCGGCCATCTTGCGGTTGAGCGCGGCGCTCCAGGCGGCGACGCCGAGGGCGACCCCCGTCGTGCCGAGCTTGATGGCGGTCGAGCGACCGACGCCCTCCTGGTGCTTCACGCGCTGCCAGTCGGTCCCCATGAGCCCAGCGCCCCCGATGAGGTGCGCGCCGATGGCGGCCGCGTTGGCGGGCGCCCAGCGGGACCAGCCCGCGGTCGACGCCGAGGCGCGCTGCGTCGGGTCGTCGAGCTGCGCAGCTGCGGCGTTGAGGCTCGTGGCGCCCATGAGCGAGCCGCCGAACCACGCCGCCGCCCCCGCGTCGTGAAGGAAGTGGATGATCGGATGGGTGTTCACGTGCACCTCCGGAGCTGGCGGACCGCCCGGACGCGGCCCGCAGGAGCTCTCGACGTACCCCGCTGCCCTCGGCCTAGACAGCGGGCCGGGCGCAGCGGCGGGTGAAAGCCTCGGACGGCCCGTGGTCGGCACGGCCACCGCGGCAGGTCGTCGGGGCGGTCGAGGGCCCGCGCGCGGCCGAGCGCCGTGCGGGCTCGCGGCGCGTGCCGACGACGGGTCGGTCGCACGCGGCGGACGGGGCAGTGGTCCCATGGTGATCGACCGGCCGGTGCTCGCGCCTGCCGGCTGACCGTACGCACGTGTCGGGACCGGTCCCGGACGACAGACGCGAAGGTGGAAGCCCATGAGCAACGCGATCGAGACCAGTGGCCTGCAGGTCGACCCGGAGCTGGCCGAGTTCGTGGCCGGTGAGCTGCTCGCCGGCCTGGACCTCGAGCCCGAGCAGTTCTGGACCGTCGTCGCCGACCTGCAGGAGCGCTTCGCCGGACGGGTGGAGCAGCTGCTGCAGCGGCGGGACGAGCTGCAGGAGCAGATCGACGCCTGGCACCGGGAGCACGGCGTCGGGGACGTCGCTGCGCTGGAGGCCTTTCTCACCGAGATCGGCTACCTGCTGCCGCTCGAGGAGCCGACGCTCGACGTGACGCGCGTGGACCGCGAGATCGCCGAGGTGCCCGGGCCGCAGCTCGTGGTCCCGGCGACGGTGCCCCGCTACGCGCTGAACGCCGCGAACGCCCGCTGGGGCTCGCTGTTCGACGCCCTCTACGGGACCGACGCGCTGCCGCTCGAGCACGAGCTGGCGCCCGGCTACGACGAGCGCCGCGGCGCGCAGGTCATCGCCGAGGCCGACCGGATCCTCGACCGCTTCTTCCCGCTGGCGGACGGCAGCCACGCCGACGTCACCGCCTACCTCGTCCCCTCACCCGGCGAGCTGGTCGCCGAGACCTCGTCCGGGCGCACCGGCCTGGCCGACCCCGCGCAGGTCGCGGGTCACCGCCCGGGCGAGGGGGACCGTCCGGGCGCGGTGCTCCTGCGCCGCAACGGCCTGCACCTCGAGCTCACGATCGACCCGTCCACGAAGGTGGGGGCGCAGCACCACGCCGGCGTCTCGGACGCGCTGCTCGAGTCGGCCGTCAGCACCATCGTCGACCTGGAGGACTCCGTCGCGACCGTCGACGGGCCGGACAAGGTCGGCGCCTACCGGACGTGGCTGGGCCTGCGCACCGGTGAGCTGTCGGCGAGCTTCGGCAAGGGCGGCCGCACCGTGACGCGCACGCTGCACGGTGACCGCGAGTACACCGGTGCCGACGGCTCGCCGCTCACCCTGCCCGGCCGTTCGCTGCTGCTGGTGCGCAACGTCGGCCACCACATGCGCCTGGACGCCGTCCGCACCGCTGCCGGCGCGCCGCTGCTGGAGGGGGTGCTCGACGCGCTCGTCTCCGCGGTCGCCGCGCTGCACGACCTGCGCGGCACGGCGAAGTACTCGCACACCCGGGCCGGCAGCGTCTACATCGTCAAGCCGAAGATGCACGGCCCCGACGAGGTGACGCTGTCGGTCGAGCTCCTGGCCGCGGTCGAGGAGGCGCTCGGTCTGGAGCCGACCACCCTCAAGATCGGGATCATGGACGAGGAGAAGCGGACCTCGACGAACCTCGAGGCCTGCATCGCCCGTGCCGCCGACCGGGTCATCTTCGTGAACACCGGCTTCCTGGACCGCACCGGCGACGAGATCCACACGGACTTCGAGGCGGGTCCCGTGGTCATCAAGGCGGACCAGCGGTCGCAGACCTGGCTGAAGACCTACGAGGACCGCAACGTCGACGTGGCCCTGCGGGCGGGCTTCGCCGGCCAGGCGCAGATCGGCAAGGGCATGTGGGCCAAGCCCGCGGCGATGCGCGAGATGCTCGACACGAAGGGCGGTCACCCCCGGTCCGGGGCGAGCACGGCGTGGGTCCCCTCGCCGACGGCGGCGACGCTGCACGCGCTGCACTACCTGGAGACCGACGTCCTCGCCGTCCAGCAGGAGATCGCCCAGCGTCCGCTCGCGGACCGGCGCGACCTGCTGGTCCCGCCGGTGCTGGCCGACCGTGCCTCGCTGACCGAGGAGGGCACGCGGCACGAGCTGGAGGAGAGCGCGCAGTCGATCCTGGGCTACGTCGTGCGCTGGGTCGGCCTGGGCATCGGCTGCTCCACGGTGCCCGACCTCGCGGGCGTGGGGCTCATGGAGGACCGCGCGACCCTGCGGATCTCGAGCCAGCAGATCGCCAACTGGCTGCACCACGGGCTGGTCGACGAGGCGCAGGTCCGCGAGACCTTCGCCCGGATGGCGGTGCTCGTCGACGAGCAGAACGCCGGTGAGCCGGGCTACGCGCCGATGAGCGCGGACCTGGACGCCAGTCCGTCGTTCTCGGCGGCGCTGGACCTCGTCTTCTCGGGACGGCGCGAGCCGAACGGCTACACCGAGCGAGCGCTGACCGTCTGGCGCCAGCGCGCCAAGGGCGCCAGCGGCACCGACGAGGAGCAGGCCCGCGACGCCGTGCTCACCGACCAGGCGCCGACGCCCCAGGCCTGACCGCAGCACGGGGGCCGACGCACGAGGGGCTGCCGCACCAGGGCCCGCCACACCAAGGTCCGACGCACGAGGGCCGACGCACGAGGGGCTGCCGCACCAGGGCCCGCTGCACGAGGGCCGACGCACGAGGGCCGCCGACCGGTCAGCCGGTCGGCGGCCCTCGTGCTGTCCTTCCACGTCCTGGCGTTCACCGCCGCGCGGCCAGGTGTCCTGACCGAGGACGGCTAGGGGATCATCCAGCTCAGGACGGGCGAGCCCTGCAACGCGACCAGAGCGCACATGAACACGAGCATGACGAGGCTGTAGCCCAGGACCTTGCGCAGCAGCACGCCCTCCTGTCCGGCCATGCCGACGGCCGAGGCAGCGATGGCGAGGTTCTGCGGGCTCACCATCTTGCCCAGCACGCCGCCGGAGGTGTTGGCGGCGGCCAGCAGCACGGGGTCGAGCCCCGCCTGCGCCGCGGTCTGCACCTGCAGCGCGCCGAACAGCGCGTTGGCCGAGGTGTCCGAGCCGGTCACCGCGACGCCGATCCAGCCGAGGATGGGCGACAGCACGACGAAGAAGCCGCCCGTCTGGGCGAGGAAGTTGCCCAGCGTGCCGGTCATGCCGGACTGGTTCATGACGTACGCCAGCGCGAGCACCGCCATGACGGTGAGGATCGCGTAGCGCAGCTCGTGGTAGGTCTTGGCGTAGACCTTCAGGCCACGGGCGGGGCTGATCCTCAGCACGGCCATCGTGATGAGACCAGCGATGATCATCAGCGTGCCGGCGGCCGGCAGCCAGCCGAACGAGAACGTGGCGCTGGCCTGCGGCTCGCCTGCGGTCGTCAGCACGTCGAGGCCCGGCCAGGCGAACTTGTACGTCCACGGCTCGACGGCCAGCGCGTCCTTGACCGCCGGCAGGTTGGTGAAGGAGAAGATCGCGACGATGATCGCGTACGGCAGGTAGGCCTTGACGACCTCGGCACGCGAGTCGACGACCTGCCGCTCCCGCACGGTGCCGGCGGCAGCACCGCTCGAGACCGCGGTGCCGGTGGCGCCGCCGCCGGGCGCACTGCGGCGACTGGTGCCGCCCGCGGCGTCGACCGTCGTGCCGTCGGCGCCTCCTTCGACGCCCTCGGTGCCAACGTCCTGGCCGCCGCGGGGGACCGCCAGCACCGGCGACTCCACCGGCTGCCAGACGCGCAGCAGGGCCACGACGGCGAGCGCGCCGGCTGCCGAGGCGATGATGTCGGCGAGCGGGACGGAGATGTAGTTGGCGGCGACGAACTGCCCGATGGAGAACGCGACGCCGCAGACGACTGCCGGCAGCCACGTCTGCCGCAGGCCGCGCCGGCCGTCGACGACGTAGACGAGCAGCAGCGGGACGAACACCGCGAGCAGCGGCGTCTGCCGGCCGACCATCGCGCCCAGGGTGTCGACCGTGAGGTCGGCGTTGTCGGGCTGCACGCCGGACGTGACCGCCGCCAGCGTGACGATCGGCGTCGCCAGGGCACCGAACGCCACCGGCGCGGTGTTGGCGAGCAGGGCGATCGTCGCGGCCTTGATGGGCGCGAAGCCGAGGGCCATGAGCATGACGACGCTGATCGCGACGGGGGTGCCGAAGCCGGCCAGCGCCTCGAGCAGGCCACCGAAGCAGAAGGCGATGATCACGGCCTGGATGCGCTGGTCCGGGCTGACCTTCTCGAACGAGCGGCGCAGCACGTCGAAGTGGCCGGTCGCGACGGTGAGGTTGTAGACCCAGATCGCGTTGATGACGACCCAGAGGATCGGGAAGAACCCGAAGACCGCGCCCTCGCTGGCCGACAGCAGCGTCTGCGAGACCGGCATGCCGTAGACCGCGATCGCGATCACGACGGCCACGGCCAACGAGATGAGACCGGCCAGGTAGGCCTTCATCTTCAGGCCGCCGAGCAGCACGAACAGGGTCAGCAGCGGCAGCACCGCGAAGATCGAGGACAGGCCGAAGGAGTCGGCGACGGGATCGAAGACCTGCTGGTAGGAGGCGGCGAGCTGCACGGGGGGCCTTCCGGGCTCAGGAGGCGCCAGCGCGGGCGCGCTGCGCTGGGGGGCGGGTGTGGGAGATGGCGGTGCCGGGACCGTCGAGCGCGTCGGCGAGCAGCGTGTCGACCGGGACACCCCGCAGCGACGCGTCGAGGACCTGGATCGTGTGGGCCACCGGCATGCGCTCGCCCATGCGGGCCAGCGTGGTGGCCACCTGCATCCAGCAGCCCGGGTTGGCGGTCACCATGACCTGGGCGCCGGTGGCGAGGACCGCCGCGGCCTTGCGCTCGCCCAGCTCGCGGGCGGGCTCCGGGTGCAGCATGTTGTAGGTGCCGGCGCTGCCGCAGCAGATCTCGGCCTCCGTGATCTCCTTGAGCTCGACGCCGGGGATGCCGCGCAGCAGGCCGCGCGGCTGCGCGCGGATGCCCTGCGCGTGCGCGAGGTGGCAGGCGTCCTGGTAGGCGACCGACATCGGCAGCGGGTGCCGCTCGGCGACCGGTCCCAGCTCGTCGAGCAGCTCGCTGACGTCGCGCACCTTGGCGGCGAGGGCCTCCGCCCGCTCGGACCAGCCGGGCTCGTCGCGCAGCTGGTGGCCGTACTCCTTGAGGTTGGAGCCGCAACCCGCGGCGTTGACGACGACAGTGTCGACGCCGGCCTGCTCGAAGGTGCGGATGACCTGCTTGGCGAAGCCGAGGGCCTGCTCCTCGCGCCCGCCGTGCGCCGACAGGGCGCCGCAGCAGCTCTGCTTCGGCGGCACCACGACCTCGCAGCCCTCGGCGGCCAGGACCCGCACCGTCGCGGCGTTGACGTCGGGGAAGAAGGTGCCCTGGACGCAGCCGCTCAGCAGGCCGACGGTGCGCCGGCGGGTGCCCACGGCCGGGGTGCGCTCGGGGATGACCGTGGCCTTGCCGAGCTTGGGAGCGAGCGACTCCATCGCCTGCAGCGGCCCGGGCAGGCGGGCCAGCAGCCCGGTCCTGGCGAGCAGCCGGCCGAGCCCGCTCGCCTGGTAGGCCCGCAGCGGTCCGCGGACGGCCTTGAGCCGCCGCGGGTAGGGGAACAGCTGGTAGATCATGTCGCGGTAGAGCCGCTCGGCGCGCGGCCGCTCGACCCGGCGCTCGATCTGCGCGCGGGTGGCCTCGATGAGCTTGTCGTACTGCACACCGGACGGGCAGGCCGTCACGCAGGCCATGCAGCCCAGGCACTGGTCGAGGTGCCGCGTCATCGACGCGTCCATCGGCTCGCCCTCGAGGCCCTCCTTCATGAGGTAGATGCGCCCGCGGGGGCTGTCCATCTCCTCGCCCCACAGCACGTACGTGGGGCAGGTCGGCAGGCAGAAGCCGCAGTGCACGCAGTCGCCGATGAGCGCCGCGTCCGGTGGGTGGTGGTCGTCGAACGCCGGCGACAGCGGCGCGCCGACGCCCGGCAGCCCGAGGGAGACGGGGGCGCCGACGGTCGCCGCCGCGGTGCTCGCCGGCAGCGCGATGTCCTGCATGACGTCCAGCGGACGGCGGGCGCCGATCACCTGCGACGGGGCCTGGTCCGCGGCGCGCACGGCGCCGAGTGCAGCCCCGGGCGCGACGTCCCGCGCGTCGCTGCGCACGGGCTCGGTGCCGCGCGACGCGCCCGGGGCGCCGGTCGGCGGGCTGTCGCCCGCGGGTCCGCTGCCTGGCGTGATCTCGGTCATGCGTCTCCCACGGTCGTGTCCGGCATGCCTACAGCCCCCCGACGAAGCGGCCCGGCGACATCCGTCGCGTCGGGTCGAACCGCTCCTTCACCTTGCGCATCAGCTCGAGCGAGTCACCGACCGGCCCCCAGTGGTCGAGCTCGTCCCGCACGCCGTCCGGCGCGCGCAGGACGACCGCGCTGCCGTCGACGGTCCGAAGCGCCTCGCGCAGCCGGGGCAGGACGGCCTGCGCCTCGTCCGCCGCCACCGCCGCGTACGTGACCCCCGTCGCCGCGGACGAGGACACCCGGCTGCCGGCCGGCAGCGCGGCCAGCGCCGTCGGCAGCCCGGTCGGCACGTGGGCGATCCGCAGGACGACGTCCGCGGCACCGCCCGGCCGCGCGCCGACGCCGTCGGGCACGTCGTCGCGGGCCTCGCCACCGCCGAGCAGCGCACGCGCGGCGTCGGCCTGCGCCGTGACCGACTCGGCGATGGACTCGAAGACGACCACCAGCTGCCCCGGGCCGCTCGCGGTGCCGACGAGCTCGACGGCGGTCGGCGTGAGCGTCGAGCGGTTGAGCGCGATCGCCATCGGCCCGGCCTGCGCGGTGTCGGCCAGCTCGACGACCACGACGCGCCGGGCCGGCGGCAGCGGGTGCAGGCGCCAGGTGGTGGAGACGACCACCCCGAGCGTGCCGTGGGCGCCGGTGTAGAGCTTGCCGAGGTCGTAGCCGGCGACGTTCTTCACGACCTTGCCGCCGGCCTTGGCGACGGTGCCGTCGGCGAGCACCACGGTGGTGCCGATGAGCAGGTCGCGCACCGTGCCGTACGCCAGCCGCCGGGGCCCCGAGGCGTTCGCGCTCACCACGCCGCCGAGGGTCGCGCCCTGCTCGGGCGGGTCGAGGCCGAGCAGCTGCCCGTGCCCGCCGAGCGAGGTCTGCAGGTCCGCCAGGCGGACACCGGCCTCCGCGACGACGACGAGGTCGCCCGCGACGTGCTCGACGATGCGGTCGAGCGCCGTGGTGTCGAGCAGCAGGTCGCAGGAGGCCGGAGGCGCGGCCCACGAGGTCTTGGTGCCACCGCCGACGGGGACGACGGTCAGGCCGTCGGCCGCCGCCGCCCGCAGGACCTCGGCGACCTCCGCGACGCTCGTCGGGCGGGCCACCTCGCGGGGGACGACCCCGCCGACCGCGTCGTCGGGCCCGCCCGGGCGCCGGGCTGTCGTCATCGTGGTCATCAGAAGACCTCGCCGAGCCCGGCTGCCGAGACCTCGTGCTCGCCCTTGCGCGGCCCGGGGCGCTCGCCGCACAGGCGCGGCGTCGGGAAGACCTTCCCCGGGTTGGCGATGCCGTCGGGGTCGAAGGCGCAGCGCACGAGCTGCATGGTGTCGAGGTCCTCGGGCGTGAACTGCTTGGCCATCTTGTGCCGCTTCTCCTGGCCCACGCCGTGCTCGCCGGTGATCGACCCGCCGGAGGCGATGCACAGCTCGAGGATCGAGCCGGCGAGCTCCTCGGCGTCGTGCGCCTGGCCCTCCACCGCGTCGTCGAACAGCACCAGCGGGTGCAGGTTGCCGTCGCCGGCGTGGAAGACGTTCGCGACGCGCAGCCCGACCGCGTCGGCCATGGCGGTCATCTCGTGCAGCACCTCGGGCAGCTTGGTGCGGGGGATGACGCCGTCCTGCACGAAGTACGACGGGCTGATGCGCCCGACCGCGGCGAAGGCCGACTTGCGGCCCTTCCACATCAGCGCCCGCTCGGCGGGGTTCGCGGCGATGCGGCTCTCGAAGGCCCGGTGCTGCTCGGCGATCTGCGCGACCTGGGCGAACTGCGCCTCGACCTCGACCTCCGGCCCGTCGAGCTCGATGACGAGCACCGCCACGGCGCCCGGCGGGTAGCCGCAGGCGACGGCCTTCTCGGCGGCCTCGATGGCGAGCGCGTCCATCATCTCGATGGCGGCCGGCACGATGCCCGCCGCGATGATGGCGCTCACCGTCGCCGCCGCGTCCTCGACGCTGCGGTAGCCGACGAGCATCGTCTGCACCGCCTCGGGGATGCGGATCAGCCGCAGCGTCAGCTCGGTCGCGACGCCGAGGGTGCCCTCGCTGCCGATGAAGGCGCCGAGCAGGTCGTACCCCGGGTGCTCGGGCGCGGGGCCGCCGAGGTGGACCACCTCGCCGTCGGGGAGCACGACCTCGGCGCCCAGGACGTGGTTCACCGTGAAGCCGTACTTCAGGCAGTGCGCGCCGCCGGCGTTCTCGGCGACGTTGCCGCCGATCGAGCAGACGAGCTGCGAGGACGGGTCCGGGGCGTACGCCAGCCCGTGGGGCGTCGCGTCGCGGGTCACCCAGAGGTTGATGACGCCGGGCTCGACGACGATCTGCGCGTTGTCGGCGTCGACCGGCTCGAGGCGGCGCAGCCGCGACAGCACCAGCAGCACCCCGTCCGAGGACGGCAGCGCGCCGCCGGACAGGCCGGTGCCGGAGCCCCGGGCGACGAACGGCACGCCGGACGCCGCGCACAGCCGGATCGTGTCGACGACGTGCTGGCGGTGCTCCGCCAGCACGACGACGGCGGGCGTGACCCGGAAGTTGGCCAGGCCGTCGCACTCGTAGGTGCGCAGCTGCGCCCGGTCGGTGAGGACCCGCTCGGCGCCGACGGCGGACCTGAGCTGCTCGGCGAGGCGCTGCGTGCGCTCGGCGCCGGCGGTGGTCGTGCCGGCGGTGGAGCCGCCGCCCGGGTCGGTGCCCTGCTCGGCGACGGCCGTCATGGCTGCGCCACCCGGTGCGACGCCGTCGGTGCGACGGGCTGCGCGCCGATCCGGGCGACCTGCACGGACCGCTCGCGCCGTGCGCCACGGGTCGCCGTGCCGGGGGACCTCGAGTCACTGCTCATCTGCAGGAGCTCCTTGCGTTGCGGCGGTCGTGCGGGTCAGGGGGAGGTGCAGAGACTGTGGCGCAAGCCACCGTCAATAGCCAGGAACGGCACGGCTTCACCCGCCCGAGGGCGGTCGCTGGAGGTCGCGGGCCTCGCTCGGACTCGCCGGGCTGCGGGCCTCGACGGAGGTGCGCACCGCCTCGGCGACGGCCTTGGTGACCTCGGGGTCGAAGACGCTCGGCACGATGAAGGCGGCGTTCAGCTGGTCGGGGCGCACGACGTCGGCGAGCGCCTGGGCGGCGGCCGCCTCCATCGCCAGGTCGATGTCGTGCGCGCTCGCGTCGAGCAGCCCGCGGAACACGCCGGGGAAGGCCAGCACGTTGTTGATCTGGTTCGGCTCGTCGCTGCGCCCCGTCGCCACGACGGCGGCCGTGCGCCGCGCCGCCGCGGGGTCGACCTCGGGGTCGGGGTTGGCGAGGGCGAAGACGATCGCGCCGGGCGCCATCGTCGCGATGTCGTCGCCGTCGAGGATGCCGGGCGCGCTGACGCCCACGAAGACGTCCGCGTCGCGCAGCGCCTCCTTGAGCGTGCCGGACACGCCCCGCGGGTTCGTGAGCTGCGCGAGCTCGATCCGGTTCGGGTCCAGGTCGGCGCGGCCGGCGTGCACGACCCCGTCGACGTCGGCGACGACCAGGTCGTGCGCGCCCGCGACGAGCAGCAGCCGCGCGATCGCCGAGCCGGCCGCGCCCGCTCCGGACAGCACGATGCGGGCGTCCGGCAGCGCCTTGCCCACGACGCGCAGGGCGTTGGTGAGTGCGGCGAGCACGACGATCGCGGTGCCGTGCTGGTCGTCGTGGAACACCGGGATGTCGAGCAGCTCGCGCAGCCGCCGCTCGACCTCGAAGCAGCGCGGCGCGGCGATGTCCTCGAGGTTGATGCCGCCGAACACCGGCGCGATGAGCTGCACCGTCCGGACGATCTCGTCGACGTCCTGGGTGTCGAGCGCGATCGGCCACGCGTCGATGTCGGCGAAGCGCTTGAACAGCGCGGCCTTGCCCTCCATGACCGGCAGCGACGCAGCGGGACCGATGTTGCCGAGGCCGAGCACGGCCGAGCCGTCGGTGACGACGGCGACGCTGTTGCGCTTCACGGTGAGACGGCGGACGTCGTCGGGCTGGGCCGCGATCGCCATGCAGACGCGGGCGACGCCCGGCGTGTAGGCCATGGACAGGTCGTCGCGGGTGCGCAGCGGCACCTTCGAGCGCACCTCGATCTTGCCGCCGAGGTGGAGCAGGAAGGTGCGGTCGCTGACCTTGCGGATCGTGACGCCGTCGACCGCCCGCAGCGCCTCGGTGAGCTGCTCGGCGTGGTCCTGGTCGGTCGCCGCGCAGGTCACGTCGAGCACGATGCGGTCGGGATGCGACTCTGTGACGTCGAGGGCGGTGACGGCGCCGCCGGCGGTGCCGACGGCGGTCGTCAGCCATCCGACCGACGCCGGGTCGGACGGGACCTCAAGTCGGACGGTGATCGAGTAGGACGCGCTGGGGATGCCCATGAGCGCATGTTCTCCTGCCCGTGCACGCGGCTCGCAAGGGGGGAGTGCCGGACGCCCCGCCGGGCGTGTCGGCGGCCGGCCTGCGGGACCTACGCGGTGGTGCTCAAGCCGGTCGCCTGGACGGCCGCGGTGCAGGCCGCCTCGTCCTGGTCACCGGTGCCGCCGCTGCCGCCCAGACCGCCGAGCAGGACCCCGTCGCGGTAGACGGCCACCGCGCCGGTCTGCGGGGTGAAGCGGCCGTGCGTCATGGCGGTGATGGAGG
>CAXTFU010000011.1:30965-33964 GCA_964243385.1 uncultured bacterium | reverse complement strand
ACTGCGGGTCGTCGGTCGGTCCGCCGCCGCCGAAGCAGCCGCAGTCGATCTGCAGCCCGCGGGCGGCCGCGGAGGCGACGCCGCCGACGAACGCGAGCATGAGCACGGCCGCGGCGGCGCCGGACAGGCGCACCGCGACGCCGAGCAGCAGCAGCCCCGCGAGCGCCAGCTCGACCGGTGGCAGGGCGTGCGCGAAGGGGACGGCGAGCGCTTCGGGCAGCAGCCGGTAGGCCCGCACGGCGCGGACGGTCGCGGCCGGATCGCCGAGCTTGGTGAGTGCGGCGTAGCCGAGCACGGCGGCCAGGACGACCCGGGCGGCGAGCGAGACCTCCGGGAGCCGGCGCCGCGCTGCGGCGCGACGGCGCGGGTTGCCGGTCGGGCCGGGAGGGACGGGACGGGCAGGGACGGTCGAGGGCACGAAGAGCTCCTGAGGTGGGCCACGGGGCCGCACCGTCAGGTGACGGCGGCCCCGGGCAGGTGGACGGGCAGGTGGACGGGCCGGTGGACGGGCAGGGAGGAGGGCGGGCGCAGCGGGCGGCGCGGCGGTCCTCGCCTGGTCACGGTCCGGGCGAGCGTCAGGGAGCGCAGGGGGCGTCGGGCGTCCCGGCGGCGTCGGGGCAGCGGCCGCGCCGGCGGCACCGGGACGACCGCCGCGCCGAGCAGGCGCAGCAGCGTGCCGAGCGGCAGCTGGTCGCGCAGCGAGGCGGCGGTGCTGCGGACGGCGTCCAGCACGGCGACGTGCGCGGAGCGCAGCGACACGGCCGTGAGCGAGGCGGCCACGACCTGCACGGCGAGCAGGGCGAGGCCCGCCTGCGCGGTGACGAGGGCGACGACGCCGGCGTCCTGGTCGGCGGGCGCCGGCGGGCAGCACAGCACCTCGGGGAGCCCGTCGCCGGCGGTGCCGCCGAGCGCCTGCAGCGCGAGCTGGCAGCCGAGCTGCGTCAGCAGCAGCCCGCCGAGCAACGTCGGCGTGTGCCGCGAGCGGCCGAGCAGCTGCCACTGGGCGAGCGCCACGGCGGCGGCCAGCGCAGCGAGGGCGGCGGGGCGCGGCACGGGCCCGGTGCTGTCGGCGCGCAGCGCCACGGCTGCGAGGACGGTCAGGACCGTGCCCAGCGCGACGACGACGGCCCGCAGCCCCAGCACGTCCCTCCTCCGCCGTCCCGCGCGGTGCGTGCGCTCGACGGCTCCTGCGCTCACCGGTGTGACGCCGTTCGGCCGCTGATCGTTCCCGACCCCCCGGCACGCGGTGCGGGGCCAGACGACCTCGCGGTGCGTCACCACAGCGGCCACGCAGCGTCACGCCGGACCCGTAGCCTGACGCGGCAGCAGCCGGCGTCCGGCCGACCGCTGCGACGACCCGGAGGGGAGCTCGGCGTGCCCGCCCGCGGCCTCGGCCCCTCGCGCACCGGGGTGGCCGCCTGTCTGCTGCTCGTCGCGGTCATCGTCGTGGCGGACCTGCTGGCGGGGCGGGACCAGACGCAGTACGTCGGGCTGCTGGTCGCCGTGCCCTTCCTCGCCGCGACGTTCACCGGCGTGCGCGGGGTCGTGCTGCTCGGCCTCGCGGCCTGGCTGGCCGGGCTCGGGATCGGTCTGTCGAGCGAGGACGGCGGCAGCGGGGCGCAGCGCGTCCGGCTGGCCTGCCTCGCGGCCGCGGTGGCCCTGGCGGTGCTGGCGGCGCGCGGCCGTCGGCGGCGCGAGGACGAGCTCGTCGCGGTCCAGAGCGCCGCGGACGCGGCCAGCCGCGCGATCCTGCACCCGTTGCCGCCCGAGGTGGCCGGGGTCCCGGTCGCGGCGACGTACGTCTCGGCGTCGGAGGCTGCGCGCATCGGCGGCGACCTCTACGACGCCGTCGCCACGGCGCACGGCGTGCGGCTCGTCCTCGGCGACGTCCGCGGCAAGGGCCTTGAGGCGGTCCGGCTGGCGGCGACGGCCCTCGGCGCGTTCCGCGAGGGGGCGCACCGCGAGGCGGACCTGCAGCGCGTCGCGTCCGCCATGCACGACGCCGTCCAGCGCGACGCCGGCGACGAGGACTTCGTCACCGCGGTCCTCGTGCAGCTGCACGGCGAGACGGTGCAGATGCTGGGCTGCGGGCACCCGCACCCGCTGCGGCTGCGCGCGGGCGAGGTGGCGGAGCTGCTGCTGCCGGAGGGCCTTCCGCTCGGGCTCGGCCCGCCGGGGCCTCCGGTCGAGGTCGACGTGCGGGTCGGCGACCGCGTGCTGCTGTTCACCGACGGCGCGGTCGAGGCACGGCGGGCCGGCCGGTTCTTCCCGCTCGAGGACGCGGTGCGCGACACCCTCGGCGGCGGCCTGGCCGCCGCCGTCGAGGCGCTGGGCCGCCAGGTGCAGGACTACGCCGACCGCGGCGCAGGCGACGACGTAGCGCTGCTGTGCTTCGAGTGGCTGGGCGCCGTGTCGCCGACCGCAGCGCGGCGCTGAGGCGACCAGCGCTCGTCCGGCGGCGCCGACCGCGCAGGGCTGTTCAGTCCGCGTGCTCCCGCGGCTGGCCGCTGTCAGCGGTGGGCGACCCGGTCGGCCAGCGCGACGGGCACGCACGGCCAGCGATGACGCTCGCCCACGCTCCGGGGCTGCCAGCGCGTCCCCCGACGCCTGCAGCTGGAGCAGGCGGTGCGGGTCGTGTTTGCGTCGTCCGTGTTCGGACACGCGGCGGGTGTCCGACGCCCTTGCCCTTGGCACCTGCAGCCGGTCGCCGCCCGTCAGCGGACCGGCCGACCCAGAGGAGGCTGACGTGCGAGCGATGGTGTACCGCGGGCCGTACAAGGTCCGCGTCGAGGACAAGGACATCCCCGCGGTCGAGCACCCCAACGACGCGATCGTGCGGGTCACGCTCGGGGCGATCTGCGGCTCCGACCTGCACCTCTACCACGGGATGATGCCGGACACCCGGATCGGCCACACCTTCGGCCACGAGTTCATCGGCGTGGTCCACGAGGTCGGGCCCTCCGTGCAGCACCTGCAGGTCGGCGACCGCGTCATGGTCC
>CAXTFU010000011.1:15575-30955 GCA_964243385.1 uncultured bacterium | reverse complement strand
CCCGTTCAACGTCTTCTGCGGCTCGTGCTGGTTCTGCGCCCGCGGGCTCTACAGCAACTGCCACAACGTCAACCCCAACGCCACGGCCGTCGGCGGCATCTACGGCTACTCGCACACCTGCGGCGGCTACGACGGCGGGCAGTCGGAGTTCGTCCGCGTGCCGTTCGCCGACGTCGGCCCGGCCCTGATCCCGGACTGGATGAGCGACGAGGACGCCGTCCTGCTCACCGACGCCTGCCCGACCGGGTACTTCGGCGCGCAGCTCGGCGACATCGCCGAGGGCGACAGCGTCGTCGTCTTCGGCGCCGGTCCGGTGGGCCTGTTCGCCGCCAAGTCGGCCTGGCTCATGGGCGCCGGGCGGGTGCTCGTGGTCGACCACCTCGAGCACCGCCTCGAGAAGGCGCGCAGCTTCGCGCACGCCGAGACCTTCAACTTCACCGAGCACGACGACATCGTGGTGGAGATGAAGAGGCAGACCGACTTCATGGGCACCGACGTGGCCATCGACGCGGTCGGCGCCGAGGCGGACGGCAACCTGCTCATGCACATCACGTCGGCGAAGCTCAAGCTGCAGGGCGGCTCACCGGTCGCGCTCAACTGGGCGATCGACTCGGTGCGCAAGGGGGGCACGGTGTCGGTGGTCGGCGCCTACGGCCCGCTGTTCAGCGCGGTGAAGCTCGGCGACGCGATGAACAAGGGCCTGACCATCCGCGCAAACCAGTGCCCGGTGAAGCGGCAGTGGCCGCGGCTGTTCGAGCACGTCAGGAACGGCCACCTGACGCCGAGCGACATCATCACGCACCGCTTCCCGCTCGAGGACATCGCCGAGGGCTACCACGTGTTCTCCGCCAAGCTCGACGGGATCATCAAGCCCCTCGTCGTCCCGTCAGCGGCCTGAGAGGAGCCCACGAGATGACCGACCTGACCGGCTACACGCCGCACAAGCCGCCGCCCGCCGAGTCCCCGGAGCAGCTGCGCGCACGCATCCCGGGCTGGGGCGTCGACCTGGCGCTCTAGGACCGGCCGTCCTGGCCCAAGCTCGACCTCCGGGACGACCTCACCGGGGCGCACTGGGACTTCCCGGAGCGGCAGCCCGAGAAGTGGCCGCGCGAGCGCTCGATCGAGCACCGCTTCCTCACGCCCGTGTTCGGGACGGCGCAGCCGCCGCACGGCCTCGCGGGTGCGCTGCGCAGGCTGTCGTACGCCAGGTTCAGCGAAGCACGGGCGGCGCACTGGCTGCTGCTGGTGGTCGCCGACCGGGTCGACGCGACCGGCGCCCACCTGCGCTCGCTGCTGACGCTCCGCCCGGACAACCCGTTCACCGAGACCGGCGTCAAGGGCGAGCTCACCCACTCCGGAGCGTCGTCCCGGCTCGGCAAGGGCCGCACCGACGTCCGACACCACGTGCTGGACCCGTTCATCGTGGCCGGGCCGTTCCTCGCCCTCGCCGGTGTCGCCGCGGTCGTCGCGAGGGCCGGCACCCGCGCCGTGCGGGCAGCCGCCGGATCGACCAGGTAGGCCGTCAGCGAGACGACTCGGCGCGCAGCGGGAACGTGTCCCCGGTGAACGGCGACATGTCGAGCCACAGGTACCGGTAGCTGCGGCTGGTGAACAGCCACGTCCCGCCTTCTCGGCGCAAGCGGTCGGACCAGACCCCGTGGGTGCGGTAGTACCGACCGGGGCCGCTGGCGGACTCGTGGCAGACGCAGCTGGTCCTGGCTTCGTCGCCGTCGATCTCGATGGAGCCTTGGACGGCGAAGTGGACGAAGTGGTCGTTGCCCTGCCACAGGCCGTCCAGCAGCGCGACCACGTCGTCGGCGCCGGCGGCGCGCCGTTCGAACGGCTGGGTGTCGGTGCCTCCGATGGTCCACTCGCCGTCTCGGGTCCACAGAGCGCGGAACGCGGTGAGGTCCCGGCGCATGATGCTCTCGGCGAAGCGAGCGGTCGCATCGCGGATGGCGGCCTCGTCCTGCAGGCGTGCGACGGTGGTCTCGATGTCGGGCATGGTGTTGTCCTTCAGGTCGGTGTTCAGGGAACTTCATGAGATGGACGGAAGAACGGCTCGCGCGGGCCCGGCCTCGCCCACGAGCGACGCCGCAGCAGGCTCGATCTGGTCGGGACGCGCTCGCGTGTGCCCGCCCCCCTGCCGGTGGTGGCTGCCTGTCGGGGGTGCGGCTCAGCCTGTTCGTGCGAAGCCCTGCGCCCAGCTGCGGGAGTCGGCGACGAGACGCTGCGCGGGCTGCAGGCGGTTGCGCTCGTAGTCCAGCAGGGCGTGGTGGACGGTGTTCGTCGAGGTGCTGCGCAGCGCGGCGGTCAGGGCCTGGACGTCGAGCAGCCCGTTGTGGAACCCGGCGCCGGTGACCGGACTGACTGCGTGCGCAGCGTCGCCGATCAGGGCGATGTCGCCCCTGACGAGCCTCGTGGGGAGGTGTTCCGCGACGGGTGTGCCGAGCAGATCGCGGGCGGTCAGGCAGCCCGTGATCGCGGTGCGCCAGGGCTCCGGCCAGCGGCCCGCCGCATGCTGCAGGTCGTCGATGACGACGTCGGGAAGATCGCGGCCGAGGAGGGTCGTGGTGACCGCACGCCCTGTCCGTCCGCTGATGTCCTGCAGCAGTCGGGTCCGAGCGGGGTCGAACCAGATGAAGGCGCCGCGGCGGCCGCCTGGGCGGACGTCACCGTCGGCGCCGGGCATCGCGTAGGTCGCGAGGAGGCCGACATCGGCCTCGCGCAGCGTGAAGGCCAGGTCCCGGTCCAGCCCGCCGGGGACATCGCGCTCGCTGACCAGACCGCGCCACAGGACGATCCCGCCGTAGAGAGCGTTCGGGTTCGCCGGTGTCACCGACCGGCGCACGGTCGAGGCGTAGCCGTCCGCGCCGACGACCAGGTCGGCGCGGACGCTCCCGAGGTCGGTGTGCACCACGGTGCCGCGCTCGTCCGCGTCGACGCCGGTGACTCGGGTGCCCTCGCGACTGACCACCGACGGCCGAGCAGCCAGCTCCCGGACCAGCAACGAGCGCAGCAGTGCCCATCCGGTGGCCGGGAACCCGGTCTGGACGACGGGGAGCCGGCTGGTGTCCGCACCGGTCACCGAGGAGAGGAGGTCGCGGTCGATGCTGATGCCCATGCCGTCCGTCACGGAGGCGGACCGCTCGAGGACGGTGACCCGCCAGCTGTCCCGCGACAGCGCGAGGGCGGCGCACAGCCCGGCGAGCGAACCGCCCACGACCACGGCGTGCCGGGCGACGGGGGGAGGCTGCTCCCGGCTGCGTCGGTCCCTACGCATGGTCGGACGTGGTCGTGACGGCAGGGACCAGGACCTGCTGACACCACGTGCGGAAGCTCGTGGGCTGGGGTGCGGCGGTGGCCTGCTCGGTGTCGTAGATGCCGTCGTCCTGCGCCGCTGCCATGTCGACCAGGCCCTGCGCCCAGGCGGAGGTCATGCCGTACTGGGTCATGGTCTGCTGGTAGGTCGTCGCGGGCACCTGCTGGTAGGTGACGGGATGCCCGAGCACCTCGGAGACCACCTGAGCCATGGCGTCGGGCGTCAGGTGGTCGGGGCTGATCACCGGCACGCTCTGCTGCCCGCTCCAGGTGCGGTCCAGCAGCAGCCGGGCGGCGACCGGGGCGATGTCGCGGGTGGCGACGCTGGCGAGGGGCCGGGTCGCCGCGTTCGGCATGGCGATCACCCCCTGCCTGATGGCGTCGACCTGGTGCAGCAGGTTCTCCATGAAGAACGGCATCGCCAGCGCCCGGTAGTGCACCCCGGTGCTCTCGATCAGCTCGTCCATGGCGAAGGCCGCGGACAGGTTGCCGGCGGACTGCGGGTACGCGCGTCCCAGGCTCGTGACGCCCACCACGCGCTGGATGCCCTGTCGGCTGACCGCTTCCGACACGGGACGGGTGAACTCCACGTAGTACTGCTCGACGTGCTCGGCCCGCGGGTCGGGGGGCACGACCCAGAGCATGGCGTCGGCCCCGTGGAGGGCCTGTGCGACGACGTCCGGGTCGTCGGAGGAGCCCTGGACGACCTCGATCCGTCGGCGTGTCTGCGGGTCCAGCCGTGACGGGTCACGGGCGATCACCCGGACCGGCTCGTCGGCGCCGACGAGGTGGTCGAGCACCTGGCGGCCGATCTGGCCGGTGGGCGTGGTGATGACGATCATCGGAGTCTCCGGGTGACAGGGGAGAGGAGGCGGAACCGCGGTTCCGGATGGCTCTGCTACCGTACGGAACCGAGATTCCTCTTGTCAAGCGAGGTGCATGTTGGACGAGCCCCGCCGCGCCGACGCCCGGCGCAACCGCGAGCGGATCCTGTCCGCCGCGAGCGAGGTGTTCGCCCGCGCGGGTCACCAGGCACGGATGGAGCAGATCGCCGCGCACGCGGGCCTGGGGATGGGCACGCTGTACCGCCACTTCCCGCACAAGCAGGCGCTGCTGACCGCGATCGTCCAGGCGCGCTTCGCGGGCATGTCGGCGCTGGCCGGCGCAGCCGAACGGGTCGACGACCCGGGGGAGGCGTTCGAGACCGTGCTGCGGACCTACCTGGAAGCCGCGGACGGAGACGCAGCGTTCCAGCTCGCGATGCTCGGCTCGGACGACCTCGAGTGGGAGGGGGTGCAGGAGCAGAAGGACGAGCTCGCCGTCATCGTCACGCGCATCATCGACCGCGCCGTCCGCGCGGGGGCGGTCCGTGACGACCTCACCTACGACGACTTCCCTGCGCTGACCTGCGCGGTGATGTCGGTCATGTACTTCAAGCCGGGTGACCGCCCCGACTGGCGCCGGTGCCTCGAGTTCGCCCTGGCCGGCGTCCGCGTCCGCCCCGTCGCTCCCTGACGCCCTGCGCTGGGACGTCGGACGACGTCTGCTGCGCGCGCTCCACGTCGTCGTCGACATCCGGCGGGCGTCAGGTCATGAGGACCACCACCTTGGCGGCCGAGACGCCCTTGCGCTGGACGTCCATCGCGTGCTGCAGCGCCTCCAGACCCGTCCCGACGATGAGCGGTGAGGGAGTGGGGACGTAGCGCCCCTCGGCGAGGGCGGCGGGCAGGTAGTCGCGATAGATGGCCGTGCCGACCTCGTTGCTCTTGAGGGTGGTGCCGAATATGTACTTCGCGGTGGTGCCGCGCCGGCGCGCCCTGAGCTGCAGGGCGACGTTCGAGCCGACCAGGGCTGGCACGAGCCGCAGGTAGGGGAACGAGCGGCGGTGCTCCGGGGCGAGGCCGTCGAAGGACACGGGCGGGTTCGCGATCGCCACGAAGCGGTTGCCCCGGCAGGCTCCGACGATGCGCACGCACGAGTCGGCGCCGGTGGTGCCGAACGCGATCGCACCGGCGAGCGTCCGGTCGCGGAAGGCCGCGACGATGTCCGGCAGCACGGTCGGGCTGCGGTAGTCGAAGGCCTGCGTGGCGCCGAGCGAGCGCACGTGGTCGAAGTTCCGCGGCGAGGCGGTCGTGATGACCTCGTACCCCGCCGCGACGGCGAGCTGGACGGCGTTGCTGCCCACGCTGGTCGAGCCGCCCCACACCAGCACGGTCTGCCCGGTCGGCTCGGCATCGGCGGTGGGGTGCCGCAGCCCGAGCTGGTCGGTCTGGAAGAGCCCGCACGCTGCGGTGGAGACCGCCAGCGGCAGGACCGCGGCGTCCTGGTAGGTCATCGCGTCCGGGACGGGACAGGTGAGGCGCTCCAGGGCGACGGAGTACTGCTGGAAGCCGCCCTCGGCCGCCCGGTTGCTGTCCTCGTCCGTGGAGACCGCGTGGGCGAGCACGCGGTCCCCGACGGCGAAGCGGGTGACCGCGCTGCCGACCTCGACGACCTCGCCGGCGACGTCCGAACCCAGCACGGTCGGGTAGTCCAGCCAGCGGTAGGACAGCCGGCCCTCGACCTGGATGATCCAGTCCAGCGGGTTGACCGCCACCGCGTGGTTGCGCACGACGACCTGGTCGTCGCCCGGCGGGGTGTACGGAGCTGGGCCGACCTCGAGCCTGGCGTTCCTGGCGGTGATCCAGGCGGCGGTGTTGACGTACGGCACGGCGCGGGCCTCCGGTCGCTGGGCGTGGGTGGTGCGGCTGGGCGGAGCGTGCCTCCGGTGCGGGTGCGGCCTGTGCTGGCGCCTCGCGCTAGCCGAGCGTGCCGTAGTCGATGCGCAGGGCCTCGGCCATGGTCAGCACGTTGGACCTGGTGTAGACCGCGGCGCCGCCGAGGCGGTCGGTCCAGCGGGGCACGACGCTGTCGGTGGCGGCGCTGGCGACGGCGTCGGTGAAGGCGTTGAACAGCTCCCACAGGTTCGTGGGGTCGGCGACGCTGCCGAAGACCGCCTGGAGGTCCAGGTCGGCGGACGTGGTCTCGATCGTCGTGCGCAGGTCGGCGACGTAGTCCTGCTGGACGCGGACGTCCTCGCGGGTGCCCACGCGGGTGAGGTGCCCGCCGACGAAGGTGTCGAAGTCGTAGCCGAGGGCCTGCTCGTGCGCGTCGACCCAGCCGGGGATGTCGCTGGACTGGCCGAGGCTGTCGAACGGCACCCACCCCGGGAAGATCACGTCCACGAGCATGAGGGCGCGCTGGCGGGGTGCGTGGACGAACAGGTTGCCGGGGCTGTGGTTCGGGCCGTGGTAGGCCAGCTCGAGCACCTGGCCGGCGACCTCCACCGTGAGGTGGTCGTCGACGGTGACGGTGGGCAGCGGCCGGTTGCGGTCGCCGAGCCGGGCGAGCACGGCGGCGGCGTCCCGGTGGGCGTACCGGACCGCGGAGGGCGGGTAGATGCCGGCGGCGCCGATGTGGTCGGCGTGGTGGTGGCTGTAGACGACGTGGGTCACCGGAGCACTGGTGACCTCGGCGATCGCGGGCAGGATGCTGCCGGCCAGCAGCGGGGGAGCGTCGACGGCGACGACACCCTCGTCGGTGACCAGGAACATCATCTGGAAGCTGCCGTTGGTCACCAGGTGCAGGGCGTCACCGATCTCCTGGCGCAGGTAGCCCTTGTCCGGGATGGCCGGGCCGCGGGCGCTCTCGGGGACGGACGCCGGACGCGGGACCGGAGGCGGGTCGGTGGTGCCCGGACCGTCGTCGGCCGGGAGTGGCGTGCTGGGGTCGGAGGTCACGCAGTCTCCAGGGTCAGGGGAGTCGCGGCGGTCGAGCGACAGCCGGCGCGAGGGTCGTCCTCGTCGCAGGGGCGTTCGCCTCTTCGACGGAGTGGAAGGGGCTTCTCGAAGTTGAGCACACCCTTCACGTTCTGCGCTAGTGCCGCAGGGTCACGGGCTCTGCGGCGGCGCCGTCGCGCGGCCTGCGCCGCTGAGCATGCGGTCGAGCACGTCGGGTCCGGCAGCGCTCCCGGGCAACGGAGCCGCGCTCGCCGCCGGTGCCTGCAGGCCGGCGACCAGCACGGCCAGCACGCGGCGCGCCGTGGCGAGGTCCCCGCCGTGATCGATGACGCTGGCGGTCAGCAGCGGCACCATGGCGACGTCCCCGAGGCCGGCTTCTGGCCGCGCCGTCCCTTGCTGCTGGGCGCGCAGCAGCAGCTCCGCGACGATCGGCGCGACCTGCTCGCGGGCGTGGCGGGCGAGCCGCGGGGCGTGCGGGGAGCCGCTGAGCACCTCTCGCATGCCGCGGTCAGTGGCCTGCACGACCACGACGTGGTCCAGGAAGCCGGTGAGCCCGGACCACGCGTCGGGCTCGTCCCGCGCCTGGCCGGCCAGCTGGGCGACGTCCTCGACCCAGTCGGTGAACAGCTCCTCGAACAGCGCCTGCCGCTGGGGGAAGCGCCGGTAGACGGTGCCGACGCCGACCTCTGCGGCGCGGGCGATGTCGTCGTGGCTGACGGACAGCCCGGCCTGGGCGACGAGCCGCCGCGTCTGGTCGACGATGCGCTGCCGGTTCCGCTCGGCGTCGCGCCGCAGCGGCACCCTGTCGCCGTTCGCGGACATCGTCGCTCCCCACCTGCCTGGCGCACCGCATCCGTCGTGCTGGCTGACGGTAGCGCCTGCGGTGGCCGGGACGCCGGGCGCGGCCGGTCGGCGCGGGGGTGTGGACGTCCCCGCCCGTCGTGTGCGGTCAGCCGTTGCTGGTGCGCAGGGTGGTGCTGCGCGCGAGCTGGTCGGCGAGGCCGGTCCATGTCCGCAGCGGGTAGCGGTCGTTGTCGAGCGGCAGGAGCCGGGCCTGGCCGCTGAACATGTCCCGCAGGTACTGCATGCCCTGCCAAGCGGGGAAGACCGAGTCGCGCTGGGGCGCGAGCGTCTGGGTCAGGCGGATCAGGCCGCTGAGGGTGCCGGTGCCGCCGACGCGCAGGGTGCGGTACGGGCGTCCGCTGAGCTCGCTCATGATCCGGCTGAGATCGCGGGCGCTGACGGTGTCGCCGGCGATCCGCAGCACTCTCGGCGTGCTCGGGTCGAGGGCCGCGTCGGCGGTGTAGTCGGCGGTGTCGTCCTTGGTGGTGAAGTCCAGGGGCTGCTCGACGTCGCCGACGTGCAGCACCCTGCGGATCGACGGCTGGATGATCGGCATCTCGGCGCCGAGCATGTCCATGAAGGCGCCGTTCAGGATCGAGGTGACCTGCAGCGGGGACCGGTCTGCGCGGGCCATGAACTCGCGGCGCAGGTCGAAGTTGCGGTTGCGGCCGGGGGTGGTCCTGGTGAAGTCGGCGGAGAAGTCCGAGGAGAAGAACCGTGGCACGCCGGCTCGGCCGGCGGCCTGCAGCAGCACGCTCTGCCGGTCGACGATGACCTCGCGCAGGCCGTTGAGCGAGGACACGACGACGCCGGCGCCGGCCAGCGCCTCGGTCAGGGCGGTCTCGTCACCGGGGTCGGCGGGGGTGAGGGTGGCGCCGAGGTCCGCCAGCTGCCGGGTCGACGTGGTGGGTGCGCCGGGTCGGACCAGGGCGCGGACGGTGGCGCCGCGGGTGAGCAGGCTGCGGGTGATGCGGCCGCCGAGGTCGCCGGCAGCACCGGCCACCACGATGACGTCGGAGGAACGGGAGGGGGTCATGGGAGGTCCTGCTCGTCGGGGGCGGCTGGGGGTCGGGCGTGCTGACCTGGCCGGCCGGTGTGGCGGCGGGTCGCCGCCGTCGGCTGGGCGTGGGTCGGGTCGTCTCGGGTCGGTCAGGAGTGGCTGCGGGTCAGGCGGTGGTGCTCGAGCAGGTAGCCGGACACCAGTGCGGGCCAGATGAGCACTGCCTGCCCGGTGAGCTGGTCGACCGGGATGCCGGCGATGCGCCGCGGTGTGCCGCTGAGCTCGGGGTCGGTGAGTGCCGCGCCGGGCAGCAGGACTGCTGGTGCCTGGGAGAGCCAGTACAGCGCCGCGAGCAGCGTGCCCCAGCGCAGGGCTGACCGGTCGGTCGCCGGCCGGGTCCACAGCTGCCACAGGCTCAGGCCGGCGAGCTGGAAGGCGGACAGCATCGTCTGCGCGTTGTGGAACTTCGCGTGCGGTGGCCAGCGGGGGTTGTGGACGTGCGTCGTGTTCCAGTCGGCCGCCACAGCCCCGAGGGGGGCGGCGGCAGCGACGAGCGAGATCAGGACCCGCCCGGTCGAGGGCCGAGGTCGAGCCGTCCGACTGGTCACGGCGCGGTGATGCGCACGAGGACGCGGTCGGTGCCGCGCGGAGCGAGCAGGCGCTCCAGTCCTCGCACGACCAGGTGCTCCAGCCCGTACTTGCGGCGCAGGAGCCCGGTGGCCGTGCGGGTGCTGCTGCCGCGCTCGAGCGTGGCGGTGGTGCGCACCGGTGCAGCCCCGGCCGCGACCCGGCCGGTGCGGCTGCAGGGGACCAGCTCGACGGTCGGGTCGTTGCGCAGTCGCTCGACCTTGCCGCTGCGGCTCGGCGTCGCGACGACGAGGTCCGGTCCGTCGGCGGCGATCCACACCGGGGTCGGGACGCGGCGGCCGTCGCGGCGGAAGGTGGTGAGCGAGACGAACCGCTGCTCGGCGAGGGCGGCGAACGCGGCCGCCGGCGTTCCGGCCGGGGGTGCCGAGGCCATGTCAGCCGGCCAGGGCGAGGTCGGGCAGGCTGGCCGTCGCCAGCTGGCGGGCGCTCGTGGAGGCGTTGCGGCGGGACTGGACGCCGAGCTCGACGAGCCCGGCCATGGCCGGGACCTCGGCGGCCAGGGTGAGCTCGACGACGATGACCTCGACGTCCAGGCCGAGGGTGTCGGCCAGCACGGCGGTCAGGTAGGGCCGGACGAAGTCGAACCGGGCGCGCGGGGTGCCGGGCCCGTACCCGCCGCCGTAGCTGATGACGACGGTGGCCCGCCGACCGGCGACCGGCGAGGGAGTGCCGTCGAGCATCAGCACCCGGCCGGCCAGCAGCACGTGGTCCAGGTAGGCCTTGAGCTGCGAGGGGACGCCGAAGTTGTACATCGGCACCGACAGCAGGTACTCGTCGGCGGCCAGGAGCTGCTCGACGACCTGGTCCTGCAGGGCGAGCGCCGCGCGGTGGGCGTCCGTGCGGTCGGCGTCGGCGACCCCGCCGGCGCGGACCGCCTCGACCAGGTGGGGCAGCGGCGTCGACGCCAGGTCGCGGTAGGTGACCGTGGCCGAGGGCCGGGCCTGCCGCCACGCGGAGCTGAACTGGGCGGCCACGTCACGGGAGGAGGAGCCGTCGGTGCGCGAGGAGCTGTCGAGGTGCAGGAGCGAGGTCATGGCGTGTCCTTGGAAGCCGGTCCCGGAGGCTGCTCCGCCGGGTACACTTCCGATACTAGACAGGCTTGGCTCGTAAGTGCAAGTGCCGACGACGAGGAGTTCCTGGTGAACGACACAGCTGCCCGAACTGGACGTGCCGACAGCCGTACCGGGCGGCCGCGGGACGCGCAGCGCGACGCGGAGCTCGTCGAGGCAGCGCAGGAGCTGCTCATCGAGATCGGCTACGACCGGCTGACCATCGACGCGGTGGCCGCCCGGGTCGGCGCCGGACGAGCGACGGTGTACCGGCGGTGGCCGAACAAGACCGCACTGGTCCTGGACGCCGTGACGGCGCTGCACAGCACGCAGCCGCTGCCGGACACCGGAACGCTGCGAGGCGACCTGATGGCGCTCGCGCAGGGCTTCCTGGAGGCCGGGGTGCGCCACACCGCCGTCGTCGGCGGCCTGCTGACCGCCATGTCGCGCGACCCCGAGCTGCGGGCGACGGTCAGCGAGGTGCTCGGCCGCCCTCGCCTGGCCGAGTTCGCCGGCGTCATCACCGCCGCGGTCGAGCGTGGCGAGGCACGGCCGGACTGCGACGTCCCCTTGCTCGCTCGCGTCTTCCCGGGACTCGCGTTCCACCAGGTGGCCGGGATCGGCCTGCCCCTGGACGCCGCCTTCGTCGAGCAGGTCGTCGACGAGATCCTCATGCCCCTGCTCCGACAGCCGTAGGAAGGCCCGGTGCCGAGGCGGCGCGCACGGGCCGAGGGTCGCGGACGTCCTCGGACGCACGAGCACGAAGCTGACGCCGAGCGTCCACCGGCACCGGCCGACGCCGACTGTGGCAGCCGCTGTGACGGCCATGGATCGGCGGCTCGACCAGCCCGAGGACCTCTGACCGGGATGCTGCGGCGACCAGTTCGGTGAGCATGGCGAAGCGCAGGCAGTCCGGAGCAGGCACGACGCGGCAGCTCCCGTCAGGGCGCTGGCAGGCCCGGTTCCAGGCCGGGGCGGTGTCCTGCGGCCGGCGCCGGTCATCTTCGACACCAAGCTCCAATCCGCTGCGTGGCTGTCGAGCAGGCCACGGACGTGGCCCGTGAACATGGACGGAGCCTGAGGTGAAGGCGCGCTGGTGCTGACGCTGGAGCGCTACGCCGGCACCTGGCTGGCCAGCCGCGAGTTCAAGCCGCGCATCCGGACGGCTTGCCAGGCGCTGTTGGACGCGGTGATCCTGACCGGACTGGGCACGGGCCCGCTGTACCGAATCACCCCGACGACCGTCCGGAACCGGTACGCGCTCCTGGTTCCGTCTACGCCGACCCGCCGCGCGCACGCCTACACCCCTGCTCCGGTCCATCCTCATCACGGCGGTGTCCGACGACGCTGTGTCAGGCCCGAACCCGTGCCGCATCCGGGGCGCTGGGGCTCGTGGAGCCGGGTGCGGGCGAGATCCCGCCGCGCAGACGGTCGCGGCCGGTGGACCTGCACCTGACAGGCGTCGACGAGGTGCTGGCAGGGGGCGAGGTCGAGCTCGCCGCCGAGGTGAGCCGGACACCGACTGGCTCGGCTCTGCTGGTCAGGTGCAGGACGGCGGCGCCGTGGTCCAGGGAGACCTTCACGTCTGCTCCGTTGGCGCAGGTCCGTCGAGCGGTCGGGCTCGACTCGCCGGCAGCGCGTCTCCGCGCTGGGCTGCCTCCCATCCTGACGCGACCGCACCGGTCGGTGCGGGTGGCAGTCTGAGGCTGCCGAGGCCGCTCGTGCGCTGCCCGCCAGGTGACGCCGCTCGACGTCGTCGAGCTGTTCAGCCTGCTGGTGGGGACGCACAGCGTGGAGGGCTTCCTCACCGACCTGGCGCAGGTCGCCGCCCGGACGCTCGACGTGTCCTGCGAGCTGAGGCTGCGCCGCGGCCGCTTCCCGCTGACGGTGGTCAGCAGCGACGCGCGGGCGGCCGCGGTCGACGACGCGCAGTGCGGGCTCGGCCAGGGCCCGTGCCTGCGGAGCCTGGAGACCGGCGAGATCGTGTCAGTGCCGGGACCAGCTCTCCGAGCAGCGCTGGGACGGCTGGTCCGGGCACGCGCTCGCGTCCTGCTCGAGGCGACCCTCGCCGGCGTCGCCGCGCAGCCGCTGACGCAGGTGCTCGAGGTGCCCGCCCTGCGGCGCCGCGTGCGGCACGTCCTCGGCGTCGTCGGGCACCCGCAGATGCTGCTGCGCGTCGGCCACGGCGCCGCCCAGAGCCGCAGCGGTCGCCGGCCCGTCGAGGACGTCGTCAGCCTCGTCGACTGACCCCGCGCGACCCGCTGCGGCGCGCACGGCCTGCGCCATGCTGGGTGCATGGCAGCGGAGACCAGCGCGGTGCGGGTGTTCCTGCTCGACGACCACGAGCTGGTGCGCCGCGGCGTGCGCGAGCTGCTCGAGGCCGAGGGCGATCTCGTCGTCGTGGGCGAGGCGGCCACCGCTGCCGAGGCGCTCGTCCGGGTGCCGGCCGTGCGCCCGCACGTGGCGGTGCTCGACGTGCGCCTGCCGGATGGTGACGGCGTCACCGTCTGCCGCGACCTGCGCTCGCTGCTGCCCGACGTCACCTGCCTGATGCTCACCTCGTTCTCCGACGACGACGCCCTGGTCGGGACGGTCCTGGCCGGCGCAGCCGGCTACGTGCTCAAGGACATCCGCGGCGGCGACCTCGTCGGCGCCGTCCGCACCGTTGCGGCGGGCGGCTCGCTGCTCGACGCCCGCTCGACCGCCCGCGTCATGGCCCGGCTGCGCGAGCAGCCGGCGCCGGACCCGCTCGACGTGCTCACCGACCAGGAGCGCCGCATCCTCGATCTCATCGGCGAGGGCCTGACGAACCGGCAGATCGGCGAGCGCATGTTCCTCGCCGAGACGACCGTGAAGCACCACGTGAGCTCCGTGCTCGCCGAGCTCGGGCTGCAGCGCCGGACCCAGGCCGCTGTCCTGGTGACCGAGCGGCGCTCGGCTCCCGAACGGCGCTCGGCTCCCGAACGGCGCTGAAGCCCGCACCGGGGCCAGGCCCTACGGGTCCCGTCGTCGCGCTCCTCCCCCCGCACCCGCGCCGACGTTCGCCGCCCTCTGCAAGGCCAAGGACAGCCGTCTCGCCGGAGCGAGAGCCTGGGCGACGTCGTCACGACGTGGCCGGGAGCTCTGCTGTCGCACCACGTCGGCTGCGCCCAGGCCTCTCGGGCGTGCTGGTGTCGGGTTGTCAGGCCCGACCGGCGACGATGAAGGACAGGATGACCGCCACGCCCTCCGGTGCGGTTCCCGGGGCGTGTCCGACGTTCCGGTACTCCCTGGAGGTGGCGTGCGGGAACTGGCTGGCGGCCTGCCGGCCGGCCGGCTGGTGGTGTTGGCGTCCAGGTCCCCGGACAGGACCAGGACCGGCAGGTTCGGCAGCTTCGCCCCGTCCGGCAGGGGGGAGGTTGCCGTCCGGTCGTTCGGCCACGTTGACGCGATCGGGTTGATCGTTCTGGGATCGACGTAGGGACCCGGCACCCTGCGGTCGTCCCCGACGAGTCCCCCCGCAGGTCCCCCACAGGAGGGATGCAACGGGGGCCGGGTC
The DNA here is from genome assembly GCA_964243385.1 of uncultured bacterium. Lineage (GTDB taxonomy): Bacteria > Actinomycetota > Actinomycetes > Mycobacteriales > SCTD01 > SCTD01. The sequence continues at coordinate 16,777 of CAXTFU010000011.1, read as the reverse complement.
AGGTGCGCTGCTGCTCGTCGCGGTCCTCCACCTGCCGCTTGAGGCCGGCGTTGAAGTCGGTGTAGCCGTTGTCGGCGCCCTGCTTCATGAAGCGCTGGAACAAGGTCGTCAGGCCGCCGGAGAACTCCTCGTGGTTCATGAGGTGGGTGGTGCCGTCCGGGTTGGCGGTGAGGAGGAAGGAGTGCCTGCCGAGGAACAGCCGCTCGGACAGGAGCGTGCCGGACCACTGCAGCTGCGCGCCGGTGTCCGCGACGGTGACGGTCGGCCTGAACGAGAAGCCGGGCATCTTCATCGACAGCCTGTTGCCGACCTGGGCCCTGCCCTCGACGCGTGAGAAGTTGCTCCACTGGCCGTAGCGGGGGAAGTCGACCAGGACGGCCCAGACCGCGTCCTTGCTGGCGTCGATGTCGATCTCGGTCTTGATGACGTAGCTCACGATGGGACTCCGGGAAGTGTCGAGTGGCCTGCGAGGTGACGGACGAAGCGGTCAGGGAGCGGGGAGCAGGTCGGGCCGTCTGGCGCTCAGGCCCTGGTCGATGAAGCCGAGCATCCAGGTGAAGCTGTCGTCGACGTCGGTGTCGCGCTGGAAGCTGCCGATCGCCTCCAGGGACGCGAAGCCGTGCAGGACGCTGCGCAGCATCCGCAGCGCGTGGATCTCCTCAGCGGGGTCCAGCCCGTAGCCGTGCAGCATCGCCGCCCACGAGTCGATGACCCGCCCGCTGGCCTCGATCAGCGGGTCGTCCGGTCCGGTGATGAGGGCGGCGTTGCCCGCTGCGTACCGGCCGGGGTGCGTCAGCACCCACGTCCGCATCGCGTGCGCACCGGCGACGAGCGCCTCGCTGCCGCCCCGCCCTTGGGTGGCGTCGCGGATGGCGTTCGAGAGCTCGTTCATGGCCAGCACGGCGATCCGGTGGGCGAGGTCGGCCTGGCTGGCGATGTGCTTGTACAGCGAGGGGGACTTGACCCCGAGCCGCTCGGCGAGCAGGCCCATGTTGAGGTTCGAGAAGCCGACCTCGTCGACCAGGGCAGCGGCGGCCGCGGTGACCGAGGACGGGCCGAGCCCGGCCCTAGGCACGCGTCAGCGTCTTGGCCAGGAACGGCAGGGTCAGGGCGAGGACCTCGTCGGGCAGCTGGGCGTGCGGGTAGTGACCGGCGCCCTCGATCACGGCCAGCTCGCCGAGGCCGGCGGGCAGGTCGGCGAT
>CAXTFU010000011.1:0-15565 GCA_964243385.1 uncultured bacterium | reverse complement strand
GGTGACGTTGGGCAGCTGGGCGCCGGCATCGGTCGGTGCGCCCTTGCACATGGCCTGCAGGGCCTTCATCCGGCCGACCTCGCTCATCGTGGTGTCGATCCGGCCCAGCTCGCCGGCCCAGTCGGCGGGCTTGGTGGGGTAGGCCTGGTCCAGGTACGTCTTCCAGGCCGACAGGCTCCCCAGCGCCATCACCATGCCGAGCTGCGTCGAGGCGGCCCGGTGGCGCTTGACCCGCAGCAGCCCGCCCAGGCTGACCGACTGCTTGCGGGTGAAGGGGGCCAGCTCGACCACCCCGGTGATCACGTCTGGCGCGGTGGCGGCAGCGATGGTCGCCGCACCGCCGCTGATCGACTGCCCGATGATCACCGCCGGGCCACCCAGGTGACGCACGACGGCCACCAGGTCACCGGCGATGTCGGTGCGGCTGTAGCCGTCCCAGCCGAGGCTGGAGTCACCGCAGCCGCGGATGTCGACGTTGGCGACCCGGTAGCCCGCCGTCACCAGGGCTGGGACGATGAAGCGGTAGGAGTGCCGGCTGTCGCCCATGCCGTGCGCGAGGACGACCAGGGGCCCGTCGCCGGTCACGTCGTAGGCGATGGTGTTGCCAGCACGGTCCAGGTGGTCGGTCATGGTGTCCTCCATAGTGGCTAGCGTTCGTAGCCAGAAGCTAGCGCCATCAGCCACAGGCGTCAACACGCAGATCGGCAAGGCGGATCAGGCAGTGGCTCGGCTCGGGTCACGGGACCTGTGGGCGTCCGAGCTGCCCGCGGGTCCGCGGCGAGCCCGTGCGGCAGGTCGGTCACGAATGACCGCGGACGCCGTCCCAGCGGCAGCGGGCCGACGTCGTCGCGCGAGCAGCGCCGGCCCCGGCGAGCGTGCGGGGCTCGTCGCCCACAGAGCAGGGTGGCGAGGAGCGGCCCGCTGCCGATGTCACGGCCGGCCGCTCGCGAGAGCCTTGGCGCGGGCCTCAGGAACGCCCAGCAGCAGCAGGCTGGTCACCGTCACCGCGCGGACGCCCGAGGTCTCGTCCGGGAAGTCGTTGTCCGCGACGGCGAACACGACGGCCCAGGCGAGCTGGCTGAGGATGCCGGCTGGCAGGTGAGCTCCGAAGACGTCGCTGTCCTGACCTCGCTCCACGAGGCTGGCGAGGTCCTTCTCGACCGGCGCGAGCAGCGCGTGGATCTCCTCGCCGTGCTCGCCGCGCCGCAGCACCACCAGCACTCGGTAGCGGTGCATCAACGGCCACAGGCGGGCGACGAACTCGGTCCACACCGCATCGGCCGTTCTGTCGGCGGCGTCGACCTCGATGAGCACGGCAAGGACCTCGCTCGCGGCCCGTTGCGCGAGGGTCCGCACGAGGTCGGTGCGGGATGGGAAGTGGCCGTAGACGGTGCGGCGGACCACGCCTGCAGCGGCGGCGATCTCACCCATGCCGGCCTCCGGGTCACGCCCCAACACCATGAGCGCAACGTCGAGGAGACGCTCCCGGGTGTCCTTCATGCGGCGCCCCAGACGGACTCGATCTTCACCAGGCCATGGTTGCACACGGCTGTGCAAGAGGGCTACATTGCACACCGATGTGCAACGTCCGCCGTGCGAGCCCCAGACCCAGGAGTTCAGATCGTGACCCGAACTGCTTCGACCTCGACCCTCGTCCGCCCGTTCACCGTCGCAGTCCCCGACTCCGAGCTCGAGGACTTGCGGCAGCGGTTGGACAACACGCGGTGGCCCACTGCGGAGACCGTCCCGGACTGGTCGCAGGGCGTCCGCCTGGAACAGATCCGATCGCTGGTCGACTCCTGGGCGCGGCAGTACGACTGGCGTCGCTTCGAGTCGCAGCTCAATCGTCTGCCGCACTTCCTCACCATGATCGACGGGCTGGACGTCCACTTCATCCACGTCAGGTCCAGGAACGCTGGAGCGATGCCGCTCATCCTGACCCACGGATGGCCCGGCTCCATCGTCGAGTTCTTGAAGCTCATCGGCCCACTGACCGACCCGGTGGCCTTCGGAGGTGACGTCGAGGACTCCTTCGACGTCGTCATCCCGTCGCTGCCCGGGTTCGGGTTCTCCCAGAAGCCTGCTGAGACGGGATGGACGGTCCCCCGCATCGCCACCGCATGGGTGGAGCTCATGAAGCGACTGGGGTACGAGCACTGGACCGCTCAGGGTGGTGACTGGGGCGCCGTCGTGACGACTGCGCTGGGGGCCATGCAGCCCGAAGGCCTCCTCGGGATCCACCTGAACACCCAGTTCGCGTTCCCGGCGCAGATCCCCGACACGCTCTCGCGCGAGGAGCGCCATGCCGTGGACACCCTCGCCCTCTACTCCGGCGACCTCGGTGGGTCCAACCACCTCCAGGCGACCAGGCCGCAGACCGTAGGCGTTGCGCTGGCCGACTCACCCGCCGGCCAGGCGGCCTGGATCTACGAGAAGTTCCAGTCCAAGACGGACAACGACGGGCTCGCGGAGGACGCCCTCACCACCGATGAGATGCTGAACGCGATCTCGCTCCAGTGGTACACCAACAGCGCCGCATCGTCCGCGCGCATCTACTGGGAGAACAGGTCGGGCACCTTCGCCGGCCCGAAGCTGACGCTGCCGGTCGCGGTGACCGTCTTCCCGCGGGACATCCCGCGCCTGCCGCGGAGCTGGATCGAGGACACCTACACCGAGCTGATCCACTTCGGTGAAGCGGACAAGGGCGGACACTTCGCAGCCTTCGAACAGCCCGAGATCATGGTCAGCGAGATCCGCACCGGCCTGAGGAGCCTGCGCCCCGGCACGACGCACCAGGGTCAGGAGGGCATCACCGCTCCTCGGCCCTGAGCCCGAGGGCCCAGCACGGGGGCTCTCCGGTCGTGCTGCGACCGGCCCGCACCATCTGCTCCTCGGCCTGTTGTCGACTGTCGTCGACGGAGACATCCCGCAGGCTGCGCCTGAGCCGGCAGGTCGACTGGCTCCGGAACGACCATCCTGCGAGACGCTCCTCGGGTGCCTGGCCCTGAGCCGGCGCAGCCGTCTCGCGACCCGTCCCGCGAACGACGGCACGCGAGGAACCTTCGTGACGCGTCCGCCGGGTGACGCTGGTCGAATGCGCGCGGGTCGGCACTGCTGGTCAGCATGCGGACGGGCAGCCCGACGCGCTGGCAGCAGCGGGGTGCAAGAAGACGTGCACCGACCACGCGTCCGGGACGCTGGCCGGCGGCTCGCGCTGGACGGGGCGCTCCTGCCTGCGGGCCGGCGACGCGCAGGTGGTGGTCACGCCCGACCGGCTCTGTCAAGGTCGACTGACTCCACCGGGTCAGAGCTCGTCGGCCCCATCGACGAGTTGCGGCCGACACGTGGTTCTTGCGGCTGTTGGCGCCGCGGACTCTGGGTCAGAGGGTGGCCCCGCGCTCGAAGAACCGAAGCATGTTGCCGGCCCCGCGTCGAGGCCCGGATCTGTGAACGGGTAGTCCTTGCCGTGGAGTTCATCCAGGAAGGTCTTGATGGCCGCGATCTCGATCAACAACACCGTGCCGGGCGTGCCGTCGCCGTGGTGAGTGGACAGGTGGACCTGTAGCGGTCCCAGGGACACCTGCGCGCAGGTGGGTCCGGAGCCGTCTCCCTCCTGCCAGTCGAGCTTGCATCCGACGTAGCCCACGGAGAAGTGCAGGGTGCGCTCGACGTCGCAGGTGCGGAGCACGGGGTGCACGGTCTTGCTCTTCATGGATGGAGCTCATGCCAATTCGGATCCTCAAGGACTCAGCCGACCTCCCAGCAGCCGCTGGGGGAGGCGTGCTGCGAGCTCGCAGCCCACTGCTGCGGGACGGCACGGGCGCCGGCCTCAACCCCGAGCCAACACCGGCACGATCCGCGCGCAGCTCATCACCGTTCCCGGACGGCTCGCCCGCTCCGCCCGACGGATCACCCTGCACGTGCCGACGACCGGCTGGCCCTGGCGCAAGCAGTGGGAGCAGATGGCCACCGCAGCGAACACCCCACCGCTGACGCCCTGACCCGATCCACCCGTCCGACAGGACCGACCGGAGACAGCAGTGGAGCACAGCCGGCGCGCCCGGCCACCTGGTCATGCCGACATCCGATCGACGGCAAGATCACACTCTCGGCATGATCACACGAGTTCGGACGATGGATCCGGGCGTGGTCTCGACGGGAGCAGCAAGCCGGAGCAGCCCGGCCGCGAGCGGTCGATCCCGCAACATCAGGCGGTCGCGGCATGACGCCGGCAACAGAGACGTCCGGGCCGTCCCGGGCCGGATCGTGATGCGCAGCTCGTCGGCGCCACGCCCGCAGGCGGCGCACGGCCTGACCTGCGCGTTCGTGGGTGGGCGATACAGGACTTGAACCTGTGACCTCTTCCGTGTCAGGGAAGCGCGCTACCAGACTGCGCCAATCGCCCGTGCTGTGGAGTTGTCTGCCGAGTGAGGCCGGGGCGGGAATCGAACCCGCGTACAGGGCTTTGCAGGCCCTTGCCTAAGCCACTCGGCCACCCGGCCACGCCTGAGAGCCGAGACCCTCTTCGAGCGGACGACGGGATTCGAACCCGCGACCCCAACCTTGGCAAGGTTGTGCTCTACCAACTGAGCCACGTCCGCATGTCGCTCGGGCCCGGAGGCCGTTCGCAACGAGATGGAACCCTAGCAGAGCCGACCGGGCGGATCAGGTCTCGGGCTCGGCCCAGAGCAGCAGCGCCAGCTCGGCGTCGACGTCGACGAAGTCGCCCTCGAGCCCGGTGGGCACGGCGGCGTAGGTGCGGCCGAGGAACTCGGCGAGCTCGGTGAGCGGGACCTCGAACAGCGCGCGGCCGGAGGGGGAGGACAGGGACAGGCAGACGACGGACGCGCCGGAGGTCGTGGACGGCCAGACCTGCACGTCACCCTCGCCGGAGGGGGCGGCCAGGCCGTCGGTGAGCAGCTGGCGGGCGAAGGTCCACTGCACGACGTCACCCGAGGACGCGGCCCCGGTGTGGAAGGACACCTTCACCGCGTACGGGTCGGCAGTCTCGTACTCGAGGTCTGCGAGCACCGGCAGCGACGCGGCACCGGGGACGACCAGGCGCAGGTGGAGCTCCGAGCTGACCGAGGTGGGGCGGCGGGTGGTCATGGCTCGTCCTCCTCTGGACAGGGACCCAGGCGGCCCCTGCTTCCGCGTCAGGATCCCCGCCGGGAGCCTGTCCGAACCTCGTCGGCGCGACGCGCCTGGCAGGTTCACCCGAACGGCCCCGTCCCGTCACTCCTGTCCCACGGACGCCCCTCGGCGGTAGGTTCGGTGTGGCAAGCGCCTCCCATCCGTCGAGCCTCGGGCGGCGAACTCCTGAGGTGAGGACCACGATGACGCTGCCCCGCGGTCGCCCCGCCGGCAGCAGCACGCCACCGACCAGCCACGCCGACCTGGACGACGCGGCCCTCGTCGGGCTGGTGCAGCAGGGCGACGCCGCTGCGCTCGAAGCGCTGTACGCCCGCTACGGTCGTCCGTGCTACAGCCTGGCGCGCCGCATCCTGACCGACGAGCAGCTGGCCCAGGACGTCGTGCAGGAGGTGTTCCTCGTGCTGTGGCGCGACGCCGCCCGCTTCGACGCCACCCGTGGCGGCTTCTCGACCTGGCTGCTGTCGATGACGCACCACAAGTCGGTCGACAGCGTGCGGCGCGAGGAGAACCTGCGCAAGCGGCGCACCTCGGCCGACCTGCTCGAGACCCAGGAGTCCGACGCGCCCAAGGTCGACGAGGCCGTCTGGTCGCTCGTGCGCCGCGAGCGCGTCCGCGAGGTGCTCAAGACGCTGCCCGACCCCCAGCGCGAGGCGCTGACCCTGGCGTACTTCGGCGGCTACACCCAGCGCGAGATCTCGGGGCTGACGTCCACGCCGCTCGGCACCGTCAAGACCCGCATGCTGGCCGGGATGAAGCGCATGAAGGAGTCGCTCGACGGGTTGTCCAACGCCGCTGGCGGCGGCGGCGAGCCGCCGGCCGGTCCCTGGGGCGCCGCGGGAGGTGCCCGGTGAACCTCGCCGACGAGCACCGCACCTACGAGGAGCTGGCGGTCGGGCACGCGGTGTCCGCCCTGGAGCCCGACGAGGAGCAGATCTTCCTCGACCACCTGCGGTCGTGCGCCCGCTGCGCGGCCGACCTGGTCGAGCACCGCACCACCCTCGGGCTGCTCGCTCACGCCAGCGAGCCCGTCGAGCCACCGCCGTCCGTCCTGGAGGGCATCCGCGCGGGCATCCGGGCCGACGCCGAGCGCGCCGGTCAGGGCTCGCACCGCGTCGAGGCCGCACCTGCTCCCGAGCCGGCGCCGGTGTCGTCGCTGGACGAGGCGCGGACCCGGCGCGTCCGCCGGGCGCCCGCGGCGGTCCGCTGGGCGGGGGTCGCCGCCGCTGCTGCGCTCGTCGTCTCGCTCGGCGGGTGGAACCTCGCGCTGCGGGCCGACCAGGACGCTGCCGAGCAGCGCGAGCGGCGCCTCGCCGTCGCGGTGGGCGAGCTCACCCGCCCCGGCGCGACCAACGTCAAGCTCGCCGGGGACGACGGGGAGGTCGTGGTGGTCGCGGTCGTGTCCGACGACGACGTGTCGCTGGTCCTCGACGGCCTGACGCCGACCTCGGGCGAGTCCCGCTACGTCCTGTGGACCCAGGACCGCCAGGGCGCGCTGCGCCCGGTCAGCTCGTTCGACGTCACCTCGTCGGAGGTCGACGTGGTCCGCGACCTGGACGTCGAGGGTGGGACCGCGGCGGTGGCCGCGTACGCCGTCTCGCGCGAGCGCGGCGCGACGCCGCCCCCGCAACCGCTCGGTCCTGTCGTCGCGAGCGGGCAGGCATGACGCCGTGACCTCGCGGTCGGTCGACGAGCCGGGCGCGCCCCGGACCGCGCGTGCGCACCTCAGCACGACGGGCTGGCGGGCACGGCTGCGCCGCACGCCCGGCGGCGCGCAGCTGCTGCAGGTCCTGGTCTTCGTGGTCGGGCTGGCCTTCGTCCTGCTCGGCTGCGCCCTGGTCGTCGCGCCGGGACCGCTCACGATCCCGCCGATCCTGCTCGGGCTCTACATCTGGTCGACCGAGTTCGCCTGGGCCGACCGGTGGCTCGAACGGGCCAAGCGCAGCGCCCAGGCGGCCTGGCGCGACGCCCGGCGCAGGCCCGTCCTGTCGGCGCTGGTCACGGTCGGCGGGCTCGTCGCCCTCGGCGTCGCCGTCTGGGCGATCGGCCGCTACGAGCTCGTGTCGCGCCTGCTCGCGCTCGTCGGACTCTGAGCCGGCGCGGCCTGCTGCGGTAGTGTCTGCGCCGCGCGAAGCGCACCGGACGTACAGCTCAGTCGGGACGTACAGCTCAATCAGGACGTATAGCTCAGTTGGTTAGAGCGCACGCTTCACACGCGTGAGGTCGCAGGTTCGAGTCCTGCTACGTCCACCTCGAAGGCCGCTCGTGCGACAGGTCCCGCTCGACGCGGGGCGCCGTGCCACCTGACACGCCGGGCGATGGTCACCTGCACCCGACGAGGGACAGCGCGTGTCTGCGCCTCAGCACACGGGCAGCCGGCTGGTCCCGGCCGACCTGGCTGCGGGCCCGCCCTTGTCGGCCGCTGCTGTGCAGTGGATGCTCACCCGACCGCCGCCCGACCGTCCCGGAGAGATGGGTCCTCGTGATCGCACGCAGCTGTCGTTCCTCCCTCGCCGCACTGACTTTCGTGGCTGCCACGACCACGGCGCTCAGCGGTGCGGTGAGCAGCCCGTCGTTCGCCGCCGAGCCAGTCGCCGCCGAGGCGGCCCCGATCGCGCAGGCGCCGGCGAACCACGGCATCGCCGACCTCATCGCCCTGGTCCAGGAGCTGCGGTCCGAGGGCCGGGTCAGCGCCGGCACGGCCAGCAGCCTGCTCGACCGCCTGCAGCGGGCGCTCGGCGAGGAGCAGACCGGCAGCGAGGTGCGGACGCTGAACTACCTGCGCCAGTTCGCCGCCCGCGCCGAGAACCAGGTCCGCGACGTGGCGGCCCGGGCCGAGCTGGTCGCCGCGGCGCAGCGCAGCATCGCCTGGCTCGAGCAGGACGACCGAGCGGAGGCCGCTGCCGTCCCCACCACGATCCTCCTCAGCTCGTTCCGCTTCAGCAGCGCGAACGAGCTGAGCTCCGAGGTGGAGGTCCAGTGCGAGCAGGGCTACACCTACACCGTCAGCGGCTTCGCCACCACCCTCCCGCCGCTGCAGTACGCCGGCTGGACGCTGAACACGACCACGGACGGCACGGCCACCGGGACTTGCGACGGCGAGGTGCAGCACCTGGACCTCTCGCTGGAGCTGACCGTCGGCTCGAGCGAGGTCCGGCCCCAGGAGGAGCTCAGCGCGACCTTCGTGCTCGAGCTCAGTGGCGGACCGTGCTACCGCATCGACGCCTGGCCGTACACGAACTGCGTCGCCGTGGCCGGCGGGGTGACGCCCGTCGAGTGACGCGCGCAGCCGTCAGGCGACGATCGCCGCGGTCCAGCGGCAGCTGCGGCAGTACGTGTGGTCGCGCACGGACCGCACGTTGCGCTCGCAGCGCGGGCAGGTCGGACGCTCGGGGGTGAGCAGGGCTTCCAGTCGGGCGAGGACGATGCGCACGGGGGCTCCTTGCGGTCGGTCGTCACGGACAGGTCCTGTCGGTGCGGTCCTGGTGCGTCGGCCGCGCGTCGGGCGGCCTGGCCACCCCTGCGGGTGGTCGAGCGACGGGCCGGGGCCCGCGCCGCCGGCACCTCGTCGGGGGAGCCGGTCGTGCTGCGGGCGCAGCTGCCTGCCCGCCGCTCAGGAGGTGCAACCGCCCGCCTGCCGTGGCCTGTTCCCTGCTGCGTGCCGTTCCTGCGACGGGAACACCGGCAGCACCCGCGAGTTGCACAGACGAGCGTCCCCTGACGCAGCTACTTCTCCCGGAGGAAGACGACGATGCCCACTCGCACCTCACGCACCGCCTGGAACGGCACCCTCGAGACCGGCTCCGGCCAGGTCGAGCTCAGCAGCAGCAAGGTCGGCACCTTCGAGGTGTCCTTCCCGAAGCGCGCCGCCGACGACGCCGGGGGCACGACCAGCCCCGAGGAGCTCGTCGGCGCGGCGCACAGCTCCTGCTACGCCATGCAGCTGTCGGCGCTCATCGCCGCGGCCGGCGGCACCCCGCAGAGCCTCGACGTCACCGCGGACGTCTCGCTCGGCCCGGACAAGGGCGACGGCGGCTTCCGCCTGACCGGCATCGCGCTCACCGTGGTCGGCGAGGTCGAGGGCCTGGACGCCGCAGGCTTCGAGCAGGCCGCTCAGGACGCGAAGGCCAGCTGCCCCGTCAGCAAGGCGCTCACCGGTGTCGACATCACGCTCAAGGCCTCGCTCGCCTGAGCCCGCACTGCCTCGTCCGACGGGCGGCGCTCCTGCTCGCAGGGCGCCGCCCGTCGGCGTGCTGGCTGGCGGAGCGCCGATAGGCTCGCTGGACCCGTCTCGTCCGACCCACCTGCAAGGAGCACCCCGTGTCCACCCCCGCACCGCCCGCCGTCGTCCACGTGACCGCGGAGCAGGCGGGCACGACGGCGGGGGAGGTGCTGCGGGCCGCCGGCAGCAAGGACAGCGCGGTCGCCCGCATCGCCGGCGAGCTGCGCGACCTGGCGCACGTGGTCGCCGAGGGCGACGTCGTCGAGGCAGTGCCGTACGGCAGCGAGGACGGCCGGGCGGTGCTGCGGCACAGCGCCGCGCACGTGCTCGCCCAGGCCGTGCAGGACCTGTTCCCGGGCACCCGGCTCGGGATCGGCCCGCCGGTCAGAGACGGCTTCTACTACGACTTCCTGCCCGAGCGGCCGTTCACGCCGGAGGACGTCGGCGCCATCGAGAAGCGCATGGAGCAGATCGTCCGGCAGCGCCAGCGCTTCAGCCGCCGCGTCGTGTCCGAGCAGGACGCGCGCGAGCAGCTGGCGGACGAGCCGTTCAAGCTCGAGCTCATCGGCCTGAAGGGCTCGTCGAGCGACGACGACGGCTCGAGCGTGGAGGTCGGCGGCGGCGAGCTGACGATCTACGACAACCTCACCGGCGAGGAGCTGGTGTGGAAGGACCTCTGCCGCGGCCCGCACCTGCCGACCACCCGCGACATCCCCGCGTTCAAGCTCATGCGCACCGCCGCCGCCTACTGGCGCGGCGACCAGAAGAACCAGCAGCTGCAGCGCATCTACGGCACCGCCTGGGAGAGCCGCGACGCGCAGAAGGCGCACCTGACGATGCTCGAGGAGGCCGAGAAGCGCGACCACCGCCGCCTCGGCAGCGAGCTCGACCTGTTCTCGTTCCCGGACGAGATCGGCTCGGGCCTCGCGGTCTTCCACCCCAAGGGCGGGATCGTCCGCATGGAGATGGAGGACTACTCGCGCCGGCGGCACCTGGCCGAGGGCTACGAGTTCGTCAACACCCCGCACATCACCAAGGGCTCGCTGTTCGAGACCTCGGGGCACCTGGACTGGTACGCCGACGGCATGTACCCGCCGATGCAGCTCGACGCCGTGGGCGACAAGCCGGGGGCCGACTACTACCTCAAGCCCATGAACTGCCCGATGCACAACCTGGTGTTCGCGGCGCGCGGGCGGTCCTACCGCGAGCTGCCGCTGCGCCTGTTCGAGTTCGGCACGGTCTACCGCTACGAGAAGTCCGGCGTCATCCACGGGCTCACCCGCGCCCGCGGCTTCACCCAGGACGACGCGCACATCTACTGCACCCGCGAGCAGATGGCCGACGAGCTCGGCAAGCTGCTCACCTTCGTGCTCGGCCTGCTGCGCGACTACGGGCTGGAGGACTTCTACCTCGAGCTGTCGACCCGCGACCCCGACAAGTCGGTCGGCACCGACGAGGCGTGGGACGAGGCGACCGCCGCGCTGCAGCAGGTCGCCGACGCGTCCGGCCTCGAGCTCGTGCCCGACCCGGGCGGTGCCGCGTTCTACGGCCCGAAGATCTCGGTGCAGGCGCGCGACGCGATCGGCCGCACCTGGCAGATGTCGACGATCCAGGTCGACTTCAACCTGCCCGAGCGCTTCGAGCTCGAGTACGCCGCCGCCGACGGGACCCGCCAGCGGCCGGTCATGCTGCACCGCGCGCTGTTCGGCTCGATCGAGCGCTTCTTCGCCGTGCTGCTCGAGCACTACGCCGGCGCGTTCCCGGCCTGGCTGTCGCCGGTGCAGGTCGTCGGCATCCCGGTGCACGCCGACTACGACGCCTACCTGCAGGACGTGGCCGGCAGGCTGCGCGCGAAGGGCGTCCGGGTCGAGGTCGACACCTCCGACGACCGCATGCAGAAGAAGATCCGCACGGCGCAGAAGGCGAAGGTGCCGTTCATGCTCATCGTCGGCGAGGACGACGTCAGCAAGGACGCCGTCTCGTTCCGGTACCGCGACGGGACGCAGGAGAACGGCGTCCCGGTGGACGAGGCGATCGCGAAGGTGGTCGCGGCCGTGGAGTCGCGGACGTGACCGAGCCGACCGGGGACCGCGAGCAGGCCCAGCAGCAGGACGGTGTCGGCATCGCCGACGCGTTCTCGCGGCTGTACACCCCGCACCGGATGGCCTACATCAAGGGCGAGGGCAAGGGCGGCGACTGCCCGTTCTGCACGATCCCGGCGCTGTCCGACGAGGACGGCCTGGTCGTCGCCCGCGGCGAGGTCTCGTTCGCGGTGCTCAACCTCTACCCGTACAACGCCGGGCACCTGATGGTCGTCCCGTTCCGGCACGTCGCGTCGTACGACGAGCTGACCTCGCAGGAGGCGGCCGAGGTCGCCGCGCTGACGCAGCACGCGCTGCGGGCGCTGCGCCACGCGACCGGCGCGCAGGGCTTCAACGTCGGCATGAACCTCGGGGTCGTGGGTGGGGCGGGCATCGCCGCGCACCTGCACCAGCACGTCGTCCCGCGCTGGGGCGGCGACACGAACTTCATGCCGGTCGTCGGCCACACGCGGGTGCTGCCGCAGCTGCTGCCCGACACCCGCGCGCTGCTCGCGCAGGCGTGGTCGGAGGTCTGACCGGCTGCGCGGCGCTCGCCCGCACTCCCCTCGCGCCGTCCGGTGGCCGGCGGCGCACAGCGGCAGCCGTCAGGCGCGGACGGGGACCGGCTCCCACCCGAGCGGCCGGCGCGTGAAGCGGCCGGTGCCGTGCGAGACGCTGCGCAGCGCGGTCGCGTAGGTCAGCAGCTCGGCCTCCGGCAGCGCCGCGAGCACGACGCTGCGCTCGTCGTCGTCCGGGTCGGGCTCGCTGCCGCCGACGCGCGCCCGGCGTCCGCGCAGGTCGCTCATCACCGAGCCGACGAACGCGGTGGGCACGGCGACGCTGATCTCGCACCACGGCTCGAGCGGCACCGTGCCGCCCGCGGCGACGGCCTCGCGCAGGCCGAGCGCTCCGGCGCTCGCGAACGCGGCGTCGGAGGAGTCGACGGCGTGCGCCTTGCCGTCGACGAGCACGACCTCGAGGTCGACGAGCGGCCCCGACCCGTCGACACCCGAGGCCGCCTGCGTCCGCACGCCCCGCTCGACGCTGCCGTGGTAGCCCGTCGGGACCGAGCCGCCGACGACCCGCGTCGAGAACTGCACGCCGGAGCCGGGCTCGCCGGGCCGGACCTCGAGCACCACGACGGCGTACTGGCCGTGCCCGCCGGACTGCTTGACCTGCCGGCCGGTGACCGTGACCGGACGGGCGAGCGTCGCCCGCGCCGGGATGCGCACCTCTGGCGTCGAGACGGTCAGCCCCGACCGCACCCGCAGGCGGTCGAGCACGACATCGGCGTGCGCGGTGCCGACGCACCACAGCAGCTGCTGGCCGGTGTCGGCGCGGCGCTCCAGGCGCAGCGTCGGGTCCTCGGCGACCAGGCGGGCGAGGGCCGCCGCGAGGCGGTCCTCGTCGGCGCGCGAGGCGGCCTCGACGGCGACCGGGAGCTGCGGCTCGGGCAGGTCCCACGGCGCGACCAGCAGCGGCTGCTCGCGCGAGGACAGCGTGTCGCCGGTCTCGGCCGACCCCAGGCGGGCGACGGCGCACAGGTCGCCGGCGGGGCAGGACGGGACGCCGCGCAGCGCCGTCCCGAGCGGCGACGACAGCGAGCCGACCCGCTCCTCGGTGTCGTGGTCGGGGTGGTCGGGGCGGTGCCAGGCGCCGCTGTCGCCGTGACCGGACACGTGCACCGGCACGTCCGGCCGCAGCGTGCCTGAGAACACGCGCACGTACGACACCCGGCCGAGGTGGGCGTCGGTGGTCGTCTTGACCACCTCGGCGGCGAGCGGCCCGTCCGGGTCGACCTGCAGCGGGGCGGCCGGCGAGCCGTCGGCCGCCGTCACCGCCGGCGCCGGGTGCTCGAGCGGCGACGGGAACGCCGCGACGAGCAGGTCGAGCAGCTCGCGGACGCCGACGCCCTGCAGCGGCGCGACGGCGAGCGCCGGGTGGAAGTGCCCGCGGGCGACGGCCGTCTCGAGGTCGGCCAGCAGGCCGGCCTGGTCGAGCTGGGCGCCCTCGAGGTAGCGGTCGAGCAGCTGCTCGTCCTCGCTCTCGGCGATCACCGCCTCGAGCAGGTCCGACCGCAGGCCCTCGGTGAGGGTGACGTGCTCCGGGTCGGCGTCCCGCAGCACCCGCTCGCCGGAGGAGTGGTCGACGACGCGCGCGTCGAGCAGCGTGAGAAGACCGCGCACGCTGCCGTCGTCGTCGTGCATCGGCAGGTGCAGCGGCAGGACGTTCTCGTCGAGCAGCCGCTGGCACAGCGCCACGGCCTCGTCGAAGTCGGCCCGCGGCTTGTCGAGCTGGCTGACGACGACGGCGCGCGGCACGCCGAGCGACGCGCACTCCGCCCAGAGCTGGGCGGTGACGGCGTCCAGCCCGCCGGCGGCCGACACGACGAACAGGACGCCGTCGGCCGCCCGCAGGCCAGCACGCAGCTCACCGACGAAGTCGGGGGAGCCGGGGGTGTCGAGCAGGGTGAGCTTCACGCCGTCGTGCTCGACCTGCGCGATGCCGAGCGACACCGAGGCGTGCAAGCGCCGCTCGACGTCGTCGCCGTCGGTCGTCGCGGTGCCGTCCTGCACCCGCCCCGGGCGGGCGATCGCGCCGGTGTGGGCGAGCAGCGCCTCGACCAGCGTCGTCTTGCCCGCGCCGCTGTGCCCGACGACCGCGACGTTGCGGACGCGCGCGGCGTCACGGGGTGCGGGTGCGGGGTTGTCGCCGGACCGTCGATCGCGCACCTGGCCACCTCCTGCTCGACCCGGTGTCCGGGGGTGCCCGGACGACCCGGGCCGCACAGCCTCCCGCCGGACGGGGCCGCGCAACGCTATCGGGGCGGGACGCCCGTCCGCGACTAGCGTGGGACGGGACCTCGCTCATCCGGACGGACGGACCCCCATGCTCAACCTGCGCGTGCGCCCCGCACTCGCCCGCGTGGTCGACCCGGTGGCGGACGCTCTGCTGCGGGCCCGCGTGCCCCCGGACGCCATCACCTTCGCCGGGACGGTCGGGGTCGTCACCGCAGCGCTGGTGCTGTTCCCGCGCGGTGCCTTCCTGGTCGGGACGGCGGTCGTCACCTTCTTCGTCCTCACCGACCTGCTCGACGGCACGATGGCCCGCCGGCTCGGCCGCACGAGCCTGTTCGGGGCCTGGCTCGACAGCACCTGCGACCGTGCCGCGGACGCCGCGATCTTCACCGGGCTCGTGCTCTGGTTCACCGGCGAGGGCGACGACCGGCTGCTCGCCGTCGTCGCGCTGTTCTGCCTGGTGGCCGGGTCGATCGTGAGCTACGCCAAGGCCCGCGCCGAGGGCCTCGGCCTGCGCTGCGACGTCGGCCTCGCCGAGCGCGCCGAGCGGCTCATCGTCGTGCTCGTCGCGACCGGGCTGACCGGCTTCGGGCTCGACCTCGCGCTGCCGATCGGCCTGTGGCTGCTCGCCGTCGCCTCTGCCATCACCGTCGTGCAGCGCCTGCTGGAGGTCCGCCGCCAGGCGGCGCTGGCGTCGTCGTAGCGTGACGACGACCGCTGCGTCCGTCCGCGCCCGCCTCGCCGGTCGCGCCGCCGACCTCGCCTACGGCGCCGGGTGGGCCGCCGTCCGCGCCCTGCCCGAGCGCACCGCGCACGCGCTGTTCCGCGCCGGGGCCGACCTCGCGTGGCGGCGCGGGGGGCCCGGCACCGACCGGCTGCGCACGAACCTCGCCCGGGCGGCGCCGGACCGCGACCTCGACGCCCTGACCCGCGAGGCGCTGCGGTCGTACGCCCGCTACTGGTGCGAGGTGTTCCGCCTGCCGGTCACCTCCCGCGAGCGGGTGGTCTCGGGCACGACGACCGTCGACGAGCACCGCCTGCGGGCGTCCGTCGCCGCCGGCCGCGGCACCGTGCTGGCCCTGCCGCACAGCGGCAACTGGGACGCCGCCGGCGCCTGGTGCGGCGCCACCGGCGTCCCGTTCACCACGGTCGCCGAGCGGCTGCAGCCGGAGTCGCTCTACGACCGCTTCGTCGCCTTCCGCGAGTCGCTCGGGATGGAGGTGCTGCCGCTGACCGGCGGCGACCGGCCGCCCTTCGACGTCCTCGTCGAGCGGCTGGAGGCCGGCGGCACGCTGTGCCTGCTCGCCGACCGC
>CAXTFU010000010.1:20585-35771 GCA_964243385.1 uncultured bacterium | reverse complement strand
GCGCCGGTCCCCGGGCGCAGCGCCGGTCCGCGGGCGCAGCGCCGGTCCGCGGGCGCAGCGCCGGTCGGCGGGGCGCACCGCAGCGCCGCTGGGTGAGGTGACGTGGTCGCCACCACACCCGCGGGTCACCGCGCCGGACGGCCGGCGCCGAGCGGGGTGAGCCGCCAGCCGTCGCCGGTGCGCTGCACCAGCCCGTGCGCCAGGAGCGGCGGGAGCACCTGCTGCACGACGAGCGTCGAGACGCCGGCGTCGCGGGCGAGCGCGGCCTCGCCGGCGCCGCCCCGCACGGGCACGGCGTCGAGCACCCGACGCACCGTCTCGGACAGCTCGTCGCGCAGCTCGGCGCGGCCGCGCACCGGCTCGGCGGCGTCAGCGCCGAGGTCCCCGACCAGCTCGAGGACCTCCTCGGCGCTCGTGACGCACTGCCCGCCGTCGCGCAGGAGCTGGTGGCAGCCGGCCGACAGGGCGGACGTGACCGGGCCGGGAACGGCCATCACGTGCCGCGACAGCGCACGGGCCCGCTCGGCGGTCGCCAGCGAGCCGCTGCGCCGGGCCGCCTCGACGACGACGGTCCCCAGCGTGAGCGCGGCGATGAGGCGGTTGCGCACCAGGAAGCGGCTGCGCGTCGGCGTGCCGCCCGGCGGGTGCTCGGACACCACGAGCCCGTGCTCGGCGATCCGGGTGAGCAGCCGGTCGTTGCCGCGCGGGTAGGCGATGTCGACGCCGCAGCCCAGGACCGCCACGGTCGGCGCCGCCTCGGCGAGCAGCGCCCCCCGGTGCGCCGCCGCGTCGATGCCGTAGGCGCCACCGCTCACTACGGCGCTGCCGCGGGTGGCGAGCGCCCGGGCCAGCTCGCCGGCCACCAGGTCGCCGTACGCGGTGGCGGCCCGCGCCCCGACGACGGCCACCGCGCGGCTGGCGACGTCGGCCAGCGAGTGCTCCCCCCGGACGCACAGCGCGAGCGGCGGGGCGTCGGGCAGCACGCCGTCGGGCCAGCTGAGCTGCTCCGCGGGCCACTCGGGGTGGCCGGGCGACACCAACCGCCCGCCGGCGCGCTCCAGGCGGGCCAGGTCGTCAGCGGGGTCGTAGCCCTCGGCGCGCGCGGCCGCGCCCGCCTGCAGCACCGGCGACAGCGGAGGGCACGGACGCCTTCGGCGCAGCGCGTCCCACACCGCGACCGCGCCGCGGTCCTGCACCGCCCGGTGCACCGGGCGCGACCCCGGCTCCGTGACCCGGGCCAGGGCCAGCAGCGCCAGCACCTCCTCGGCTGCCGGCGTACCGCTCGGGACCGGCGACGGCTCCGGCTCGGGGTGCGGCCCGGACGGGCGGCTCATGCGTCCCGCCCGGCGACGGCGCGGCCCGACCGGTCGCCGAGCGCGAGCCGGGACGGCGCCGGCGCACCGGTCCGGACCGGCGACGGCTCCGGCTCGAGGTGCGGCCCGGACCGGCGGCTCATGCGACCCGCTCGGCGACGGCGCCACCCGACCGGTCGCCGACGCCGAGCCGGGACGGCGCCGGCGCACCGGTCCGGGCGGGCGACGGCTCCGGCTCGGGGTGCGGCCCGGACGGGCGGCTCATGCGACCCGCTCGGCGACGGCGCGGCCCAGCCGGTAGCCGAGCGCGTGGCCGACGTGCTCGGGCCCGGGGACGTCGGCCTCCTGCAGGTCGGCCAGCGTCCACGCCAGGCGCAGCACCCGGCCGTGACCGCGGGCGGTGAGCAGCCCGCGCTCGAGCGCGTCGTCGGCCGAGCGGGAGGCCTCCCGGTGCAGGGGCCAACGACGGCGCAGCTCGACCGGCGGCACCTGCCCGTTGGTGCGCCACGGCGTGCCGGCGTAGCGCGCGGCGGCCCGTCCGCGGGCGGTGGCGACCCGGGCTGCGACCACGGCGCTCGGCTCGACCCCGGCCGCGTCGGCCAGGAGCTCGGCCCGGCTGACCTGCGGGACCTCGACGTGCAGGTCGATGCGGTCCAGCAGCGGACCGCTCAGCCGCGCCAGGTAGCGCCGCCGGGCGTCCGGCGGGCAGGTGCAGCCGTCCTGCGGCTTGGCGCACGGGCAGGGGTTCGCGGCCAGCAGCAGCGAGAACGCCGCCGGGTAGACGGCGGTGCCGCCGACCCGGGTGAGCGTCAGCCGGCCGCTCTCGAGCGGCTGCCGCAGCGCGTCGAGCACCCGCGCCGAGAACTCCGGCGCCTCGTCGAGGAACAGCACGCCGCGGTGGGCGAGCGAGGCGGCGCCGGGTCGGGCGATCCCGCTGCCGCCTCCGACGACGGACGCGACCGTCGCGGTGTGGTGCGGGTCCTGGAACGGCGGCGACTCGACGAGCGGCTGGTCCTCGGGCAGGGCGCCCGCCACCGAGTGCACCGCGGTGACCTCGAGCGCCTCCTCGAGCGACAGCGGCGGCAGCAGCCCGGGCAGCCGCTCGGCCAGCATCGTCTTGCCGCTGCCGGGTGGTCCGAGCAGCAGCGCGTGGTGGCCGCCGGCGGCCGCGACCTCCATCGCGGTGCGGCCGACGACCTGCCCCACGACGTCGGCCAGGTCGGGCAGCGGCCGGGTCGGCCGGGGCGTGCGCACCGGCACCGTCTCGTCGTGGTGCTCACCGGTCAGCAGCGCCACGAGGTCGCGCAGCGACGCCACCCCGCGGGCGCTGACCCCGGGCAGCAGCCGGGCCTCGGCGAGGTTGTCGAGCGGGACCACCAGCGCCTCGAAGCCCGCCGCCCGGGCCGTGAGCGCGGCGGGCAGCACACCGCGCACAGGGCGCACCCGGCCGTCGAGCCCGAGCTCGCCGAGCAGCACCCGGCCGAGCAGGGCGTCGGCCGGCAGCACGCCGTGGGCGGCGAGCACCGACGCGGCGAGGGCGAGGTCGAAGCCGCTGCCCTTCTTGGGCAGCCACGCCGGGGACAGCGCCAGCGTGATGCGCCGCTGCGGCCAGCTGTGGCCGCTGTTGACCACCGCGGCCCGCACCCGGTCGCGGGCCTCGGCGAGCGAGGCGTCCGGCAGGCCGATGACCGTCAGCCCCGGCAGCCCTTGGGCGAGGTCGGCCTCGACCTCGACGACGTGCCCGTCGAGCCCGACCAGGCCGACGGCGTAGGACCGGGCGAGCGCCACTAGAACGCCGCCCGCAGGTGCGTCAGCGCCGGCGCCTCACCGCGACGGCGGACGACACTGACGACGTCGAAGCGGATCTCGGCCGAGCCCGGCGGCCGGTGCTCGAGCAGCCACCGGCAGGCCAGCACCCGCACCTTGCCGGCCTTGCGGCGGCCGACCGCCTCGGACGGCTCGCCGAAGCCGGTGCCCGAGCGCGTCTTGACCTCGCAGAACACCACCGTGCCGTCGGCGTCGCGTAGCACGAGGTCGAGCTCGCCCTCGCTGCACCGCCAGTTGCGGGCGAGCACCGTCATGCCCGCGCCCGTCAGGTGCTCGGCCGCCAGCTGCTCCCCGTAGCGCCCCAGCGCCGCCGTCCGTGACTCGTCCATGCCGTGCAGGCTGCCGCCCGCGCCGGACGGCGCCGAGGCCCGACGGCGCACCTGTGGACGGTCCCGTGGCTGTGGACCGCTCGGTCCTCAGCCGGCCGGGGGTCTGCCCTCCCGACAGGCAGCGACCACGAGAGGACGACGACATGCCGGTGCAGCAGGCCCAGCGCCTGCCGGGCTGGACGCGCTCGAGGTGCTCGTCGGGCAGTGGTCCGAGCGGATCGACGTGCCCCGCCTGCAGGGCGGCACCGTCAGCTTCGCGTGGGCCCTCGACGGCCACGACCCGCTCCAGCGCACGACCGTCGTGCAGCCCGAGCACCCGGACAGCCTCGCCGTGATCGAGCCCGACGCCGAGCGGGACGCGTCCAGGCCGCACTCGTCCGACACGCGCCGCGTCGACCGGAGCACGCTGCGGGACGGGAGCTGGACCCTGCTGCGCGAGCAGGCCGACCCCTCGCCGCTGTCGTTCCGGCAGCGCGTCGGGTGCGTCGCCGCGGACGGGCAGTCGGTCGCCGGTCGCTGGGAGGCGGCGGACGGGTCCGACGCGTGGGCGCTCGACGTCGGTGTCACGCTCGTCCGGCAGCCGCAGGTCGCGCTTGGCGGAAGCGTCGCCGGGGGGCCCCGCGACGGCGACGGGGGCAGACTGACGGTGTGACCGCCGTGCTGCCCCTGTCCCCGACCGCCCCGGTCGTCCAGCCGCTGCCGTCCGCGCGCGGCCCGCTCAGCGAGGCGCTGCTCGAGGCCCTGACGGGGACGCGCCCGCTCGACCGGCTGCCCGTGCCGGGCGCCGACGTCGACCCGTACGGCGAGGACCTGCAGCTGGCACTGCACCTGGCGTACGAGCTGCACTACCGGCCGCTGCCCGGCGTCGACGACGCGCTCGAGTGGGATCCCGACCTGCTGCGCCTGCGCGCCCAGCTCGAAGGGCCGTTCCTGCGGGCGCTGCGCCGCGACACCTCGGGCAGCGACGACGTCGAGGGGGCGCTCGCGCCGCTGCTGCTCGACCCGGTGCAGGGCACCGGCCCGTCGTGGCACCTGGCGGGCGAGGGCGAGCGGTGGCAGCTGCGCGAGTACGCGGCGCACCGGTCCGTGTACCACCTCAAGGAGGCCGACCCGCAGGCCTTCGTCGTGCCGCGCCTCGAGGGGCTGGTCAAGGTGGCGGTGGTGTCGGTGCAGCACGACGAGTACGGCGCCGGCCGCGCGGAGCGCATGCACGCCGCCCTGTTCGCCGCGATGCTGCGCGAGCTCGACCTCGACGACGGCTACGGGGTCCACGTCGACCGCGCCCCGGCGACGACCCTGGCGCCGGTGAACCTCATGTCGCTGCTCGCGCTGCACCGCTCGCTGCGCGGCGCCGCGGTCGGCCAGTTCGTCATGATCGAGGTGACCTCGTCGCCGGGGGCGCGCCGCCTGTCGTCGGCCTTCGACCGGCTGTCCGACGGCGGCGCGGGGCAGCGCTTCTACGACGAGCACGTGGAGGCCGACGCGGTGCACGAGCAGGTGCTGCGGGCCGGGCTGCGCGACCTGCTGCGCCGCGAGCCGCAGCTGGCCGCCGACGTCGTGCTCGGCATCGAGGCCGGGCTGCTGCTCGAGGACCGCTTCGCCGACCACGTGCTCGGCGCCTGGAGCGCGGGCACCAGCTCGCTGCGCCGGCCGCTCTAGGTCGCCTCCGGCCGCACCTTCGTGCGGTGGCTGGTGTCGCAGAACGGCTGGCGCCGGCTGCGCCGGCACGTGCACAGCGCCACGACGGGACGGTCGCTGACGACCGTGCTGCCGTCCGGCAGCTCGACCTCGACCGGGCCCTCGACGAGCAGCGGCCCGCCCGGCACGGGAGTCACGCGCCGCCGGTCCCCACGCTCTGCGTCCACCAGCGCGACGGTAGCCCGCTCAGCCCTCGAGCCGCCCGTCGGCGACGATCCGCTGCACGAGCCGGGGCAGCAGCCGCGCGGCGTCGCGCATGCAGCGGTCGGGGTCGGGCTCCACGTCGAGCAGCGCGTAGGCGGCGTCGAGACCGGCCTCGGCCAGCTGCGCGTCGGTCAGCTCGCGGCGGCCGCAGACGGCGACCACTCTGGCGCCGCCGGCACGCGCGGCCGCGGCGACGCCGACGACCGCCTTGCCCCGCAGGCTCTGCCCGTCCAGCGACCCCTCGCCGACGACGACGAGGGCCGCACCCGGGAGCTGCTCGGCGAAGCCGACGAGGTCGAGCACCAGCTCGATGCCCGGCCGCAGGTCGGCGCCGAGCACGGCGACCGCCGCGAAGCCGACCCCGCCGGCGGCTCCGGCCCCCGGGGCGTCGCGCCGGTCGGCGCCGGTGGCAGCGGCCACCACGTCGGCCCAGTGCGCGAGGCCCGCGTCCAGCGCCGCGACGTCGTCCGGGCCGGCGCCCTTCTGCGGTCCGTAGACGGCCGCCGCGCCGTGCGGTCCGGTCAGCGGGTTGTCGACGTCGCACGCCACGACGACCTGCGTCCCGCGCAGCGCGGGGTGCAGGTCGTCGAGGTCGAGCGTCGCCGCGCGGTGGAGCTCGCCGCCCCCCGGTCCGACCTCGGCGCCGTCCGCGTCGCGCACGCGTGCGCCGAGGGCCTGCAGCAGCCCGGCGCCTCCGTCGGTGCAGGCGCTCCCGCCGATGCCCAGCACGATCCGGCGGCAGCCGTCGTCGAGCGCCGCCGCGACGACCTCACCGGTCCCCCGGCTGGTCGCAGCACGGGGCGCCGGAGCTCCGGGCAGCCGCGCGAGCCCGGACACGTCGGCCATCTCGACGAGCGCCACCGGGCCCCGGCGGGCGTAGGCGGTGTCGACCGGCTCCCCGGTCGGGCCGGTCGCGGTGACGGGCACGCGCTCCCAGCCGGCGGCGAGCGCGGCTGCCAACGTGCCCTCGCCGCCGTCCGCCACCGGCAGCAGGACGACGTCGAGGTCCGCGCGGGCGGCGAGCAGCCCGTCACGGACGCTGCGGGCGACCTCCGCCGCCGTGAGCGAGCCCTTGAACTTGTCCGGGACGACGAGGACGCGAGGCACGCCGGAGTGAAGCACGCCGCTCAGCGCGAGCCCGCCGTGCGGCCGTGCCCGAAGAAGCGCCGGGCGACGACGAGCTCGGCGACCTGCGGCGGCACCATCTCCTGCCACGACTCGTCGCCGGCGCCGATGCGGCGCAGCACGTCGCGGCTGAGGATCGACAGGTACTCCGGGCGGTAGTCGGCGAGGTGGACGAAGCTGCCGCGCAGGCGCAGGTAGTCGAACAGCGGCTGCAGGACGGGCTCGACCTGCAGGTCGTCGACGGTGACGACCTCGCCGGTGGTCGTGTCGCGCATCGGGTAGACGAACAGCTTCAGGTCGTTCTTGAACAGCCGCCCGAAGCTCTCCAGGATCCCGCCCTGCAGCTGCGTGTGGTTGTCCTCGTCGAACAGCTCGCGCAGGCTGGGGACGCCCATCACCATGCCGATCCGCTCCGAGGTGCGGGCGGCGAGGTAGGTGGCCAGGCGGCTGTACTCGACGTAGTCCGAGATGAGCACCGTCGTGCCGCAGGCCGCCAGCAGGTCGGCGCGGGCGAGGAAGTCGCGCCGGTCGACGTCACCGGTCGCCCGCAGGTTCGCCATCGTCAGCTCGGTGAGCACGAGCACCGAGCGGCCGGCGACGGCGGGGTCGGTCGTGAACGCCGCCTGCGCGCAGGCCAGCATGTCCATGTTCACGACGGTCGGCGGGCGGAAGCTGCCCCGCTCGACGAGCACCGCCCGCTTGCGCAGCACCTCGCTGGGCTGCAGGACGGCGCCGTCGGGTCCGAACATCGCCACGCCGCTGAGCCCGACGTGGACGAGCTCGAGGGCCATGAGCCGGTTGTCGACGCGGCGGAACTCGATGCCGCCGAACTCGATGAGGTCGATCTCGATGCGGCCGGTCGACAGCCGGTCGAGCAGGCTGCGCACCATCTGCTCGGGCTGCGAGCGCTCGAAGAACGCGGCGTGCAGCAGGTTGACCCCGACGATGCCGAGCGCCTCCTGCTGGGCCGCGGCGTCGTCGTCGAGCATCCGCACGTGCAGGACGATCTGGCTCGGCTCGTCGTACGGCTGGGCCTGGAAGCGCACGCCCATCCAGCCGTGGCACTCGTTGCCGCCCCGGTAGCTGCGGGCCACGACGGTGTCGGCGAACGCGAAGAAGCAGGTGCTCTCGCCGCGGCCGGGGGTCAGGCGCTCGACGTCCAGCTCGAGCTCGTGCTCGAGCATCGCCTGCAGCCGGCCGCGGGAGACGTAGCGGTCGGCCTTGCCGTAGACGGCGTCGCTGACCTCCATGTCGTACGCGGACATCGACTTGGCGATGGTCCCGGCCGCGGCGCCCGCGCGGAAGA
This sequence comes from uncultured bacterium, assembly GCA_964243385.1. Taxonomy (GTDB): domain Bacteria; phylum Actinomycetota; class Actinomycetes; order Mycobacteriales; family SCTD01; genus SCTD01. Next base: position 27,969 of record CAXTFU010000010.1, on the reverse strand, counting down.
ACCAGCGGGCCACCTCCTGCCCCGCGCCGATCTCGGCGACCGTGCCGTACCAGCGCGGGTCGAGGTTGATCCGCAGCGCCTTCTGCAGCGTGTCGGTCGAGGGCTCCACGGCGTCCGCCTCCCGCCGGCGTCGCGACCGGCCGGAGGGGGGGCGGTCCGCGACGCTCGGTCCGCGCACTCCTACCACGCGCGGGTGACGCTCGGCAGCAGGACGGGCCGGGGAGCGACGGCGGCCGGACGGCGCCCGCGACGCCGCCACCGGACCGTCCGCACGCTGCCGACGCCGCGCCGCCGGACGGTCTCGACGCAGCGCCGGCGGACGGCCCGCGCGCCGTCCAGGTGCGGCCGCGCCGCGTCGACCCGCCAGGATGGCCGGCATGGACTCCCCCCTGATCACCGCCGAGCAGCTGCGCGCCCGTCCCGACGTCCCGACCGTGCTCGACGTCCGGCACCGCATGGGCGGACCCCCCGGACGGGAGGAGTTCCGGCGCGGCCACGTGCCCGGGGCGGTGTTCGTCGACCTCGACGCCGAGCTCGCCGCCGCGCCCGGCCGCCGCGGGCGCCACCCGCTGCCGGACGCCGCCGCCCTCACCGCGGCGATGCGCCGGGCCGGGGTGTCGGACGACCGCACCGTCGTCGTCTACGACGACTGGGGCGGTCGGTCGGCGGCGCGCGCGTGGTGGCTGCTGCGCTGGTGCGGGCACCCGGACGTGCGCGTGCTCGACGGGGCGTGGCCGGCGTGGGTCGCGTCGGGCGGTCCGGTCGAGACGGGCGACGGGGCGGCGCCGCCGCCCGGCACCTTCACCGCGCGTCCCGGGGCGCTGCCCGTCGTCGAGGTCGCCGACGTGACCTCGGTCGCGGTCCTCGTCGACGCGCGGGCGCCCGAGCGGTACCGCGGCGAGAGCGAGCCGGTCGACCCCGTCGCGGGGCACGTCCCCGGCGCGGTCAACGTCCCGACGTCGCAGAACCTGGCCCCGGACGGCCGCTTCCGGCCGCCGGCGGAGCTGGCCGCGACCTACGCGGCCGTGGGGGCGGTGCCCGGCGCCGACGTCGCCGTGTACTGCGGCTCGGGCGTCACGGCCGCGCACGACCTGCTGGCGCTCGAGCTCGCCGGGGTGCGCGCAGCGCTGTACCCGGGCAGCTGGAGCGAGTGGATCACCGACCCGGCCCGCCCGGTCGCCACCGGGGACGAGCAGCCGCGGGCCTGAGCGGCCGGGCCGGGGCGACGCTCCCCGCCCACGGGCGCACCCGAGGCCGGCTCAGGACTCGGGGAGGTCGCGGTCCGGCAGGCGGATGCCCTCGACGATCGGCTGCGTCTCCGAGGTGCCCTGCAGCGCGCCGTCGCCGGCCGCCGGCGAGGGGCCGGGATCGCCGTGGCCGGACGACAGGCCGGGGACCGCGTCGGGCGGGTTCGCGCCCATGCGGGTCGCGCCGCCCTCGGTGTCGGTGCCGATGGCCTCGCCGTCGGGCGTGCGGCCGTTCAGGCCGCCGGCCCGGTGCGCCTCGCCGGAGCCGACCTGCACCGGGTGCTCGCGCCCGGTGCTCGTCGAGGTGTCGATGACCGGCCGGGTCTCGTCGGGGGCGGCGCCCGGCCCGCCGAGCCCGCGGTCGGCGCTGCCCGGGTCGCCGCCGCCGTACGAGCCGGGGGGCGACAGGCGTCCTGCCGCGGGGTGGCTCGGCGACTGCGGGTCGGCGGCCCCGACGTTCATGCTCTCGAGGTCGGGGGCGGCCAGCGGCTCCGGGTGGTCGGGCGTCGGGCTCAGCGGCTCGGTCTTGCCCTGGTTGGTGTCCGGGCTCCCCTCACCGCCCGGCGCCGTGCGGTCCGCGAGCGTGACCGGACCGTCCCCCTGCGGCTCGCTGACCGTGCCCACGCCGTCGTCGGCGGGCTGCTGCTGCTTGCGCGAGAAGATCCCCATGCGGGGCCCCTACCCCCCGAAGGGAGGCCGACCACCCGGCATCTCGAGGTCGGGCTTCTCGAGCTTCTCGACGTTGACGTCCTTGAAGGTCAGCACGCGCACCGACTTCACGAACCGAGCCGGCCGGTACATGTCCCAGACCCACGCGTCGGTGAGCGTCAGCTCGAACCAGACCTCCCCGTCGGAGGTGCGCGGCTGCACGTCGACGGCGTTGGCGAGGTAGAACCGGCGCTCGGTCTCGACGACGTAGTCGAACTGCCGGACGATGTCGCGGTACTCCCGGTAGAGCTGGAGCTCCATCTCGGTCTCGTACTTCTCGAGGTCCTCGGCACTCACGCGCTCACCACCATCCGCTCATCCAACCGCACGCTCGCGGCCTTGACGTTGACGTACGAGTGCCGGTGCTGCGGGCACGGCCCGTGCTCGGTCAGTGCCGCGGTGTGCTCGGGCGTGATGTAGCCCTTGTGCCGGGCGAAGTCGTACGCCGGCCAGTGCTCGTGCAGCTCGCGCATGATGCGGTCCCTCGTCACCTTGGCGAGCACCGACGCCGCCGCGACGCAGGCTGCGACGCGGTCGCCCTTCCAGACCGCGAGCGTCGGCGCGGGCATGCCGCCGATCGGGAAGCCGTCGGTCAGGACGTAGGACGGCGCGGGGTCCAGCCGCAGCACCGCCTGCCGCATCGCGCGGACGTTCATGACGTGCAGCCCGCAGCGGTCGACCTCGGTGGACGGCACGACGACGACCGACCAGGCGAGCGCCCGGTCGACGACCTCGTCGTAGGCCGCCTCGCGGGCGGGCTCGCTGAGCAGCTTCGAGTCGGCCAGGCCGGGGACCTCGCCGCGCCGGCCGGGCGGCAGCACGGCGGCGGCGACGACCAGCGGTCCGGCGCACGCGCCGCGGCCGGCCTCGTCCGCCCCGGCGACGTGCGCGAAGCCGCTGCGCTGCAGGACGCGCTCGAAGGCCCACAGGCCGTTCTCCGAGCGCACGACCGGACGAGGTGCCCGCACGCTCACGCGCCGAGCCGGTCGAGGACCTCGACCAGGTCGTCGGGGTGCACCTGCTCGGCGGTGCCCCGCAGCTCCTCGCGGCTCCACCAGCGGGTGCCCAGCACCGCGACCATCTCGAGCGGGCTGAGCCCGGGGGCCGCGGGCTCGAAGGCGTCGGTGCGCAGCAGGAAGTACTGCTCGCTCTGGCGGTACGACGCGCCGGCGATGCTGAAGCGGGCGACGCGCTCGTGCACGACCGGACCGACCCGCTCGGCGGGCACCTGCAGCCCGGTCTCCTCGTGCAGCTCGCGCACCGCGGCCTGCGGGGCGCTCTCACCCGCATCGATGCCGCCGCCGAGGGTGTTCCACCAGCTGCCGGCGTCCGGCGCGGACGGGTCGCAGCAGTGCTGCAGCAGGACGCGGCCCGCCGGGTCGAGCAGCAGCACACGGGCGGCGGAGCGCTCGACGGGGCCGGTCATGACCCGCCCACACTAGGTCAGGACGGGCGGGACGTCGGTCGACCGCCCTCGGCCCGGCCGGGCCTCAGGTCGGCGCCGCCGTCGTCCCAGGCGTCGAACGGCTCGTCGACGCGCTCGCCGGCCAGCAGGCGCGGCAGCACCGTCGGCAGCGACCGCGGGAAGAAGCGCTCGGCCGACGCGGCCAGCTCGTCCGGGGTCCACCACCGCATGCCGAGGATCGAGCCCTGCTCGTCGTCGGTGAGGCCGGGGGCCTGCGGCGCCGACGCCCGCGGCAGCCGGGCCAGCCGCGCGTGGGTGCGCGACGTCCGCTCGACCGACCGGAAGACGAACGACGCGTCCTGCGTCCACTGCAGCGGCCCGACGTCGGCGGGGTCGACGGTCAGGCCGGTCTCCTCGAGCACCTCCCGCACGAGCGCGTCGACCTCGTCCTCGCCGGGCTCGACGCCACCGCCGGGCAGCTCCCACCAGCGCAGCTCGGGCCGGTGCGGGTCGGTGCAGTCGAGCAGGAGCACGCGCCCGACCTCGTCCAGCAGGACGGCCTTGGCCGACAGGCGCACCGGCTACGCGCGGGTGCGGCGACGACGCCGGCGCAGCGCCGCCACCGGCAGCGCACCCGCCAGGCCGAGGGCGTAGGGCGTGGCGGCGAGCCCGTAGGAGGCCATCGCCGCGGGCAGCGCCCCGTCGAAGGTCGACGGGACGGTCAGGACGTCGGCGCGGCCGATCGGCCAGACGACGACGAACGCTCGCCCGATGACCTTGTCCTGCGGGACGGTGCCCTGGTTGGCGTCGTCGATGTGGAAGCGCGAGTCGGCCGAGGAGCCGCGGTGGTCGCCCATCACCCAGAGCCGGCCCTCGGGCACGAGCACGCCCTCGGCGCCCGGCGGGCAGGCGGCCTCACCGGTGCCGGCCGCGCAGAAGACCATGCGGTCGTCCTCGTAGACGTACGGCTCGTCGAGCTCGACGGGCGCGTCGGCACCCTCGGGCTGCACCGTGACGCGGCCGTTCGTGCAGCAGGCGACGCGGTCGCCCGGCACGCCGATGACCCGCTTGATGAAGTCCTTCTCGCCCGGCGCCCCGACGCCGATGGCGCCGGACACGACGCGCAGCACCCGCTGGAAGCCGTTGCTCGGCGGGGCGATCTCGGTCTCGGGCGTGAACGAGTCGAGCCCGTTGAACACGACGACCTCGCCGCGGTGGATGTCGCGGAAGTCGTACACGAGCTTGTTCACCAGCACCCGGTCGCGCAGCTCGAGCGTCTGCTGCATCGAGCCGGACGGGATGTAGAACGCCTGGACGAGGAAGGCCTTGATGAGCAGGGCCAGCACGAAGGCCACGGCCACGAGGAAGGGCAGCTCGCGGAAGAACGAGCTGCCCTTGCCGCGGGGGCTGGGCGCGGCCGGCTCGGCCGTGGCGGGCCCGTCAGGACCGCTCGGCGCCGACTGCGACGTGTCGCTGCTCATCACGCCTCTCTGACGTCCTGGCGCGGCGGCGCGTTCCGGACACGCCGGGACGACCGGCGCAGCGGCCCGGTGGGCCGCCGATGCAGACCGGGCTCAGGCCTCGGCAGGAGCGGACGGGGCGGCCGTCGGCGGAGCAGGCGTCGCAGCCGGGTCGGCCGGAGCGGTGCGCGCGGAGCCCTTGGTCGTCGGGACCGCGGAGCGCTTCTCCTTGATCTTGGCCTTCTTGCCGCGGAGCTCACGCAGGTAGTACAGCTTCGCGCGGCGGACGTCGCCACGCGTGACGACGAGGATGTCCTCGATCACGGGGGTGTGCACCGGGAAGGTGCGCTCGACGCCGACGCCGAAGCTCTCCTTGCGGACCGTGAAGGTCTCGCGGATGCCGGCGCCCTGGCGGCGGATGACGACGCCCTTGAAGCGCTGGACGCGCGAGCGGTTGCCCTCGACGACGCGGACGCCGACGTCCAGCGTGTCGCCGGGGCGGAAGTCGGGGACGTCGGTGCGCAGCTGCGCGGCGTCGAGCTCGTCCAGGACGTTCATGAGATGGCGTCGCTTCCTCGTGCGGCACCGCGCGCGGGGGCGCTGGTGCCGGGTGCCGGTGGTTCGGGGCAGTCCGTGCGGTCGTGCTCGGGGATCGTGCGGGGGGCCTGCGAGGGGGTGCGTGCGAGGGGGTGCGTGCGAGGGGGTGCGTGCGAGGCTGACGCGCACCCGCGCAGGACGCCGCAACAGCCCTCTACTGTGCCACAGGTCCGGATCGGCCCGCGTCCGGCGACGGTGCGACGGGGGCCAGGGCCGCACGGTCGCGGGCGTCCAGCCGCGCGTCCAGCGCGAGCAGCAGCTCGGGCCGCCGGGCGGCCGTGCGGCGCAGCGCCTCGTCCCGCCGCCAGCGGGCGATGCGCGCGTGGTCGCCGGACTGGAGCACGGCGGGCACCTCGCGGCCGCGCCAGACGGGCGGCCGGGTGTAGACGGGGCCCTCGAGCAGGTGCTCCATGGCGCCGGCGGCGAAGGAGTCGTCGCGGTGCGACTCGGCGTTGCCGAGCACGCCGGGCAGCAGCCGCGCCACGGCCTCGACGACCACGAGCACGGCGACCTCTCCCCCGGCCAGCACGTAGTCGCCGAGCGACACCTCGACGACGCGCATGCGGGTGGCGGCGTCCTCGAGCACGCGCGCGTCGATCCCCTCGTACCGGCCGCAGGCGAAGGCGAGCCACGGCTCCGCGGCCAGCTCGACCGCCATCGCCTGGGTGAGCGGACGCCCGCTCGGGGTCGGCACGAGCAGCAGCGGTGCGTCCGCCGGACCGCCGGCGGTGAGCACCGCGTCGAGCGCAGCACCCCACGGCTCGGGCTTCATGACCATGCCCGGCCCGCCGCCGTACGGGCTGTCGTCGACGGTCCGGTGCACGTCGGACGTCCAGGCGCGCAGGTCGTGCACCCGCACCTCGAGCAGCCCGCGGTCCTGCGCCTTGCCGAGCAGGGAGGCGCCGAGCGGCGCGAGGTACTCGGGGAAGATCGAGACGACGTCGACGAGCATCAGCCGGCGTCCGGGCCGGTGTCACCGTCCGGACCGGCGTCGTCCGGCCCGGCGTCCGCCCCGGCGTCCGGGTCGGGCGCGGTCAGGTCGAGCAGCCCCTCGGGCGGGTCGACCTCGAGCCGCCGGGCGGCGACGTCGACGACGGGGACCATCGCCCTGACGAACGGGACGAGGACCTCGGGACCGGTGTCGCCGCCCGCGGGCGCCGTCCGGCGCACGACGAGCACGTCGCCGTGCGGGAGGTGCAGCACGTCGACGACCTCCCCGAGCGGGGTGCCGTCGACGAGCACGGCGGCCATGCCGCGCAGGACGTGGTCGTGGAACTCGTCCTCGTCCTCGGGCGGCGGGAGCGTGCGGCCGTCGACCTGCAGCAGCGTCTCGCGCAGCAGCTCGGCGTCGTTGCGGTCGTCCACGCCGGCGAAGGCCACCACGAGCCGGCCGTTCTGCCAGCGCGAACCGGCGACGGTGAGCGGGCCCCGCTCGGGCGGGTCGGTGAGCAGCACCGACCCCTCGGCGAAGCGCGCGTCGGGGTCGTCGGTGCGCACCTGGACGGTGACCTCGCCCTTGATGCCCTGCGGCTTGCCGATGCGCCCGACGACCAGCAGGTCCGGCTCCCCAGCCGGAGCGGCCCCGGCCCCCTGCGCGTCGTCGACGGCGGGGACCGGGGCGGTGCCGGAGCTCGGGGCGGTGCCAGAAGGTGCGGTGCGGCGGCCCGGACGCCGTTGCCCGGCGACGCGTGCCACGGACTAGCGGACCTCGTCGGTGTCGACGACGTCCACGCGCACGCCCTTGCCGCCGAGGGCGGTCATGACCGTGCGCAGCGCCTTCGCAGTGCGGCCGTTGCGGCCGATCACCTTGCCGAGGTCCTCCGGGTTGACCCGCACCTCGAGGGTGCGGCCACGGCGGCCGGTGACCATCTCGACGTCGACGTCGTCCGGGTTGTCGACGATCCCCTTGACGAGGTGCTCGAGGGCGTTCTCGAGCACGGGCTAGGCCTGGTCGGAGGACGTGGCAG
>CAXTFU010000010.1:0-20575 GCA_964243385.1 uncultured bacterium | reverse complement strand
CCGGCCTCCTGGGTGCTGCCGGTGCCGGCCTCGGGGGCGCTCGGTGCGGCGCCGGCCGGGGTCGCCTGCTGCGGGCCGTCGGTGGCGGCGTGCGCCGTGCCGTCGGCGGCGTCGGGGGTCGCGGTCGTGCCGGGGGTGGCGGTCGACGGCTGGTCGGCGGGCGGAGCGGCGTGCCCGGCGGGGGCCGTGTCGTCGTCGACCTCGGTCGAGGACGCGGTGGCCTTGGGGGCGGCCTTCTTGCGCGGCGTGGTGGCGGCGCCGCCCTCGGCGTCGATGCCCTGGCGCGCGGCGGCCTCGAAGGCGACCTTCTTGTCGACCTTCTCCTCGGCGACGAGCATGGGCGGCGGCGCGGGCAGGCCCTTGAAGCGCTGCCAGTCGCCGGTCACCTTGAGGATCGCCGCCACGGGCTCGGTCGGCTGGGCGCCGACGCCGAGCCAGTAGGCGGCGCGGTCGGCGTCGACCTCGATGAAGGAGGGGTTCTCCTTGGGGTGGTACTTGCCGATCGTCTCGATGACGCGACCCTCGCGCTTGGTGCGCGCGTCGGCGACGACGATGCGGTAGTAGGGGGCGCGCATCTTGCCCAGGCGCATGAGCTTGATCTTGACTGCCACGGTGTCCAGTGCTCCGGAGTGAAGGAAGGGGTGAGCGGCCGGACCCGCGTGGGGCAACGCGTCGACCGCTTCGTGCTGACACGCCGGGGACGGGTAGAGGGCCGTGTCCCGACGTCGGCTCGCTGCACAGTCTGCCAGAGGCGCGGACCGGCCGCGACCAGCGGCAGGACCTCCCGCCGGCCCGCGACCGGCTCAGGAGCGCGGGCGCAGCCGGAGGTCCTGCATCCCGCCGTCGACGGCGATCGCCGTGCCGGTCGTCGAGCCGGAGGTGGGGCTCGCGAGGTAGGCGACGGCCGTCGCGACCTCGGCGGCGGACACCAGCCGGCCGTGCGGCTGGCGGGCCTCGAGCGCGGCCCGCTCGGCGTCGGGGTCGTCGGCCGTGGCGAGCAGGCGGCCGACCCAGGGCGTGTCGGCGGTGCCGGGGTTCACGCAGTTCACCCGGACGCCCTCGGCCAGGTGGTCGGCCGCCATGGCGCGGGTGAGCGCCAGCACGGCGCCCTTGGTCGCGGTGTAGGCGGCCCGCTGGGGCAGCCCCGCGGTCGCGGCGATCGAGCCGATGTTGACGATCGCGGCGGACGGCGAGCGGCGCAGCGCGGGCAGCGCCGCGCGGCTGGTCCGCACGAGGCCGAGCACGTTCACGTCGAACAGCCGCGTCCACTCGGCGTCGTCGTTGTCGGCGACGGTGCCCTGCGCGCCGATGCCGGCGCAGTTCACCAGCACGTCGAGCCCGCCGAGCTCGGTGACCACCGTGTCGACGGCCGACCGGACGCCGGCGTCGTCGGTGACGTCGGCCCGCACGGCGAGCCCGCCCTCCGGGGGCGTGCCGGGGTCGAGGTCGAGCACGGCCACCCGGGCGCCGCGCGCCGCGAGCTCGGCCGCGACGGCCGCGCCGATGCCGGACCCGCCGCCGGTGACCGCGGCGACCAGGCCCGACAGCTCCTGCGACCGTCCTGCTGCGGTGGTCATGCCCGTCCTCCGGCCTGCACGGCGTCGGAGTCGCTGCCTGCGTGGGAGTCGCTGGCTGCGCCGGAGTCGGTGGCTGCGTCGTGCCGGACCAGCTCGTGCCGCTGCCGGCCGAGGCCCTCGATCTCGACCTCGACGACGTCGCCCTCGCGCAGGTAGGGGAAGCGGCCGGACAGCGCCACGCCCGCGGGCGTGCCGGTCAGGACGACGTCCCCGGGCTCGAGCGCCACGTACTGGCTGAGGTGGTGCACGAGGAACGCGACGTCGAAGACCATGTCGGCGGTGCTGGAGTCCTGGCGCGGCTCGCCGTTGACCCAGCTGCGCAGCCGCAGGTCGGTGTGGTCGACCTCGTCGGGGGTGACGAGCCAGGGCCCGAGCGGGGCGAAGCCCGGCGCGCACTTGCCCTTGCTCCACTGCCCGCCCGAGTCGTCGAGCTGGAACGTCCGCTCGGACAGGTCGTCGGCGAGCACGAAGCCGGCCACGTGCGCGAGGCTCTCGTCGGGCGACGCCAGGTAGGACGCGCGCCGGCCGATGACGACGCCGAGCTCGACCTCCCAGTCGGTGCGCGTGCTGCCGCGCGGCACCGGCACCGCGTCGTCCGGCCCGCCCACGGTGTTCGGCGTCTTGAGGAACATGACCGGTTGCGGCGGCGGGGTGGCCCCCGACTCGGCGGCGTGCGCGGCGTAGTTCATGCCGATGCAGATGACGGCGCTCGGCCGGGCGACCGGAGCGCCCGTGCGCAGCGCGGCAGCGCCCTCGAGCTCGGGCAGCGAGCCGTCGGCGAGGGCGGCGCGCACCCGGTCGAGCCCGCCGCCGGCGAGGAAGCCGCCGTCGACGTCGTCGGTGAGGCCGGACAGGTCGAGGACCCGGTCGCCGTCCACGACGGCGGGGCGCTCGGCCCCGGGCGGTCCCAGGCGGGCGAGCCTCATGCAGCGGTCCTTCCGGAGGTCCAGCAGGTCGACAGAGGTCCGACGACTGCGCCGGACGACCTGCAGTACATCACGCGATCGTGTCCCGGATGCAACGTTGACGGGCCAGACATCCGATGTCTACCCTTCGGTCGACCACCACGTGAAGGATGTCACATGAGCCGCATCACCTCCCTCGAGACCGCCGACGTCCGCTTCCCCACGTCGACGACGCTCGACGGGTCGGACGCGATGAACCCCGACCCCGACTACGCCGCGGCCTACCTGCAGGTGTGCACCGACGCCGACGACGGGCTGTCCGGGCACGCGTTCGTCTTCACGATCGGGCGCGGCAACGACGTCCAGGTCGCGGCCCTGCGGACCCTCGAGGGCCACCTGCTCGGGCGCGACGTCGAGGAGCTGCTCGCCGACCTGGGCGGGCTGTGGCGCGAGCTCGTGCACGACTCGCAGCTGCGCTGGCTCGGCCCCGAGAAGGGGATCATGCACATGGCGGTCGGCGCGGCGGTGAACGCGCTGTGGGACCTCAAGGCCAAGCGCGCCGGCCAGCCGCTGTGGCAGCTGCTGGCCGGGCTGTCGCCGGAGGAGCTCGTCGACCTCGTCGACTTCCGCTACCTGACCGACGCCCTCACGCCCGAGGAGGCGCTCGCCCTGCTGCGCGCCGCCGAGCCGGGCCGGGCCGAGCGCGAGGCCGAGCTGCTGCGCTCGGGCTACCCCGCCTACACCACGACGCCCGGCTGGCTCGGCTACGACGACGACAAGCTCGAGCGCCTGTGCAAGGAGGCCGTCGCCGACGGCTTCGCCCAGATCAAGCTCAAGGTCGGCGCCGACCTCGACGAGGACGTCCGCCGCCTCGCCCTCGCCCGCAGCGTCGTCGGGCCGGACGTCCGCATCGCGGTGGACGCCAACCAGCGCTGGGACGTCGGCCAGGCGGTGCCGTGGATCGCGGCCCTCGCGCCCTACGACCTGGCCTGGGTCGAGGAGCCGACCAGCCCGGACGACGTGCTCGGGCACGCCGCCATCGCCCGCGGCATCGCGCCGGTGCCCGTCGCGACCGGCGAGCACATGGCCAACCGCGTCATGTTCAAGCAGTTCCTGCAGGCCGACGCGCTGCAGGTCCTGCAGATCGACGCCACCCGCGTCGCGGGGGTCAACGAGAACGTCGCCATCCTGCTGCTCGCGGCGAAGTTCGGCGTCCCGGTGTGCCCGCACGCCGGCGGGGTCGGGCTGTGCGAGGCCGTGCAGCACCTGGCGATGTTCGACCTCGTCGCCGTCTCCGGCAGCGCCGAGGGCCGCTGGCTCGAGTTCGTCGACCACCTGCACGAGCACTTCGTCACGCCGGTCGCGGTCGAGGGCGGCCGCTACCTCGCGCCCACGGCCGCCGGCGCCGGCACCGAGATGCTCGCGGCGTCGATGGTGGAGTACGCCTGGCCCCGCCATGGCTGACGTGGTGGCTGACGCGCTCGTCGTTCCTGGGTCGACCGCGGCCGGGCTGCCGCTCGGGCCGCTCGGCCTGGGCTGCGCCGACGTCGGCAACCTGTACCGGGCGATGACCGACGAGCAGGCGCACGCCGTGCTCGAGGCCGCCTGGGACGCGGGGGTCCGCTCGTTCGACACCGCGCCGCACTACGGGCTCGGGCTGTCCGAGCGACGCCTCGGCGCCTTCCTCGCGACCCGTCCGCGCGAGCAGGTCGTCGTCTCCACGAAGGTCGGACGTCTGCTGCGGCCGAGCCCCGAGACGGCCGGCCGGCTCGACGACGAGCACCAGTTCGCCGTCCCGGCGTCGCTGCGCCGGGTGTGGGACACCAGCGCCGACGGCGTCCGCCGCAGCCTGGACGAGTCGCTCGAGCGGCTCGGGCTGGACCGGGTCGACGTCCTCTACCTGCACGACCCGGAGGAGGACGACCTCGACCGGGCGCTCGGCAGCGCGGTGCCGGCCCTGGCGGCCCTGCGCGAGCAGGGCGTCGTGACGGCCGTCGGCGTCGGCTCGAAGTCGACCGGCGCGCTGGTCACGGCGGTGCGCACCGGTGCGCTCGACCTCGTCATGGTCGCCGGGCGCTTCACCCTCGCCGAGCAGCCCGCGGCCGAGGTCCTGCTGCCGGAGTGCCGTGCCGCGGGCGTCGGCGTCGTGGCCGCGGCGGCCTACGGCACCGGGCTGCTGTCCGGGGGGCCGCTGGACGAGCGGGCTCGCTACGACTACGCCGACGTGCCGCCCGAGGTGCTGGCCCGCGTCCGGGCCGTCGCCGCGGTGTGCGCGGCGCACGGCGTGCCGCTGCCCGTGGCGGCCCTGCGCTTCCCGCTGCGCGAGCCGTCCGTGCGGGGCGTCGTCGTGGGCGCGGCCTCGCCGGAGCAGGTGCGCGAGAACGTCGCCCGCGTCCGCACGCCCGTGCCGGACGCGCTGTGGGACGAGCTGCTCGACCGCGACCTGGTGCAGGCGTGACGCCCGTCCGGCCCGGTCCCGTCCCCGCCGCTGCGGCAGGTCCCGTCCCCGCCGCTGCGACGGCAGGTGTGGTCGACGCGCACCTGCACGTCTGGGACCTCGCGCGCAGCGACTACGCCTGGCTCACCCCGGCCCTCGGGCCGCTGCACCGCACCTTCACCCCCGAGCAGGCGGGCGCCGAGCTCGCGGCCTGCGGCGTCGGCTCGGCGGTGCTCGTGCAGGCCGAGGACTCCACCCGCGACACCGAGCTCATGCTGGCCGTCGCGGACGCCTGCCCGTGGGTGGCGGGCGTCGTCGGCTGGGTCGACCTCGAGCGGCCCGAGCTCGCCGCTGCGCAGCTCGACCGCTGGTCGGGGTCCCCCGCCTTCTGCGGCGTGCGCTCGCTCGTGCACGACGACCCGCGCGACGACCTGCTCGCCCTGCCGGCGGTCCGCGCCACGCTCGCGCTGCTGGCCGAGCGCGACGTCCCGTTCGACGTGCCCGACGCCTGGCCGCGGCACCTGGACGCCGTGCGCGCGCTGGCGCAGGCGGTGCCCGGGCTGCGCCTGGTCGTCGACCACCTCGGCAAGCCGCCCGTCGAGCCCGGCGCCTGGCAGGACTGGCGGCGCGCGCTGGCCGCGGTCGCCGCGCAGCCCGGCACGACCGCGAAGGTGTCCGGGCTGCGGGCACCGGGGCGCCCGCTCACGGTCGACGCCCTGCGCCCGGCCTGGGACACCGCGCTCGAGCTGTTCGGCCCCGACCGCCTGATGTGGGGCAGCGACTGGCCGATGACCGTCCCGCACGGCGGCTACGCCGCCACCTGGTCGGTGCTCTCGACGCTCGTCGCCGAGCTGTCGCCGCACGAGCAGGAGCGCCTGCTCGCCGGCACCGCCCGGGCCGTCTACGGCCTGGCCGAGCGCAGCCTGCCGCCCGCGGACGGCGGAACGCTCTTCCCCGTCCACCGTGACCAGAACGTGTCCACCGGATGACGGTCATGTGCCCGTCCCGCCAGCCCCGCCGTGCGACGTTCGTCCGGCCATCTCCGACGTGCAGGAGCGCACCCGTGCTGACAGGCATCTCCCCCCTGCTCCCCGGTGAGCTGCTGGCTCACCTCGACGCCATGGGCCACTCGGACGCGGTCGTGCTGGCCGACGCCCACTTCCCCGCCGCGCGGCTCGGCCGCCGGGTCCTCGTCCTGCCGGGGACGTCGACGCCGGCGCTGCTCGCCGCCGTCCGCTCGGTCGTGCCGATGGACGACGCGCCCGCGATCGACCTCATGTCCGCCGCGCACGGCGCCCGCCTGCCCGTGCAGGACGAGCTCGTCGCCGCCGCCGGTGCCGGACCGCAGGACGTGCGGCTGCTGTCGCGGCACGACTTCTACGACGAGGCCGCCGGCGCCTACCTCGTCGTCCGCACGGGCGAGACGCGCACCTACGGCAACGTCCTGCTGCGCAAGGGCGTCGTCGAGGTCAGCGGCAGCGAGGTCAGCGCCCTCCACATCAGCGGCAGCGGGGTGACCGCGTGACGGCCGCCGCGACGCCGCTGCTCGAGGTCAAGGGCGTCACCAAGAGCTTCCCCGGCGTGCGCGCGCTGTCGGACATGCACCTGGACCTGCGACGCGGCGAGGTGCTGGCCGTCGTCGGCGAGAACGGCGCCGGCAAGTCGACGCTCATGAAGCTGCTCTCGGGCATCCACACCGCCGACGAGGGCGCGTTCTTCCTGGACGGCGCGCCGCTCGAGGTCACCGGGCCGCGGCACGCGCAGGAGCTCGGCATCAGCATCATCCACCAGGAGTTCAACCTCATGCCCGACCTCACGGTCGCGCAGAACATCTACATCGGCCGCGAGCCCCGGCGCGCCGGCATGCTGAGCGACCGCACGCTGAACGCCACCGCCCGCGAGCTCATCGACCGGCTCCAGCTGCCGCTCGAGCCGACGCAGGTCGTCGGGAACCTCACCGTCGCCAAGCAGCAGATGGTCGAGATCGCCAAGGCGCTGTCCTACGACGCCAAGGTCCTGATCATGGACGAGCCGACCGCGGCGCTGAACGACGCCGAGGTCGCCGTCCTGCACGACCTCATCCGGCGCTTCGTGACGCCCGAGACCGGCGTCATCTACATCTCGCACCGCATGGACGAGCTGCGCGTCATCTCCGACCGGATCACGGTCATCCGCGACGGCGAGTTCGTCGGCACCGTCGACACCCGGGCGACCACGATGCGCGAGGTCATCTCGCTCATGGTCGGTCGCGAGATCGCCAGCGGCGCCGAGCCGGTCGGCGTCCGCGACGACCGCGAGGTCGTGCTGAAGGTGTCCGGTCTGAGCACGCGGGCGCTGCTCAAGGACGTCAGCTTCGAGCTGCGCTCGGGCGAGATCCTCGGCTTCGCGGGCCTCATGGGCGCCGGTCGCACGGAGGTCGCCCGCGCGATCGTCGGCGCGGACCGCACGACCTCCGGCACCGTCGAGCTGCACGGCGAGCCGGTCCGCATCGCGAACCCGGCCGAGGCGGCCAAGCTGCGCATCGGCTACCTGTCCGAGGACCGCAAGCACTTCGGGCTGCTGCTGGACCAGGAGGTCGGCGCCAACATCGGCCTGTCGGCGCTGCAGGAGCGCTTCTCGCGCAACGGGTTCGTGCGCGACCGGGCGCTGCGCGCCACCTCGCAGGAGTACGTCGGGACCCTGCGCATCAAGACGCCGTCGATCCGGCAGACCGCCAAGAACCTGTCCGGCGGCAACCAGCAGAAGGTCGTCATCGCCAAGTGGCTGGTGAAGGACTGCGACGTGCTGATCTTCGACGAGCCCACCCGCGGCATCGACGTCGGCGCGAAGGAGGAGATCTACCGCCTGCTCAACGACCTCGCGGCACAGGGCAAGTCGATCATCATGATCTCGTCCGAGCTGCCCGAGGTCCTGCGCATGTCGCACCGGATCGTCGTCATGAGCGAGGGCCGGGTGACCGGCGTCCTGCCCGCCGCCGACGCGACGCAGGAGAGCGTCATGCACTACGCGACGCTCCGCCCCGACGAGGACCCCGAGGCCGCCGCCGAGCTCGGCCTCGACGAGCTGCACGACGAGCCCGTCGCCGGGGCCGCCCGCGCCGGCACGTCCGCGACCGCACCCCCTCCGTCCGGCGCCGCCGCCGCGGCCCCGGTCACCTCGACGAAGGCAGGACAGGAATGACCACCACCAGTCCCGGTCCCACGGTCACGCCGACGGGGCCGGAGCAGGCCCCCACCGCGTCCGCCGGGGTGACCAGCGGCATCCGCGACCGGCTGCAGCAGTTCCTCGCCTTCGCCAGCCTCATCGTGATCTTCATCTTCTTCTCGGCGATGAGCGACAACTTCCTGAACTACGCCAACATCACGGCGATCCTGTTCTCGACCGTGGTCATCGGGACGCTGGCGCTCGGCACCACGTTCGTCATCATCACCGGCGGCATCGACCTGTCGCTCGGCACCGGCATGGCGCTGTGCGGCGTCATCTCCGGCGTGCTGGTCGTCAACGCCGGCCTGCCGGTCGCGGTCGGCGTGCTCGGGGCCGTCCTGTTCGGCGGCCTCATCGGCCTCATCAACGGCTTCAACATCTCGGTGCTGAAGCTGCCGCCGTTCATCGCGACGCTCGCGATGATGCTCGTGGCGCAGGGGCTCGCCCTGGTCATCTCGAAGTCGACGCCGATCTACTTCACCGACGACCCGAGCTACAGCAAGATCTCCACCGGGCGGATCATCCCGGGGCTGGACCTGCCGAACGCCGTGCTGATCCTGGCCGTGCTGGCCGTGCTGGCCGCCGTCCTGCTCAACCGGACGGTCCTGGGCCGCTACACCTTCTCGATCGGCAGCAACGAGGAGGCCACCGCGCTGTCCGGCATCGACGTGCGCCGGTGGAAGATCGTCATCTACACGATGGCCGGGCTGTTCACCGGCCTGGCCGGCGTGCTCATCTCGGCCCGCCTGGGCTCCGCGCAGCCGGCCACCGGCACGGGCTACGAGCTGCAGGCCATCGCCGCGGTCGTCATCGGCGGCACGTCGCTCGTCGGTGGCAAGGGCTCGATCATCGGCACGGTGATCGGCGCCTTGATCATCTCGGTCCTCAACAACGGCCTGCAGATCATGTCCATCCCGCAGGAGTGGCAGAACGTCATCCTCGGCCTGGTGATCCTGGTCGCCGTCTACGCCGACATGGCGCGGAAGCGGGCCGCCTGACGGCCCGTCCGAACGCACGCGCAGTCGCACAGCACAGCCCTCCCAGACCCGAGGACCCCTCGGTCGAGCAGAAGGACGTTCGATGCAGATCACCAGTCAGTTCCGCGCAGGAGTCGCTGTCGCGGCGCTCGCGCTCACCCTCACCGCGTGCGGCGGCTCGTCCGACGACACGGCGAGCAGCGGCTCGGGCGGCGGCGGTGGCGGTGGCGACGAGCCGTACGTCGCCATCATCTCCAAGGGCTTCCAGCACCAGTTCTGGCAGGCCGTGAAGAAGGGCGCCGAGCAGCAGGCCGAGAAGGACGGCGTCCGCGTCACCTTCGAGGGCCCGGCGACCGAGACCGAGGTCGAGGCGCAGATCACGATGCTGACGAACGCCCTCACCAAGAAGCCGGACGCCATCGGCTTCGCGGCGCTCGACAGCAAGGCCGCCGCCCCGCTCATGGAGCAGGCCAAGTCCGAGGGCATCCCGGTCGTCGCCTTCGACTCCGGCGTCGAGAGCGAGGTGCCGGTGACCACCGCGGCCACCGACAACAAGGCGGCGGCCGCCGAGGCGGCTCAGCACATGTCCGAGGCGCTCGGCGGTCAGGGCAAGGTCGCACTCGTCGTGCACGACCAGACGAGCACCACCGGCAAGGACCGGCGCGACGGCTTCCTGGAGTGGATGGAGGCCAACGCCCCCGGCATCGAGGTCCTGAAGCCGCAGTACGGCGGTGGCGACCAGGCCAAGTCGGCCGACATCACCAAGTCGATCATCTCGGCGAACCCGGACGTCAAGGGCATCTACGGGGCGAACGAGGGCTCCGCGGTCGGCGTCGTGAAGGGCGTCGAGGAGAGCGGCAAGAAGGGCATCACCGTCATCGGCTTCGACAGCGGCAAGGCCCAGATGGACGCGATCCGCAGCGGCGCGATGCTCGGCGCGATCACCCAGAACCCGGTCGGCATCGGCGAGCAGACCGTCGCCGCCGCGGTGAAGGCGATCGACGGCGAGCAACAGGAGAAGGTCATCGACACCGGCTTCTTCTGGTACGACGAGACCAACATCGACGACGAGGAGATCGCCGCCGTCCTGTACGAGTAGGCGGCCGCACCGAGCGGTGGCAGCCGTGCGCTTCGCGCGCGGCTGCCACCGCTTCGTCGTGCCGGGGCCGGCTCAGCGCAGGGCGCGGTCGAGCCAGGACGCGACGCCGCTGACGTGCACCGTCACGAGCGCCCGGACGAGCTCGACGTCGCCGGACCCGACCGCGTCGACGATCGCCCGGTGCTCGTGCAGCGTCCGCTCGACCGCGCCGTCCTCGACCAGGCCGCGCCAGACGCGGGCGCGCAGGGTCGAGCCGGACAGGCTGTCGAGCAGGCTGGTCAGGGAGGCGTTGCCGGACAGCGCGCACAGCGACCGGTGGAACACCAGATCGTGCGCGACGAGCTGGTCGGGGTGCGTGTCGGCCCCGACCTCGCCGAGCAGCGCGCGCAGCCGGCCGACGTCGTCCGGGGTGACCCGGTCGGTGGCCAGCGCCGCGGCCGCGGGCTCCAGGATGCGGCGGACCGCGAACAGCTCGAGCACCGAGCTGTCCTGCGAGACGTCCGCGACGAAGGCGAGCGCGCCGAGCAGGACCTCCGCCTGCAGGCTCGTGACGTAGGTGCCGTCACCGCGCCGGACGTCGAGCACGCCGATGATCTCGAGCGCCTTGACCGCCTCGCGCAGGGAGCTGCGGGACAGCCCGAGGCGGTCGCTGAGCTCCTTCTCCGGCGGGAGCCGGTCGCCCGGACGCAGCTCCCCCGCCAGGATCATGGCCTTGATCTTGCCGATGGCCTGATCCGTGAGCGCCACCGTCAGCGGGGACGACGCAGGCCGAAGGGGTCCGGCGGCTGCTGACGTCCGGCCGCCGGCGGGCCGGGCGGCAGCTGGGGGAAGCCCGGCGGCAGGCTCGGCGTGCCGGGCTGCTGCGTCGCGCCCGGCGCCGACGTGATCGCGCGGCTCGGTCCGCCTCCGGCGCGGCCAGGGCCCTTCTTGCCCTTCTTGCCGGCCTGCTGGCGCTTGGCCTTGCGTCCGCCGGGCAGCCCCGGCATCCCGGTGAGACCGGCCATCCCGCCCATCTGCTTCATCATCTTCTGCGCGTCGTAGAACCGGTCCACCAGCCCGTTGACCTCGGGCACCGTCACGCCCGAGCCCTTGGCGATCCGCAGCCGCCGGGAACCGTTGAGGATCTTGGGCGTACGCCGCTCCTGCGGCGTCATGGACTGGATGATGGCGGCCACCCGGTCCAGGTCGCTGTCCTTGACCTGGGCCAGGGCGTCCTTCATCTGGCCCATGCCGGGCAGCATGCCGAGCAGGCTGGTCAGCGAGCCCATCTTCTTGACCTGGACCATCTGCTCGAGGAAGTCCTCGAGGTCGAAGTCCTTGCCCTCCATCATCTTGCCGGCCATGCGCTCGGCCGTGTCCTGGTCGAAGGACCGCTCGGCCGTCTCGATGAGCGTCAGCACGTCGCCCATGCCGAGGATGCGCGAGGCCATGCGCTGCGGGTGGAAGACGTCGAAGTCGCCGAGCTTCTCGCCGGTGGAGGCGAACATGATCGGCTGGCCGGTGAGGTGCCGCACCGACAGGGCCGCGCCACCGCGGGCGTCGCCGTCGAGCTTGGTGAGCACGATGCCGGTGAAGCCGACGCCGTCCTGGAACGCCTGCGCCGTGACGACGGCGTCCTGGCCGATCATGGCGTCGACGACGAACAGCACCTCGTCGGGCGAGACCGCGGCCCGGATGTCGATGGCCTGCTGCATCATGTCGGCGTCGATGCCGAGACGGCCGGCGGTGTCGACGACGACGACGTCGTGGTGCATCCGGCGGGCGTGCTCGACGCCGGTGCGGGCCGCCTCGACCGGGTCGCCGACGCCGCTGCCCGGGAAGGGGGCGAACACGTCGACGCCGGCCTGGCCGCCGACGACCTGCAGCTGCTGCACGGCGTTCGGACGCTGGAGGTCGCAGGCCACCAGGAGCGGCGCGTGCCCGGCGGCCTTGAGGTGCTTGGCGAGCTTGCCGGCCAGCGTCGTCTTGCCGGCGCCCTGCAGACCGGCCAGCATGATCACCGTCGGGGGCGTCTTGGCGAACCGCAGCACCCGCGTCTCACCGCCGAGGATGCCGATGAGCTCCTCGTTCACGATCTTGACGACCTGCTGGGCGGGGTTCAGCGCCTGGCTGACCTCCGCCCCGCGCGCCCGCTCCTTCACCGACGCGATGAACGCCTTGACGACGGGCAGCGCGACGTCGGCCTCGAGCAGCGCGATGCGGATCTCGCGCGCGGTCGCGTCGATGTCGGCGTCGGACAGCCGTCCCTTGCCGCGCAGCGAGGTGAAGACCTTGTCGAGCCGGTCGGAGAGCGTGTCGAACATCAGGCCTCGGGTGCTCGGGGACGGTCCCCCCAGCCTAGTTGCCCTCGGAGCGCCCCCGCGGCGGGTCGCGCGGGAGCGGGGCAGGGGTCGCCGTCGCGCCGGGGGCCGTGCTCCGGCGTGCGCTGCCGGCGGGGTGCGCGGCCGGCGTCCGTCGCACGCGCCCTCAGGCCGCGTGCGCGGACGGCCCGAGCGCGGCGAGCACCGCCTGGCGCACCGCCTCGCGGTGCTGCGGGTCGACGAGCTTGCCCCCGTCCGGGCCCACGACGTAGAAGGCGTCGACGGCGTCGGCGCCGAGCGTGGAGATGTGCGCGGTCTGCACGTCGAGCCCGCAGGCCGCGAGCGCTGCGGTGATGCGGTGCAGGACGCCGAGCCGGTCGGGCGCCCGCACCTCGAGGACCGTGGCGGTCGCCGAGGCGTCGTCCAGCAGCTCGGCCGAGGCCGGCGCGAGTGGCAGGCCCGGACGGGGGGGGTACGCGGCCTCGCGGGAGGCGAGCACGGCGTCGAGGTCGAGCTCGCCGTCGAGCGCCCGGCGCAGCTCGTCGCGCACGACGGTCCAGTCGGGCAGCGCGCCGAAGCGCGCCGCGACGCGGCAGACGGCGACGCCGGTCGTCCCGCGGGAGCACACCGACGCCGAGCGGACGTCGAGCCGGTGCAGCGCCAGCACCCCCGTCAGCGCCGACAGCAGGCCCGGCCGGTCGGGCGCCACGACCGTCACCTCGTCCTCGAGGGCCTGCAGGGCGAAGCGGCCGCCGGCGACCAGGGCCTCCTGCCAGTCGGCGAGCGGCGCGGGCGGCGGCACGGGCGCGCCGGACAGCAGCGCCTCGGTGCGGCGGACGAGGGCCTGCACGAGACCCGCCTTCCAGCTCGACCAGGCCGCCGGGCCGGTCGCTGCGGAGTCCGCCTCGGTGAGCGCGTGCAGCAGCTCGAGCACCTGCGCCGAGCCGACCGCGTCGGCGACGGCGCGCGCGGTCGCCGGGTCCTGCAGGTCGCGCCGGGTGGCGACGTCGGGCAGCAGCAGGTGGTGCTCGACCATCGCGACGAGCACCCGCACGTCGTCCGGCGGGAGCCCGAGCCGCGGCCCGAGCTCGGCGACGACGCGCATGCCGACCTCGGTGTGGTCGCCGGGCAGCCCCTTGCCGATGTCGTGCAGCAGCGCCCCGAGCAGCAGCAGGTCGGGGCGGTGCACCCGCCGGGTGAGCCCGGCGGCGGCCGCGGCCGCCTCCACGCAGTGCCGGTCGACGGTGAAGCGGTGGTAGCTGTTGCGCTGCGGCTTGCTGCGGACGGCCGCCCACTCCGGCAGCCACCGCACCAGCAGCCCAGCCCGGTCGAGCGCCTCGAGCACCGGCAGCGCGGCCGGACCGGCGGCGAGGATCCCGACGAAGGCGTCGAGCGCCGCGGGCGGCCACGGCACGGGCAGCGGCGGGCACTGCTCGGACAGCCGGGCCAGGGTGGGCGGCGCGATCGGCAGGTCGGCCCGCGCGGCGGCCTGGGCCACCCGCAGCGGCAGCACGGGGTCGGTGGCGGGCGTCGCGTCGCGGGCCAGCAGCACCTCGCCGTCCTGCTCGACGACGTCGTCGGCCAGCGGCCGCCGGACGGGCGCGGTGCGCGTCCGCCGCCCGAACAGCCGGCGGCGCGGCGCGGGCCGGATCCGCCGCCAGGTCGTGTCGCTGGCGTAGGCCACGGTGCGCGCCGCGTCGGCGACCGCGGCCATGAGCGCGTCGGCGTCGGCGTACGACAGGGCCGCGGCCACCGCGTCCTGCTCCTGCAGCAGCAGCCGGTCGACGACGCGCCGGCCGGCGCCGACCGTGCGCCGGTGCAGCTCGCCGCGCACGTCGAGCAGCACGTCGAGCGCGGCCCGCACGGCGGCGTCCGGCGGGTCGGCGACCTGCGCGGCCGCGACCGCCTGCAGCGCGTGGACGTCGCGCAGCCCGCCGCGCGCACTCTTGAGGTCTGGCTCGAGCAGGAACGCGACCTCACCGTCGGTGCGGGCCCGCTCGAGCACGGCCTCGCGCAGCTCGGGCAGGCGCTGCGGGGCCCGCGCGCGCCAGGCCGTGCGGGTGCGGGCGAGCAGGTCGGCCGACAGCGCGGCGTCGCCGGCCAGGTGGCGCGCGTCGAGCAGGCCCAGCGCGGCCTTGAGGTCGTCGGCCGCGACGGCGAGGGCCTCGTCGACGGTGCGGACGGAGTGGTCGAGCCCGACGCCGCTGTCCCAGACCGGGTACCAGAGCGCCTCGGCCACCGCGCCGACGTCGGCGCGGCCGTCGTGCACGAGCACCAGGTCGAGGTCGCTGCCCGGCGCCAGCTCGCGGCGGCCGAGCCCGCCGACCGCGACGAGGCTCAGCCCCGGGCCGGGGTCGCCGAGCAGGTCGGCGAGCCAGCCGTCGTAGAGCTCCGCCAGCCCGCCGCGCAGGGCCGCACCCCGCACCGACGGGTCGGCCAGCAGCTCGGCGCGGCGGGCGCGGACGGCACGGCCGAGGGGCCGTGCGCGGTCGCGCACGGCCCCTGCGGTCTGCTCGGGACGGTCCGACCTCAGAGGGCCTCGGCCCCCCGCTCGCCGGTGCGGACGCGGATGACGTCCTCGACGGGCGACGACCAGACCTTGCCGTCGCCGATCGAGCCGGTGCCGGCCGCCTCGACCACCACGTCGATCACCCGCAGCGAGTCGGCGTCGTCGACGAGCACCTCGATGCGCGTCTTCGGCACGAAGGCCACCGTGTACTCCGCCCCGCGGTACACCTCCGTGTGGCCCCGCTGCCGGCCGAAGCCCTGCACCTCGCTGACCGTCATCCCCTGGACGCCGGCCGCCTCGAGCGCGGCCTTGACGTCGTCCAGCTTGAACGGCTTGACGACGGCGGTCACGAGCCTCATCGGGCGCTCCCCCTCCGGTGCGTCACAGGGCCTCGACGCCGCGCTCGCCGGTGCGGACGCGCACGACCTCGTCGACCGGGACGCTCCAGACCTTGCCGTCACCGATCGAGCCGGTGTGGGCGGCCTTGGCCATGACCTCGAGGACGTCGCTCACGTCGGCGTCGTCGACGAGCACCTCGATGCGCACCTTCGGCACGAACGCGACCGTGTACTCCGCGCCGCGGTAGACCTCGGTGTGGCCGCGCTGCCGGCCGAAGCCCTGCACCTCGCTGACCGTCATGCCCTGCACCCCGAACGACTCCAGGGCGGTCTTCACGTCGTCGAGCTTGAACGGCTTGACGATGCCGGTGACGAGCCGCATCAGTGCACCTCCACCGAGGACGGACGGGCGCTGCCGGACGGGGTGGCGGCCGGCGGCAGGACCGACGAGCCGGTCGCCCCGATGCCGGTGAGCTCGTAGGCGGACTCGGCGTGCACCGTGGTGTCGATGCCCGTGACCTCCTCCTCCTCGCTGACGCGCAGCCCCATGACCGCCTTGATGAGCAGCGCGATGATGATGGTCATGACGAACGAGTAGCCCAGGGTGGCACCGGCCGCGAGCGCCTGCTTGCCGAGCAGCGTGAAGCTGCCGCCGTCCAGGACGCTGTCGTAGCCCGCGGCGAACTCGCTGTCGGCGACGACGCCGATCATGAGCGTGCCGACGAGGCCGCCGACCAGGTGCACGCCGACGACGTCGAGCGCGTCGTCGTAGCCCAGGCGGTGCTTGAAGGTGACGGCCAGGGCGCAGGCGCCGCCGGCGACCAGGCCGATGGCGATGGCGCCGAGCGGGTTGACCGCGCCGGCGGCGGGCGTGATCGCCACCAGGCCGGCGACCGCACCGGAGGCCGCGCCGAGGGTCGTCGCGTGGCCGTCGCGCAGGCGCTCGGTGCCGATCCAGGCGATGAGCGCGGCGGCGGTGGCGACCTGGGTGTTCATGAACGCGAGCGACGCCAGGCCGTTCGCGGCGAGCGCCGAGCCGGCGTTGAAGCCGAACCAGCCGAACCACAGCAGGCCCGAGCCGAGCATGACGAACGGCAGGTTGTGCGGGCGCATCGGCTCGCGGCCGAAGCCCTTGCGCTTGCCGAGCACGAGCACGAGGGCGAGGGCCGCCGCACCGGCGTTGATGTGCACCGCGGTGCCGCCGGCGAAGTCGAGCGCGCCCAGCCGGTTGACGATCCATCCGCCGCTGTTCTCGGCGAACAGGCCCGCCGAGGCGCCGGCACCCGCGCCGTCCTCCTCGGCCACGCCGAAGGCGAAGACCCAGTGGGCGACCGGGAAGTAGACGACCGTCGACCACAGGACGGTGAACGCCACCCACGACCCGAACTTCATGCGGTCGGCGATGGCGCCGCTGATGAGCGCGACGGTGATGACGGCGAACATGACCTGGAAGCCCGAGAAGGCGAGGTCGGGCAGCCCGAAGGTGTTCACGACGCCCCCCTCGGCCGTGTCGACGGTCACGCCGTCGACGATGTCACCCAGGCCGACCAGGCCGGAGCTCCAGCCGAACAGGCCGCCCCGGCTCGAGCCGAACGCGATGGCGTAGCCGTACACGACCCACAGCACGCTGACGATGCCGAGCGAGGTGAAGCTCATCATCAGCATGTTCAGGACGCTCTTGGAGCGGCTCATGCCGCCGTAGAAGAACGCGAGCCCAGGGGTCATGAGCATGACCAGGGCGGCGCAGATCAGGACCCAGCCGGTGTTCGCGCCGTTGACGATCGGTTCCATGCTTCTCCTCGGTAGCGGGGACTGCCGAGAACGATGGCCGCGGAGTGTTTCGTCGGCGGTCCAGTCCGTGTTTCGCTGCCGTGACAGGAGCGCGGGCCGTGTTTCCCCGCCGTGAACTGCTGCGCTCGGTGACCGGCTGCTCGCGAGCGGCGAGCTAGAGGGCCATCTCGTCACCGAGCAGGGCGTCGGCGAAGGCCTCCGGCTCGAAGGGCGCGAGGTCGTCCGGGCCCTCGCCGAGGCCGATGAGCTTCACCGGGATGCCGAGCTCGCGCTGCACGGCGACCACGATGCCGCCCT
Source organism: uncultured bacterium (assembly GCA_964243385.1). Taxonomy (GTDB): domain Bacteria; phylum Actinomycetota; class Actinomycetes; order Mycobacteriales; family SCTD01; genus SCTD01. The sequence goes on along the minus strand of CAXTFU010000010.1, from coordinate 3,141 downwards.
TCGCCGTGCCGTCGAGCTTGGTCAGGACGATGCCGGTCACCGTGACGGCCTCGGTGAACACGCGTGCCTGCACGACGCCGTTCTGGCCGGTCGTGGCGTCCAGGACGAGCAGCGTCTCGTCGACGGGGCCGTGCTTCTCGATCACGCGCTTGACCTTGCCGAGCTCGTCCATGAGGCCGGTCTTGGTGTGCAGGCGGCCGGCCGTGTCGACCAGGACCGTGTCGACCCCGTCGGCCCGGCCCCTCGCCACGGCGTCGAACGCGACGCTGGCCGGGTCGCCGCCCTCGGGCCCGCGCACGGTGGTGGCGCCGACCCGGTCGCCCCAGGTCTGCAGCTGCTCGGCCGCGGCGGCGCGGAAGGTGTCGGCCGCGCCGAGGACCACCGACCGGCCGTCGGCGACGAGGACGCGCGCGAGCTTGCCGCAGGTGGTCGTCTTGCCCGTGCCGTTGACCCCGACGACGAGCACGACGGCGGGGATGCCGTCCTCGTGCGGCAGCGTGCGCAGGCTGCGGTCGACGTCCGCGCCGATCGAGCGGACGAGCTCCTCGCGCAGCAGCGGGCGCAGCTCGGAGATGCTGCGGACGCTCTCGACGCGCACGCGCGTGCGCAGCCGGCTGACCAGCTCGGTCGTCGCGGCGACGCCCATGTCGGCGCCGAGCAGCGTGTCCTCGACCTCCTCCCAGGTGTCCTCGTCGAGGACGTCGCGGGAGAGCAGCGTGAACAGGCCCCGGCCGAGGGTCGTCTGCGAGCGCGACAGCCGGGCGCGCAGGCGGTGCAGGCGGCCGGCGGTCGGCTCCGGGACCTCGTAGACCGGCCCGACGACCTCGGGCTCCTCGCCGAGCAGGTGCGCGTGCTCCGGCAGGTCGACGACGTCGACCGTCCGCAGCGGCGTGTCGCGCGGCACCTCGGCGTCGTCACCCGTGCCCGGCCGGTAGTCGACGCCCGGCTGCGGGGTCGCCCGCCGGCTCGACGCGGCGGAGGACGGCGGACGGGGCGGCGGCGTGCGCCGACCGTGGCCCCCGCTGACGAACGCCACGACGGCGACCACGGTGAGGACGAGGACGGCGGCGAGCAGGCCGAGGAGTTCTCCCACGCGTCAGGTCTACCAGCGTGCTTGGCTGCGCACCGTGCGGGGATCCCGAGCGACCGGACGAGCGCCAGGCCGTGCCGCCGGCCGGGCGGCCGCGGCCGCGCTCGCGACGGCGCTCGCCGTCGTCGTCGCGGGCTGCGCGTCCGCGCCGCCGCCGGCCGGGGTGGCGGTGCGCCTCGAGCAGTCGCGCGACAACGAGAACCGGCACCTGCTGCAGGTCGTGCTGACCAACGACGGCGACGCGCCGTTCGAGGTCGCCCGGCTGCAGCTGCGCTCGTCCGGCTACGGCGAGGTGCCACCGACGGTGCGCTCCGACGTCGTCCGCCCCGGACTGCGGACCGCCTTCCCGGTCGAGTACGGCCGGGCCGACTGCCGCCGTGACGCTCCCGGCCCGACGAGCGTCGTGGTGGGGCGGCGGACGGCGGACGGCCTGGTCGACGTCCGGCTGCCCGTGCCGGACGACGACCCGCTGCTCCCCCGGCTGCACCGGCGCGAGTGCGACCTGGTGCGCCTGGCCGAGGCCGTGCAGGTCGGCTTCGCCCCCGGCTGGCGACGGGTCGGCGACACCGCCGAGGGCGAGCTCGTGCTGCGGCGGGCCCCGGGCGCGCCGCCGGTCGAGCTGCAGACCCTCGAGGGCACGGTGCTGCTCACGCTGCGCACGCCGACCGAGCTGCCGCTGTCGCTCGAGGCGCCCCGGACGGTCGTGCCGGTCGTGGTGACCGTCTCGCGGTGCGACGTGCACGCGCTCGTCGAGAGCAAGCGCAGCCTCGACGTCCCGTGGGTGTCCTCGCTGGACGGCGCGGAGCCGCTGACCTCGACCGTCCGGCCCGGACCCGCCGGCCGGGCGCTGCTGCAGGAGCTCATCGGTGACGTCTGCGCGCCAGGCTGAGGGTGCGGGCAGGGGTCAGGCCGGCTCGCGCTCGCGCAGGCGCTGGCTGACGACCGCCGAGATGCCGTCACCGCGCATGGTGACGCCGTACAGCGCGTCGGCGATCTCCATCGTCCGCTTCTGGTGGGTGATGACGATGAGCTGGCTGCTCTCGCGCAGCCCGGCGAGCAGCTCGAGCAGCCGGCCGAGGTTGCGGTCGTCGAGCGCGGCCTCGACCTCGTCCATGACGTAGAACGGCGACGGGCGCGCCCGGAACAGCGCGACGAGGAAGGCGATCGCCGTGAGCGAGCGCTCGCCGCCCGAGAGCAGGGACAGCCGCGACACCCTCTTGCCGGCCGGACGGGCGCTCACCTCGATGCCGGACGCCAGCAGGTCGTCGGGCTCGGTGAGCACGAGCCGGCCCTCACCACCGGGGAACAGCGTCGCGAAGACCTGCACGAACTCGCGCGCGGTGTCCTCGAACGCCGACGCGAAGACCTCGGAGATGCGGGCGTCGACGTCGCGCACGATGTCGAGCAGGTCGCGCCGGGTCGCCCTGAGGTCCTCGAGCTGCGTGGCGAGGAACGCCGAGCGCTCCTCGAGCGCGGCGTACTCCTCGAGCGCCAGCGGGTTGACGCGGCCCAGGCGGGCCAGCGCCCGCTCGGCGCTCGCGGCCCGCTCGAGCTGCGCCGCACGGTCGAACGGCGCGGCGTCGAGGTCGTCGGACGGTCCGTGCTCGGCGAGCAGGTCGTCGACCGCGACCCCCCACTCGCCGACGGCCCGCTCCTCGAGCGACGCGATGCGCAGCCGCTGCTCGGCCCGGGCGACCTCGTCGCGGTGCACGGCGTCGGTGAGCCGCTCGAGCTCGGCGGTCAGCTCGCGGGTGCGGGTGCGGGCGGCCAGCAGCGCGGCGTCGGTCACCGTGCGCGCGGCGGCAGCGGCCTCGCGCTGCTCGGCGGCGGTCGCGAGCGAGACCTCGAGGCGGGCCAGCGCCCGCTCGGCGGCAGCCCGGACGTCGGCGGCCACGACGGCGCCCCGGGCCCGCTGCGCCCGCACGACGAGCAGGCGCTCGCGGGCGGCGCGCTCGGCCCGCGCCGAGCGCTCGAGCGCCTCGGCCCGGCCGGTCAGGCCGCGGGCCCGCTCCTCCCCGGTGCGGACGGCGAGGCGCGCCTCCAGCTCGGCG
>CAXTFU010000009.1:0-35895 GCA_964243385.1 uncultured bacterium | reverse complement strand
GCGTCCCGCACCCGGGTGGCGAGGTCGGTGCGCCAGTCCGAGGCCCGGCGGACGGCCTCGTGCGCCGGCGTCCCCTGCGGCCCGAGGTGCGGCCCCAGCGCCTGTGCGAGCAGCCGGAGCGGCGGCGGCAGGGCGGCGCCGTCGGACGCGCCGGGCGACAGCCGCACGACCGGTGCGCGCCGCCGCCGCTGCGGCTCGACGGCGACGGTGACGACGCCGCGCACGACCAGCTCCCGCAGTGTCGACCGCAGCAGGTCGCGCGACGGCGTCCGCGGGTCGCGCAGCACGGCGGTGGCGGCGGCCGACAGCGGCCAGGCACCCGGAGCGGGGACGACGTCCATGCCCGGAGCATCCCCTCCCGACCGAGGGGTCAGAGCCGACGGGTCACCGCAGGTCGAGGCGCACGATCTCCTGGTCGGTCGTCGTCACGCCGAACTTGCCGTTGACGACGTACAGGTCGCCCAGCGCGAACAGCGCGGTGGTGGGCCGCTGCAGGTCGTCCTCCACGGGCGCCGTCTTGCGCAGCACGCCCGTCACGGCGTACGACGTGGCGCCTCGGCGCAGGTCGACGACCGCGACGGAGTCGTCGCCCAGGCCGAAGACGACGTACAGGGTGGTGCCCCGCAGCTCGAGGCCGTCGCCGTTGGTGAGGTCGGGACCTCCGGTCTGCGGCAGCAGCGTCGCGACGCCCGTGTCCGGGTCGACCCTCAGGAGCGTGCCCATGTCGACTACCAGCAGGTCGCCGCCCGGCAGCGCGCGGATGCCGTTGGCGTTGTTGCCGCTCGCGCTCTGGTCCCAGTCGCCGGTCAGCGGCAGCAGCTCGACGGCGCTGGGGAGGCGCCGGCCCTGCGTGCGCACGACGACGAGCTCGGCGTTGCGCGAGTCCGTGACGAAGACGCCGTCGGCGGTGACGTCGACGTCGTTGAGGAAGCGGCCGGCCGGGTTCGTCGTGGCCGGGGCGGTGTACTGCCGGACGAGCCGGCCGTCGGCGTCGTACGCGGTGACGGTGCCGGTGGCGCCGCCGGCGACCCACAGCAGGCCGCTGCCCCGGTCGTACTGCATGCCGATGGAGGCGCCGCCGGTCGGCGGGACGACGACGCTGCCCACGCCGGTGCGCAGGTCGCCCTTGTAGATGGCGCCGCCGGTCGGGCCCGGGCGCGAGCCGGCGAAGAAGGTCGTGCCGGGACCGCCGGCGATGCCCTCGGGCGAGAAGTCACCGGGCAGCGGCAGGACGTCGGGCCGGGCGGCCGCGACGGACGCGCCCGGGGCGAGTGCCAGCGCCGGGACGGCGGCGACGGCGGCGAGCAGGGCGAGGACGGGGCGCGTGCGGCGGGACATGGCGGGCCTCCGGGTCGTCGGGAAGGTGATCCTGGCCAGATCCGTCCCGCCCGTCCACCCGGACCTGCTGCCCGGCGTGCCGGTGCCGCCTGCGCCAGGTCGGCGGCGTGCCCGCTCCAGGAGCGCCCGCGGACGGGCGGCCGGAGCGGACCAGGGGTGGCACCACTGGCCGTGCGCCTCCCTGGTGCTGGACGCCGCGGCGCCGCGGCGGGGGACCCCGGCAGGTGCCGCCGGCGCTGGCATGCTCGTGCCGATGAGCAGCGAGCGCGACGCCTTCCTCGAGCGGGTGCTGATCGGCGGTCGCGAGCCCGCCAGCATCGTGGTGGTGGACCACGAGCCGGGCTGGTCCACCCGCTTCCGGGAGCTCGCCGAGCGCGTCCGGCAGGCGCTCGGACCGCGGGCGCTGCGGGTCGAGCACATCGGCTCGACCTCGGTGCCCGGACTGGCTGCCAAGCCGATCATCGACATGCTGCTCGTCGTCGCCGACGTGACCGACGAGGCGGCGTACGTGCCGGCGCTCGAGGCGACCGGGCTCGTGCTGCGCACCCGGGAGCCCGGGCACCGCATGCTGCGCACCCCAGCGCGCGACGTGCACCTGCACGTGTACGAGCCGACCGCCCCCGCCGTGCAGGACTACCTGGACCTGCGCGACTGGCTCACCGTGGACCGTGCGGACCGCGAGCGCTACGAGGCGACCAAGCGGCGGCTCGCCCAGCAGTCCTGGCGAGACATGAACGACGACGCCGATGCCAAGACCGACGTCGTCCAGGAGCTCCTCGGCCGTGCCCGGACGTGGCGGGCCGGTGGCGGCGAGCGCTGAGCCGGAGCGAGCGGGTCGAGCCTGCCGCGGCCGGTCCCGGGACCTGCGTCAGGCGCGGTACGGAGCCGGTCAGCCTCCCGCTCCCGCCGGGCAGGCGCTGTCGCGGAGCCGCTCGACGACCGTGGGGTCGCCCCAGGCGATGCTGCCGGCGGAGGGGGCGCCCAGCTCCGCCGGTCCGCTGCGGCCCTGCCTGTCGGTGACGGTGGCCTGGAACAGCGGTGCGTCCTGGGTGCCCGCCGCCGGCGCGGCGCAGTCGGTCAGCTCGACGACGGCGACCAGGCGCTGCACAGGACCTCGGCCGTCCATCGGTGGGGTCGGGGGGTCGTAGTCGCCCGGCGCCAGGCGGAGGGGGAGGCCGACCTCGGCGCCGTCGGTGTCCTGCAGCGCGACGAGCCGGAGCTCGGGGTGGAGCTGCAACGACCGCACCAGCAGGGGCGAGCTGGAGGCGCTGCTCAGCTCGAAGCCGACCTCCGCCCGGCCGCCGACGACGCTGATCGGCGGGATGTCCATCGTGATCAGCGACTCCAGCGGGCTCGAGCGCCCGCAGGCTGCCGCGGCGAAGCGGGCCGAGCCGGCGAACCCCTGCGTGTCGATGCGCAGTGCGGTGCTGCGCAGCCCGGCCCCCGTCCGCGCGCGCACCTGCAGCGGGCCGACCGGGTCGCGTGCGGGCAGGTCGTCGCAGCGGACCTTCCGCAGCAGGCGCACCGACGTGCTGCCGCCGGACGACATCTGCCGTCCCGCGACGTCGTCGGCAGCGAAGCCGGTGGCGCCGAGCGCTGCTGCCTCCAGCGTGATGACCCGTGGGCCGGTGTTGCGCAGCAGGACGGTCGCCTGCACGGCGAGGCCGTCGTCGTAGGGCACCAGGTCGCCGTAGGTGCTGGGCTCCTGCGGGCCGAGGTCGAGCGAGAGCACGCCGTCCGGCGATCCCACGAGCGTGCGCTGCCGCTGCTCGGCGAGCAGCGTCGCCGCGCCGAAGCCGAGGGCCGCGGCCAGCACCAGCGACGTCACCCGACGCCCACGGCGGGGGAGCGCGCCGGGTTCGTCGGAGGCGTCGTCCACGGACTCGGACCGGACCGGGTCCAGCGTCCTGCCGCGGCCGTCCGTGATCGTGACCGGCGGCGCAGGCGGGCGGGGGTCCACTCCTGGACGCTACGAGGGCCGGCGCTCGGACGTCCAGCGGCGTGGGACGGCGGACCGCGCGGGGCGCATGATGACGCCATGGGCGCTGTCGGGGTCGTGCAGGCGTCGTGCGCCGTCGCGGCGCTGCTCGCCGCGCCGGTCCTCGTCGCACTGGCCCGAGGAGCACCGGACCGCGTCCCGACGGCGATCCAGGACCGGGCGGCGACCGACGGCAGCACGCTGCAGCTCGGCCTGGCCAGCTGCAACGGCCACCCCGACATCACCCGGGTGGAGGAGACGCCGACGCAGGTGCGGCTCCTGGTCGTCGCGGACGAGCCGGGTCGTGACCGGGACGACTGCAGCGACGGCCTGCAGGTCCGGCTGCGCGCTCCGCTGGGCGGTCGAGCCGTCGTCGACGCCTCGACCGGGCAGCCGGTCCCGGCCCGACCCCGAGCGCGCTGACGGCCGTCGCGCAGGTCGCACCGGCCGCCGCGCCACGCACCGCCGACCGTCGCGGACCGTGACCGACGACCGCCGCGCACCGTGGGTCGATCGGCACGCGCCGGGGCAGGGCCGGGCGCATGAGCGTGCACCCCCAGATCGCGCAGGGCGAGACCGAGGTCGAGGGCGCGCTCGAGGAGGCGTTCGAGCGCCTGGTCTCGGAGGGCGACGAGCGGCTGCACCGTGCGCTGCCGCTGCAGGTCGTCACCGGGCTCGTCGCCGGGCTGGACGTCGGCACGGGCGTGCTCGCCCTGCTGGCGGTCCAGGAGGCGACGGGCAGCCACCTGCTGGCCGGCCTGGCGTTCTCGGTCGGCTTCCTCGCCCTGCTGCTGGGACGCAGCGAGCTGTTCACCGAGAGCTTCCTCGTCCCGGTCATCGCGGTCGCCGCGCGGCACGGGCGGATGCGCGACCTGGCCCGGCTGTGGGGCGTGACGCTCGTCGCCAACCTCGTCGGCGGTTGGCTGTTCATGGCGCTCGTCATGACGGCGTTCCCCGAGCTGCACGCGACCGCGGTGGAGGCGGCGGTGCACTTCGTCGAGCCCGGCTGGACGCTGCGCACGCTGTGTCTGGCGGTGCTGGGCGGCAGCGCGATCACGCTGATGACGCGCATGCAGCAGGGCACCGAGGAGATGGTCGGCAAGATCGCGGCCGCCGTCGCCGGGGCGTTCCTGCTCGCCGGCCTGCAGCTGTTCCACTCGATCCTGGACTCGCTGCTCATCTTCGCGGCGCTCATCGGGGGAGCGGCGCCGCTCGGCTACGCCGACTGGCTGTCCTTCCTCGGCCTGGCGCTGCTCGGCAACGTCCTGGGCGGGCTCGGGATGGTGACGCTGCTGCGGCTCGTGCGGAGCAAGCCGCTGCTGGACCGCGAGCGCGCCGCGCAGGGGTCGCAGAGGTCGCAGCGGTCGCAGGGGTCGCAGGCGTCGTAGCCCCCGGCGGGAGCGCTGCGGGCGCCGGTCCGCCGGGCCGTCAGCAGGCGCAGGACGCCGAGGCCGCGCCCACCAGCCAGGTGAGCCCGTGGTCGACGGCGGCCACGGGCGCCGTTGAGACGACCGGGACGGCCAGTGCCGCGCCGGCGACCAGCACGGCCAGCTGCTCGCGCAGCGTCCGCGTCGCCGTCAGCTGCGGTGCCACGACCCGCGCGCGCGGCGACCGGGCGCAGCAGGACGGGCACGACAGGGCGAGGCGGCGCCACAGCACCACCTCGCACTCCCGGCACACGTGCACCCGGCTTCCTCCGTCCGCCTGCTCCACCTCAGCAGGCGCAGGTGAGGAGCCGACACGGACGCGGGGAACGGCAGGCGAACACGTCCCGGCGGTCCGCCCGGGCGCCCTCGGGCCCGGTGTCAGGGCAGCTGGGCGGCCAGGGCACGGTCGGCCGGCGGGGCCGCAGCGCGGGCGTCGGCCGCGCTGCTCGGGCGCAGGGGCAGCAGGAGCAGCAGTGCGAGCGCCCCCCAGCAGTACGACTGCTCGAGCAGCCACCACAGCGGCTGTCCCGACCAGCCGTCCCGGCCCAGGACGTGCCCGAGCGACGGCAGGGCCACGCAGGACAGGACCGCGGTCGCCTGCGCCGCGCGACGGCGGCCGGCGCGCACCAGGACGGCGAGCGCCGGGACGACCCAGACCAGGTGGTGCTGCCACGCCACCGGGGAGAGCAGGACGGCGAGCAGCCCGGTGAGGGTGAGCCCGCCGAGCAGGTCCGCCCGTGCGGCCCGCGCCAGCCCGACCGCGCCGACGACCGCCGCGGCGACGACCCAGAGCACCGTCGCCCAGTGCTCCGGCAGTCCGCTGCGCAGCAGCGCCCCGCGCAGCGACTGGTCGCTGACGCCGTCGTTCGCCCCGAGCCGGTCCGGCCGCAGCAGGGCGTCGGTCCAGAACGCCTCGCTCGGGCCCGGCAGGAGCACCGCCGCCAGCGCGGTCAGGGCCAGCCAGGCGAGCAGCGCCAGGCTTGCCAGCGCCCAGCCGACGTCGAGCACCGGACGGGGGACGAGGGGAGCGGGAGCGCCAGCAGCGCGGCGATCGGCGGGTAGGTGAACGGCAGGTCGGTGCGGGCGCTCCGGTGCTCGTAGAGCGCGGCCGATGCAGCAGCAGCGACGTCCCGGCGTCGCGGTACACCGTCAGGTCGACGAAGCGCGCGAGCGGGGGAGGCGGGCCGCCCCGCCGCTGGGCCGCCCCGCCGCTGAGCCGAAGAGCAGGACCCCCGCGGTCAGGACCCGCGCAGCCAGCGGCGCAGCCGGCGGTCGGCCGCCTGCGCGCGCACCTGCGGCCAGCGCGCTGCGGCGGCGTCGGCACGGGCCTGCTCGAGGCCGTGCAGGCGGCCGTAGGTGAACGAGCGCTCGCCGGCGCGGTCGGCGGCGTCCGCGAGCTCGCGCAGGGCCTCGCGCGTCACGACGCCGTCCTGGTGCTCCCCGAGCACCTCCTGCAGCTCGGTGACCGCCTTGGCGTAGGCCCGAGCGGGCTTGCCGGCGTGGCCGGCGACCGCCTCGGCGGCGTAGCGGGCGCGCTTGGCGTCCTTGCGCGCCTCGTGCAGCAGCAGGTCCTGCTCCTCGCCCGTGGCGCGCTCCGCAGCCGCCATCGCGCGGCGCAGCCGCTGGTCGGCGTGCCGCACCAGCCCGGGCAGGACGCGGGTCGCCCGCCCGTCCGCCGCCCCGACCAGCGGCGGCGCCGTCGCCAGCGCGTCCAGCGCGGTCAGCAGCCGCAGGTACCGGTCGCCCTCGAGCTCGACGAGCACCCGGTCGTGGGCTGCCCGGTACCGGTCGCCCAGCACCTGGTCGATGCGGGCGTGCACCGGGCCGACGACCAGGTCCGGGTCCTGACCGTCGACCAGGCGGCGCAGCCGGGCGTGCATCACCTCGACGTCCCGCACCTCCCCGAGGACCCCCGCCAGCCAGGCGAGCTCGTCGCGCAGCGGGTCGGCGACGTCCCGGTCGAGCAGCGGCCGGAACGCGCGCAGGGCGCTGCGCAGGCGCCGGGTCGCCACGCGCATCTTGTGCAGCGCGTCCGGGAGGTCGCGCCGGACCTGCGGGTCGCGGGCGAGCAGCTCCTCGACCTGCTCGGCCAGGTGCTCCTGCAGCACCCGGCCGGCGCTGGCCTTGCGGGGGCGGGCGGGGCGGGCCCGCCGGGCCAGCCCGTCCGGTGCCCCCGGGAGCGCGGCGAGCACCCGGCCCACCTTGGACGCGGAGGAGGCGGCGCGCGCCCCGGCGGCGAGCAGCCGGTCCTGCGCGGCGTCCAGCAGCCCGCGCGGCCCGGCACCGAGCTCGACCTCCCACTCGCGCCAGCGCAGGGCAGGGGCGTCGGCCAGCAGGGGCGTCCCGTCGACGAGGTCGTCGGCGACCTCGGCCAGGACGCGCCCGTCGGCGTCCCGCAGCCGGTGCACGCTGCGCGTCGTCCGCAGGCGGGCGACCGGCACCAGCTCGCGCCGGCGGGTGCGCGACCGCACGAGCGAGCGCAGCTCCTCGGGGACCTGCGGCTCGTCCGAGCTGTCCCCGGCCGGCAGGTGCAGCTCCTCGCGGTCCGCGCCGTGCGGCAGCTTGAGGTGCCAGCCGGCGTCGTCCCCGCCGCGCCGCAGGCGCAGCGTGATGCCCGCCGTCCGCAGGGCGAGGTCAGCGGTGTCGAAGTAGGTCGCGTCCAGCTCGAAGCTGTCGTCGTCGACCCGCCGGACACCCGGCAGCGCCGACAGGTCCGGGACCGGTGCGTCGGCTGCCACGTCGTACTTGCGCTCCACCTCGAGCGACGAGGTCGTCACGTGCGGCACCCTCTCCCCGGCACGGCCGGGTCGGTGTACTCCGCCCCGCCGGTGCGACGTCCCCGGCACCGTTCGCCACCGGGGCCGACCACTCTACGTCTCCCGTCCGTTCACCTGGCGTTCACCGGACGCTCGTCGCTGCCGGGCCGGGACGTCCGGTCGGCGCGCTCGAGGGCGTGGTCCGTGGCGGTGACCGCCCGCAGCAGCTCCGGGACGCGGACGGGGTCCACCCGCCGGGTGGGCGAGTCCGGGCCGTGCCGGCGCGCCTTGTCCGCCAGGCGGGTGCCGAGGTCGACGACCTCGCCGGAGGGGCTGGTGGTCTGGTCGGCCCAGGTGAGGGCGTCGGCGAGCGGCCCGGTGACGCACGACGGGTCGTCGTCGAAGACGGCCAGCGCGTCGGTCAGGCCCAGCTGCCCGGCGACGAACCGAGCCGCGGAGTGGTGTGCCACCAGGCCGCAGACCCGGTGCGGCCAGCCGTGCTCCTGCAGGTACCGCGCGCCGTCCAGCGGGTGGAAGCCCGTGTCGCGGACCCCCGGCGCGTAGCCCACGTCGTGCAGCCAGGCGGCGGCCAGCAGCGACGGGACCTGCGCGGCCGGCAGCACCCGGGCGGCGCTCGCCGCGCGGGCCGCGACCGCTCGCGAGTGCGCCCAGCGGGGGCTGCCGCCGCCCAGCAGCTCGGCCGCCAGGCGGCGCGCGCCGTCGACCAGGTCGTCGCCGGAGCCCAGATCGTCGCCGGGGCCCAGATCGTCGCCGGAGCAGGGACTGTCGACGGTGCTGCTCACCCGTCCAGCGTAGGAGCCGGGCACCGGCCCCCGGCGCGGGGGCGGGGCCGGCTGCCTCACCGCCGAGGACCGAGGACCAGCCACGCGTCGCCCCGCGCCCGCAGGCCGAGCGGGACGGCTCGGGCGAGCATGAAGCCCCCGGCGAACGCCACCCACAGCCAGACGAGGCCCGGCGTGCCGGTCACCGGGGCGACGAGGACCAGCCCGCACAGCGGGAGGAACGCCAGCAGCGTCCAGAGGCCGGCCACCGCCAGGTAGCGCCCGTCACCGGCGCCGATCAGGACGCCGTCGAGGACGAACACCCAGCCGGCGAGCGGCAGGGCGAGGGCGATGACCACGAGCACGGCCGCCAGCGCCGACTGCACCGCCGGCTCCGGGCTGAACAGCGGCGCGAGCAGTCCGCGGACGGCCAGCAGCAGCACGCCGAGCACGGCGCCCGCCCCGACGCCCCAGCCGAGCATCCGGCGGGTGAGCTCGCGGGCGCCGGCAGCGTCACGGGCGCCGAGCGCCCGCCCGGTGAGCGCCTGCCCCGCGATGGCGACCGCGTCGAGCGCGAGCGCCAGGAAGCCCCAGACGGCCGTCGCGACCTGGTGGGCGGCCAGGGCGGCGTCGCCCTGGCGGATCGCGACGAAGGTGGTGACGAGCAGCGCGGCGCGCAGCGTCAGGGTGCGGACGAGCAGCGGCACGCCGGCCCGGCCGACCCGCCCGACGCCCCGGGCGTCCGGGCGCAGCGACGCGCCGGTGCGGCGGGCGGCGCGCACGACCACCGTCAGGAAGGCGGCGGCCATGCCCGCCTGGGCCAGCACCGTCCCGATCGCCGCGCCCGCGATGCCCAGCCCCGCGCCGTGCACGAGCACCACGCTCAGGACGGCGTTCGCCGCCGCACCGGCCGCGGCGACCACGAGCGGCGTCCGGGTGTCCTGCAGCCCGCGCAGGATGCCGGTCGCGGCGAGCACCACGAGCATGGCCGGCAGCCCGGGCAGCGACCAGCGCAGGTAGGTCACCGCCTGCGCGGCGACCTGCTCGGACGGACCGAACACGGCCACCAGGGGCTCGGCCAGCACCCCCGCCGACGCCGCCACGACCAGGCCGAGCAGCGCGGCCAGCCAGATGCCGTCGACGCCGTCGGTGACGGCGCTGCGCAGGTCGCCCGCTCCGACCTGGCGGGCCACCGCGGCCGTCGTCCCGTAGGACAGGAAGACGAAGACCCCGACCGCGGTGGCGAGCAGCGCCCCAGCGACGCCGAGCCCGGCGAGCGGCGCGGTGCCCAGGCGGCCGACGACCGCCGAGTCGGCCAGCAGGAACAGCGGCTCGGCGACCAGCGCGCCGAGCGCCGGGACCGCGAGCCGCAGGATCTCCCGGTCCGTCGCCCGGCCACGGAGCCGGCTCGAGCGCACGCAGCCAGTGTGCTGCACGGTCGTGGCACGCAGCGGTGCTCGTCCCGGTCAGGCAGGTCCGGCGAGGTAGCGCGCGACGACGCCGGACTGCTCGAGCTGGTCGGCCTGCATCGCGCTCCACGGCGAGTGGGTGCTCGGGTGCGCGTCCAGGCGCAGCCGGAACTCCGCCCAGGTGATCCAGTCGTGCTCGTCGGTCTCGGTCGGGTCGGGGTCGGGCTCGCCGGTCGTCCGGGCCAGGTACACGGGGCAGATCTCGTTCTCCATGATCCCGCCGCTGACGGCCGAGTAGCGGAAGTCCGGGAGGGCCGGGCGGATCTGCTCGACCTCGAGGCGCAGCTCGTGGCGGGCCCGCCGCCGGATCGCCTCGGGATCGGTCTCGTCGGGAGCCGGGTGCCCGCAGACGCTGTTGGTCCACAGCCCCGGGAACGTCCGCTTGGTGGCGGCCCGACGGGTCAGCAGCAGGCGCCCTTCGGGGGAGAACAGGTAGCAGGAGAAGGCACGGTGCAGCGGCGTCGTGGCGGTGTGCACGGTCGCCTTGGGGGCGGTGCCGACCGCCCGGCCGTCCTCGTCGAGCAGCACCACCACCTCGACGTCCTGCTCGCGGGTGCTCACCCCTCAGCGCCCGTCGGGGGCGGTCGCAGCGCCGGGTTCGGGGGCAGGATCGAGGTCGGCCATGCGCCGGCACTACCCGGCAGCACGAGCACCGACGCGCCCTCTGCAGGCACGGCTCGCCGGTCGAGCGGCCGCCTCACGCCCCTGCGCCGGTGCCCGCTGCGAGCGCGGCGGTGCAGGCCGCGAGGTCGTCGAGCAGCCGGCGGCGGCGGGCGGCGTCCAGCGGCTCGAGCATGCGGCGCTCCACGGCGAGCACGGCGGCGCTCGCGGCCCGCAGCTGCGCACGGCCCCCGGGGGTGAGCTGCGCCGGGAGGGCCCGCCCGTGCGCGGCGGTGGCGGGTCGGCTGACCAGGCCCCGGTCCTGCAGCCCGCGCAGCACGCCGTGCATCGCCTGGGGCGTGACGAAGACGGCACGGGCCAGGTCGGCGTTGGACAGCGCCGGGCGCTGCGCCAGCACCTCCAGGCAGGAGTACTGCGGGACGGTCAGGTCGAGCGGACGCAGCACCGCGTCCAGCGCCGAGCGCAGCGCCACGGCCGCCTGCTTGACGGCGTAGCCGACGGACGCGTCCAGGTCGCCGAGGGTCTCCGCTTGACGCATGTCAACATCTTGACACAGGATCATCGGTGTCAACGTCCTGACATCCAAGGAGTGCACATGCCCGTCACCGGACCAGACTTCCTCGCCCTGCAGGTCCGCGACCTCGAGCGGTCCGCGTCGTTCTACGAGACCCGCCTCGGCCTGCGCCGCCTTCCCGCCGGCCCGCCCGGCGCGGTCGTGTTCGCGACCACCCCGGCGACGTTCGCGGTCCGCGAGCCGCTGCCGGGCGTCGACCTGGACGCGATCAGTCCCCGCCCCGGGGCGGGCGTCGCGCTCTGGCTGCACGCCGACGACCCCCAGGAGCTGCACGACGCGCTCGCCGCCGCGGGCGTCCCCATCCCGGCAGCGCCGCTCGACGGCCCCTTCGGCCGGACGTTCACCTTCTCCGACCCCGACGGGTACGCCGTGACCGTCCACGGCTCGGCCTGACGGGCTGCGGCGGAGCCGGCCGTGCGTTCGCACGAGCAGCAGCACGAGGTGCTGGGGCCCTGGTCGCTGACGACCAGCCGCGCCTTCTGGGAGGGCTTCGCGCCGGCCGCGCTGCCGCCCCGCGACGGTGACGGGCTCCGCACGGTGCTCCGGGTGGAGGCCGACTGGTCCCGGGCCGAGGCCCGGGTGACGCAGTCCGGTGGCACGGCGCGGATCGTCGTCACCGGGGACGGTGACCTGGCCGCCGCCGCCGACCAGGTCGTCCGCCTGCTGGCGCTGGACGTCGACGGGCGGGGGTGGCCCGACGTCGGGAGCCGCGACCCGGTCATGGCCGACGCGCAGGCGCGGCTGCCGGGCCTGCGGCCCTGCGGCTTCGCCTCCCCGTACGAGGCAGCGGCCTGGTCGGTGCTGTCGCAGCGCGTGCAGGTGGTGCAGGCCGCCCGGCTGCGCGCCGACCTGGTCGCGCGCTGCGGCGACGGGGGCGCCTTCCCCGCCCCGCAGGCGCTGCGACGGCTGGCGCTGGACCTCCCAGGGCGCAAGCCGGAGTACTTGCGCGCCGTCGCCGACGCTGCCCTCGACGGGCTGCTCAGCGCGGTGTCCCTGCGGTCGGTCGACCCCGCGCAGGCCGTCCGGACGGTGCAGCAGGTCAAGGGCCTCGGTCCGTTCGCCGCCGAGCTCGTCGTCCTGCGCGGCGCCAACGCCCCGGACGCCGTGCCCCTGCACGAGCCCCGCGTGCGCGCCGAGGTCGCCGAGCGCTACGGCCCCGACCGCACGCTCGCCGAGGTGTCCGCCGCCTGGCGGCCGTACCGGACGTGGGTGGCCGTCCACCTGCGCGCGCTGCGGGAGGAGCACCGCCGGGACGCCGGCGCCCGTCCGCCGACCTGACCTCACCGGCGGCGCACCGGCGGGGCTGGCCGCCCCCCATGCTGGGGGCGCGACCCCGCGGACCCGAGGACGAGGAGCACACCGGACGTGAGCACCGCTGATCTCATCCCGTACGACCACGAGGCCGGTGCGCCGCTCACCGTGGGCGAGCTCCGCCGGCTGCTCGCCGACGCCCCCGACGAGGCGACGGTCATGGCGCACGTCAACGACGAGCCGTGGCACGCGACGTCGATCGGCTACCTCGCGCAGACCGCGGAGCGGCTGCCCGCCACGACCTCGCGCCGGCACCCGGGCCCGAGCGTCCGGCTGCACTGCGTGCCGAGGTCCGGGCGGTTCATGCGGCCGCGGCCCGGGCGGCTCGTCGTCACGCACGGCGCGCCGGACGACGAGCAGGCTGCCGCCGAGCTCGAACGGCTGCAGCGGGCGGTGCACCTCGCCGTCCTCGACAGCGGCTACCGCGGTCCGTCGGACATGAGCAGCACCGGGTCGACGACGACCTGGGACTGGGAGTCGGCCAACGTCGCCGTGGCCGAGGTGGTGGCGGCCGCCGAGCGCGCGGTCGCGCGGCTGGACCCCGGCACCTGGCACGTCGTCCGGCAGGTCGGCTGACCGTGGTCGAGCCGCACGTGCCCGGGGCAGCGCTGTCGGCCGCCTTCTACGACGAGGTCGTCGGGCGGCTGCTCGACGTGCCGCACAGCGCCGCACTGCTGGGTTGGGGCTCGGACGTGCTGGGCCACGACACCGCCCGGTCCACCGACCACGGCTGGGGACCGCGGCTGGTCGTGCTGCTGCAGGACGCGGACGACGTCGCGGCGGTGCAGCGCTCGCTCGACGCCGACCTGCCGGAGCGCTTCCACGGCTGGCCGGTGCGCTTCGGCTGGGACGACGTGCCCGTCCAGCACCACGTCACGGTCACGACGCTGCCCACCTGGCTGCACGGGCACCTGGGGGTGGACGCCACCGCGGACCTCGGGACGCGGGACTGGCTGCTCACCCCGCAGCAGCGGCTGCTCGGCGTCGTCGCGGGGACCGTCCACGCCGACGACAGCGGTGCGCTGCGGGCGGTGCAGCGCCGGCTGCGCTGGTACCCGCCGCAGGTGGAGCGGTGGCTGCTGGCCTGCCAGTGGCACCGCGTGGCGCAGGAGGAGGCCCTCGTCGCCCGGACGGCCGAGGTCGGCGACGAGCTGGGCTCGGCGGTGACCGCCGCCCGGCTGGTGCGCGAGCTGGTGCGGCTGGCGCTGCTGCTCGGGCGCCGCTACGCGCCGTACGCCAAGTGGCTCGGCACCGCCTTCCGCGCGCTGCCGCACCCGGACGAGCTGCCCGCGCACCTGGCCGCCGTGCTGCACGCCCCGGACGCGCCCCGGCGCGAGCAGGCGCTGGCTGCCGCGTACGGCGCCGTGGCGGGACGGCACGCCGCCCGCGGCCTCACCGCGCCGGTGGACCCGTCGATCCGCAGCTACCACGGCCGTCCGGCACAGGTGCTCATGGCCGACCGGTTCACCGACGCGCTGCTGCAGACGGTGACCGACCCCGAGCTGCGCGGCCTCCCGCTCGTCGGCGCGGTCGACCAGGTCGCCGACAGCGCCGACCTGCTCGAGCACCCCCGCGTGTACCGCCGGCTCGAGGACCTGTACCTGCCGGGACGCGGCTGACGCCGCCCCGCCACTCGGACCGGACCGTCCCTAGGTGGTCAGGACGCGGACCTGCTCCGGGGACAGCGGCCGGTCCGCGTACAGCAGCAGCTGCGCGTCCGGGTCGGGGTCGGCGGGGTCCGGGCCGCGCCAGGTCGGCCGCAGCCCCGCCCGTTCGAGGGCCCGCTGCGACCGCGCGTTGCGCGCGGCGGCGACCGCGGTGACCGGGAGCTCCGGGCGGGACGCCCCGGCCCGCTCGCGGGCTGCCGCCGCCACCTCCTGGGCGAACCCCTGGCCCCACAGCTCCGGCCGGAGGCTGAAGGCCAGGCTCCAGGCCGTCGGCGTCGGCAGGCTGCAGCCGCCGACCCCGACGAGGTCCCCGGCGGACGGTCCGTGCAGGAGCCGCAGCACCCAGGGGCCGAGCCCGTCGCGCTCCCACACCCGGGCGGCGCGCTCGACCTGGCTCCGCGTCCTCGCCGCCGAGGGGTGGCGCAGGAGCGGGTCGTCCTGCCAGACCCGCTGGTCGGAGTACATCGCGAACAGCTCGGCCACGTCGGCCGGCGCGGGCCGGCGCAGGGACAGCCGAGCGGTCGTGACGTCGTGCGGCGGCCCTGCCGCCTCGTCTCCCGGACCGTCCCCCTCGCGCAGCACCGGGCCAGGATGGCAGCTCCCACGCGGTCGTCCGTTTCGGACGGTGGTGCGTGGTCATGGTCCTGCTGCTCTCACGGTCGTGGGTGTGTCACGACGAGTGGAGCCGTTCATGGTCGCACCAGCCACGCAGGACGAGGCGCAGTCCGCGGAGCGCCTCACCGGACCGATCGTCGTCGTCGCGCTGGTCTCGGCGATCTCGGGACTGCTCTACGGCTACGACACGGGCATCATCTCCGGGGCCCTGCTGCAGATCAGCGACGACTTCGGCATCGGCGACGGCGTGAAGCAGGTCATCGCCGCCGCGATCCTGCTCGGGGCCGTGATCGGCGCCCTGACCTGCAGCCGGTTGTCCGAGTCCCGCGGCCGCCGGCGGACGCTGCTGCTCGTCGCCGTGGTCTTCGTCGTCGGAGCCCTGTGGGCGGCGCTGGCGCCGAATCCGACGATGCTCGTCCTCGGGCGCCTGGTGCTGGGCTTCGCCGTCGGCGGGGCCACCCAGACCGCCCCGATCTACGTGGCGGAGCTCAGCCCGACGAAGTACCGCGGCCGGCTGGTGCTGTGCTTCCAGATCGCGATCGGCGTCGGCATCGTCATCTCCACGGTCGTGGGCGCCGCCGAGGTCGTCGACTGGCGGGTGGCGGTCGGCGCGGCGGCCGTCCCGGCCGCGGGGATGCTCGTCATGATGCTGCGCCTGCCGGAGAGCCCCCGGTGGCTCGCCAGGTCCGGAGACCTCGACGGTGCGCGCGCCGCGCTCGAGCGGGTGCGCCCGCACGGGCTGGACGTCGACCCGGAGCTGGACGAGGTCCGCGAGGCCGTGCGCGCCGAGCAGGAGCAGAGCACGCGCGGCTGGCGCGGCCTGCGCGAGCCGTGGGTGCGGCCCGCCCTGGTCGTCGGCTGCGGCGTCGCGGTCTTCACGCAGCTGTCCGGCATCGAGATGATCATCTACTACTCGCCGACGATCCTCACCGACAACGGGTTCTCCACCTCGACGGCCCTGCGGGTCTCGGTCGCCCTCGGCATGACCTACCTGATCACCCAGCTCATCGGGCTGGCGATCATCGACCGCGTCGGCCGTCGCCGACTCACCCTGCTCACCCTGCCGGGAGCGGCCCTCGCGCTCATCGTGCTCGGGACGTTCTTCGTCACCGGCAACGACGGCAAGGCCCAGGTGCCGTACATCATCGCCACGCTGATCGTCTTCATGGCCTTCACCGCCGGCGGCATCCAGCTCATGGGCTGGCTCACCGGCTCGGAGATCTACCCGCTCGCCACCCGTTCCGCGGGCGCGGCAGCGCAGTCCGCGTCGTTGTGGGGCACGAACCTGCTCATCACGCTGACGCTGCTGACGATCATCAACACGATCGGCACCGGGCAGACGTTCTGGCTGTACGCGGCGTTCAACGTCATCGCCTTCGTCGTCCTGTACCGCACGATGCCGGAGCTGACCGGGCGGAGCCTGGAGCAGATCGAGGGCGAGCTGCGTGCGGGCCGCTTCACACCGGCGGACTTCGCCCGGCAGGGGAGCCGGCCGGAGCGGCAGTAGCTGCGCGACGCGAGACGGTCAAGGTCGGGAGCGGACGGCCGACACAGACGGGGACGGCTCACACCCGCTGGAGGACCCCGGATGACCGCGCCGACGAGCCCGCACACGGGCACGCACCCGACCACGCACCCGACCACGCACAGGACCGCCGCAGCGCCCACGGACGCCGCGTGCCAGGCACCCGGGCCGCACGTACGGGCGCTGCGGCGCCGCCGGGCGTCCGTCGCGGCGCTCGGCGTCGGCGCGGTCGGCCTGGTGGGCGCCGGGGCGCTCGCCTCGTGGACGACGACCAGCACGACGAACAGCGGGACGATCTCGGCGGCGACCGCGGCGGTCGAGCTGCTCGACGCCAACGGCTCGACCTTCGGGGCGCAGATGCCCGACCTGCTGCCCGGCGACTTCTTCTACCGCTACGTCGACCTGCGCAACGACGGCACGGCGAGCAGCAGCTTCTCCGGCCTCATCACCGCGTCCGGCGACCTCGCCGGAGCGCTCAGCGCGCAGGTCGACCGCTGCTCGATCGCGTGGACCAGCGGCGGGACCTGCCTCGGGTCCGTCACCTCGCAGGCGGCGGAGACCGCGGTGGACCAGGTCGGGCTGACGGTGAACTACGGCGCCATCGGCTCCGGGCAGGGCGCGGTCGCCCACGAGCGGTACCGCTTCGAGCTGTCCGAGACCGCACCCATGAGCCTGCAGGGCAAGACCGGCGTCATCGCCATCAGCGTGACCGGTGACACCACCGGCGGCCGGGACCGCACCGGCGGATGACCGGTCGGCGCCGGATCGTCGGCGGCCTGCTGGGCTGCCTCACCTGCGTCCTCGCTCTCGCCGGTGCAGCGCCGGCGCACGCGGGCGGCTGGGGACGGACCACCTCGTCGACGACCAGCGGCGCGCTGCGGGCAGCGCTCGTCCAGCAGCGCTTCGTCGCGCTCGACGCGATGGGCACCTCGTCGACCGCGTCCTACACCGCCGGCAAGCTGCTGGGCACCACGACGACCGGCTACACCGACCTCGAGAACACCGGCACCGTGCCGGTGCGGATGTCGGGGACGGTCGGCCTCGCGACCTTCCTCAGCACGACGGTGACCGTGGCCCGCTGCTCGGTGCCGTGGTCCGCCGGCGCCTGCCCCGGCACGCAGACGACGCTGCTCGCTGCGGTCCTGCCCGCGAGGACGAACGTCGACTGGACGCCGACGCCCGTCCCGGCCGGAGGCCGGGTGCACCTGCGCGTCACGCTCGGGGGCGCGGTCGCCAACCACCTGACGCTGACCGCGACCAGCCGTGCGGCTCGGGCACCCGGCGACCGGACCCGCGCATGACCCGCCGGGCGCGCCTGGTGGAGATGGCCGTCGCCCTCGTCGGACTGGTCGGCGTGCTCGCGCTGGCCGCCACCGTCTGGGGCGCGCGCGCCGTGCCCGTCCTGACCGGCTCGATGGCGCCCGCGCTGCCGGCCGGCAGCCTCGTCCTCACCACGCCCGTCGGCGTGGAGGACGTCCGTCCGGGGCTGGTGCTGGCGTTCCGTCCGCCGGCGCCCTACGACACGGGCGGACGAGCCGTCCTGCACCGCGTCGAGACCGTCACCGACGACTCGGTCGTCGTCGCGACCACCCGCGGTGACGCCAACCGCACCGCCGACCCCTGGCGGCTCTCGCTCGTCCCGGGCACGCAGCTGGGGCAGCAGCGGCTCACGGTGCCGCTGCTCGGGCACGCGCTCGCCGGCGGACGCCGGACCACGGTGCCGGTCGCCGCGGGCGCGCTCCTGCTGTGCGCCGCCGTCGTGCTGCGCCGCCGACCGCTGCCCTGCACCTGCAGCGCGGCGCACGAGCTCATCGGCGAGCCCCGCTGACGCGTCCCTGCCGGCCGGTGCGGCAACGCGGTCGAGGCGGTCAGCGCAGCGGCTGCCGCTCGGTCGGGGCCACCGCGTCGCCGTCCGCCCCGTCGCCGGTGAGGGACAGGCCGGTCAGCTGCTCGGACAGCTGCCACAGGCGCCGGGCGTCGCCGAGGTCGCGCAGCGTCCGGTACAGCTGCTGCTCGGCGGGCCGGCCGCTCAGGTGCCGGAACCTGCTCGGCCCGTAGAGGCGCCCGCCGGTGGCGTCCGGCGAGGTGGCGGCGAGCAGGGCGGGCAGGGCGGCGGTCTGCGGCGTCCCGAGGACGCCGAGCGCCGAAAGCCGGCGGATGAGCCGGATCTCGCGGCTCTCGTCGGGGCGGCCGATCTCCGGCCGTGGGGCGAGCAGGTTCGTCGGCGCGACGCCGGGGTGGGCCAGGTTGCTCGTGATGCCCCAGCCGTGCGCGGCGCTGCGCCGGTCGAGCTCGAGGCCGAACAGCCCGACGGCGATCTTCGACGAGCTGTAGGCCCTGGCGGCGTGGTAGGACCGCTCCCAGTGCGGGTCGTCCCAGTGGACGGCACCGCGCTCGGCCGCGACGCTGATCTGCGAGGTCACGCGCGCCCGGCCGGCGCGCAGCAGCGGCAGGAGGCGCGCGATGAGCGCGACGTGGCCGAGGTGGTTGGTGGCGAGCTGCAGCTCGTGGCCGTCGACCGTCGTCCGGCGCTGCGGTGGCGTCATGACGCCTGCGTTGGCGACGAGCAGGTCGATCGGCCGGCCCTCTGCCAGCAGGGCGTCGGCGAAGGCGGCGACCGAAGCCTGCGACGACAGGTCGAGCGTCTCGACGCGGATGCTCGCGCCGTCGACGCGCGCTCGGAGCTCGGCGGCTGCTGCCTGCCCCTTGCCCAGGTTGCGCACAGGCAGGACGAGGTCCGCGCCGGCGGCGGCCAGCCGGTGAGCGAGGACGAGGCCGATGCCGTCGCTGCCTCCGGTGAGGAGGGCGCGCCTGCCGGTCAGGTCGGGGACGTCGATGTCGATGTCGATCGGAGTGCGGGCCATGAGCGGGGTCCTGTCGTCGGAGCGCGCTGCTCGCGCCGTGCGACCACCGTCGGGCGTCGCGGCGCGGCGCGGCAGGGCCTGACGATCCCCCCGTCCGCAGCGGAGAGGGGGATCGACGAGCCCAGGCTGCGACCCGCCCTTCCTACCGCCGCGGCGGTAGGAAGGACGGGCCGCCCGACGGGCCGGCGCACCGGCCGGCCAGAAGGGGACGCGCGTGACGATCGATCGGGCCGGGCTGGCGGACTTCCTGCGGCGCCGGCGGGAGTCGCTGCAGCCCGAGGACGTCGGCATGCCCCGCGGGACGCGCCGCCGGACCGCGGGCCTGCGCCGCGAGGAGGTCGCCGTCCTCTGCCACATGTCGAACGACTACTACGCGCGCCTCGAGCGGCGGATCGGCCCGCACCCGTCCGAGCAGATGATCGCCTCCATCGCGCAGGGGCTGCACCTGTCCCTCGCCGAGCGCGACCACCTGTTCCGGCTGGCCGGCCACCGACCGCCGTCGCGGGGGAGCAGCAGCGAGCACGTCAGCCCGGGACTGCTGCGGATCCTCGACCGCCTCGACGACACCGCGGCCGAGGTCGTCACCGAGCTCGGCGAGACCCTGCGCCAGACGCCGCTGTCCCGGGCGCTGGTCGGCGACACCGGCGGGTACGCCTGGCCGGCGCGCAGCAAGGGGTACCGGTGGTTCACCGACCCGTCCTCGCGCGAGGTGCACGTGCCGGAGGACCGTGCGTTCCTGTCGCGGGTGTACGCCTCCGGGCTGCGCGCGGTCGTCGGGCTGCGCGGGCCCGGGTCGCGCGCCGCCGAGCTCGCCGAGCTCCTGCTGGCGCGCAGCGACGAGTTCCGCGCGCTGTGGGAGGCCCACGAGGTCGGCCTGCACCCCGACTCGGCCAAGCGCTTCCAGCACCCCGAGGTCGGGCGGCTCGAGCTGCACTGCCAGACGCTCGTCGACCCGGAGCAGGGCCACCACCTCATGGTCTACACGGCCGTGCCGGGCAGCGAGAGCGCCGAGAAGCTCCGGCTGCTCGCCGTCCTCGGCCAGTCCCTGGTCCCTGCGGGCACCGCCGCGGCGGGCGAGGACCGGTAGCCCCAGCCCGTCCGCCGTCGCTGCCCTACGTGCGGGCGGCCCGGCGCACCGCCGCCGGGAGCACCTGCAGGAGTGCCGCCACGTCGTCGCCGGTGGAGCAGTGCCCGAGCGAGCAGCGCAGCGAGCTGCGCGCGCGGCTCGTCGGCGCCCATGGCGGTCAGCACGTGCGAGGGACGGGCGACCCCGCTGACGCAGGCGGACCCGGTCGAGACCTCCACGCCGCGCGCGTCGAGCAGCAGCACGAGCAGGTCGCCCTCACAGCCGGGGAAGGAGAAGTGCGCGTTGCCCGGCAGCCGGTCGACCGGGTCGCCGGTGTGCTGACAGGACGGGACCGCCGCCCGCACCCGGCGGACGAGGTCGTCGCGGAGCGCGGTGAGGTGCTCGGCGGTGCGGGCGCGGCGCTCGACGGCCAGCCTGGTGGCGGCGGCGAAGCCGGCCAGGGCCGGCACGTTGGAGGACCGGGCGTCCTCGGCGCCGCCGTGCAGCAGGGGAGTGCAGGGCACGTCGTCGGCGAGCAGGAGCGCGGCGCCGCCGTGCGGTCCGCCGTGCTTGTGCCCGGTGACGGTCAGCGCGTCGACGCCGCTGGCGACGAAGTCGACCAGCAGCTGTCCGACGGCCTGGACGGCGTCGCTGTGCAGCGGGACGCCGTCCTGGTGGGCGGTCTCGGCGAGCGCGCGGACGGGTTGGACGGTGCCGACCTCGTTGTCGGCCCACATGACGGTGGCCAGCGCCACGTCGTCGTCCAGCGCCTCGTCCAGGACGTCGGGGTGGACGCGTCCGAGCTCGTCGACCTCGAGCCAGGTGACCTGCGCGCCGGCGTGCTGGACGAGCCACTGCACCGCCTCGAGGACGGCGTGGTGCTCGACCCGGCTGGACAGGATGCGCGTGCGCGACGGGTCTGCGGCCCGGCGCGCCCAGAAGATGCCCTTGACGCCGAGGTTGTCGCTCCCGGTGCCGCTGTGGGTGAACACGACCTGGCGCGGTTGGGCCCCGAGCGCCTCCGCGACGGTCTCGCGCGACTGCTCGACCGACCGGGCCGCCTGCCGGCCGGTCAGGTGCCTCGTCGGGTCCGCCCGCGAGGGGGTGTCGTGCTCGACCTCGACGGGATCGCCGACCCCCCGGTGCGGGAGCTGCTCGACCGGCTGTCCGCGGCCGGCGTCGACGCCAAGGTGAAGCTCGCCGGCACCGACTTCGGCATGGTGAACGTCTACGCCGTCGGCACGGGGGCGGACGGCCACAACCCGGTCATGGCGACGGCCTGCGGCGAGGCGGCGCACCCGGACCGGGAACGGGCGGTGCGCAAGGCGCTGCTCGAGTTCGTCGCCGCCCGCACGCGCAAGGCCTTCACGCACGGGCCGCTGGACGCCGTGCGGGCCGCAGCACCGACCGGCTACCTCGACCGGTACCTGGCCAGCACGCCGCTGGACCGGTCGGCGGAGGAGCCGCGCGCGCTGGCCTCGATGGTGGCCTGGACCCCGCTCGAGGCGGACGCCCTGCGCGGGCTGTTGGAGAGCAGCGTGCTGTCCGAGCGGCGGCGGGTGCCGCTGTCGGCGCAGCCGACCACCTCCTCGGCCGGCAGCGACGCGCTGCTGGCGGACGTCGCCGGCCGGTTGCGGGCTGCCGGCCTCGAGGCCTACGTCGCCGACTTCCCGTCGCAGGACGGCTCGGTGCACGCGGTCAAGGCCGTCGTGCCCGGCATGGAGGTCGAGACGATGAGCTACGGGCGGATCGGCGAGCGGGGGGTGCGCCGCCTGCTCGAGCGCGACGACGACCGCGCGGGCCTCGTCGCCGTGGGCGACACGGCGCCCGGCCCGGGCTGGGCAGCGGTGCACCTGACGCCGGTCGCGCAGGAGCGGCTGGGCGGCAGGGCCTGGCTGGACCGCGCGCGGGTCGACGCCGTGGTCGGCGAGCTGTACCCGCTTCACCGCGAGCCGGGACGGCACGCCGCGCCGCTGGCCGCTGCGGGCACGCAGGCGGGCGGACGGTGACGCTGCTCCTCGTGGGCGTCCCCCTCGTCGGCGTGGTGGTGCTGACCTGGGAGTGCGGCGACCTCGCCGTCCGCGCGGTCGACAGCGCGCTCGGCAGCGTCGACGTCCAGGTCGACGTCGTCGTGGTCGACAACGGCTCGCGGGACGCCGCGACGTCCCGGGCGCTCGACGAGGTCGAGCGGCGCGGCGTGCGCGTCGTCCGGCTGCCGGAGAACACCGGCTTCGCCCGGGGGATGAACACCGGCTACGACCTCGTCCGGGGCGACCCGGTCGTGCTGCTGAACTGCGACGCGGTGCTGCACCCGGAGGCCCTGCGCAGCGCGGTCGCCGTGCTGGAGCAGCGGCCGGAGGTCGGGGTGCTCGCGCCGCACGTGGTCGAGCCGGCTCCGACGGGCGAGTGGCGCTTCTGGCTGCACCCCGAGGTCGTCACCGGCTTCGACGGCGGCGTCGTCGGGCTCGACGCACAGGGCAGGGTGACGAGCCTGGGCGACTCCGGCGACCTCGAGCTGCCGTCGTTCAAGCCCGACGGCGCCTGCCCGGTCGTGCGGCGGGCGCTCGTCGAGCAGCTCAGGACGACCTACGGCTGCGGGCCGTTCGACCCGCTGTTCGACACCTACGGCGAGGACGTCGACGCGGCCTGGAAGACCTGGGCCCTGGGCTGGACGGTGCTGTACCGCGCCGACGTCCGCGCCGGGCACGTCCGCTCCTACGGGAGCCCGCTGGAGCAGCAGGACAAGCGCGGCCGGCTGCGCACGAACCTCGTCGCCGAGCGGTGGATCAACGCGGTGCGCCACCGCGCGCCCCGTGCTGCGGCGGACCAGCTGCTCGCCGCTGCCGGCGAGGACACCCGGATGGTGCTGGGCCAGCTGCGCCGCGGTGACCTGCAGGTGCTGCCCGACGTGGGCCGCGGCTGGGCCCGGGTGGCCCTGGCGGCGCCGGGCCTGCTGGCCTACCGGCACCGGCACCAGGAGTGGCGCCGCCCGGTCGGCGGGCTCGACGTCCCCCGGCCGGACGTCACCCCGCTGGACGTCACCGCGCTGGACGTTCCCGGGCTCAGCGAGCCAGCAGCGCCGTGAGCTTGGCCCGGATGCGGGCCGTGTCCGGGTCGTCCTCGCCGTCCTCGTCCAGCCCGGCGTGCTGCAGCAGCTGCGCGTCGCCCAGCGCGGCGTTCGTGACCGTGGGCGCGCCGCCGGCGGCCAGGAACAGGTAGTAGTCGCACAGGACCTGGTCGACGTGCCGCACCGAGAACGGGTGGCGCGCCACGACCCCGGCCACCAGGTCCCAGTCGACCAGGCGCCGGAGCCCGGCGTCGAAGCCGCCGACCTGCTCGAACACCGCCCGGGTCAGCAGCAGCGACGAGGTGTCGACGTGCGAGCCGGCCACGAACGCCGCCGGGTTGTACGGGGTGCTGCGCACCGAGCGGGCCAGGACCGCGATCCGGTCGTCGGGCTCGCGCCGGCACAGGAAGACGTGCTGGCTGCAGTAGGCCAGCACCGCGTCGCGGCGCTCGGCGAGCATCACCTCCAGGAACTGCGGCGACCAGGTGTTGTCGTCGTCCAGGAACGCCAGCAGGGGGGCGCTGCCCGCCGCGACCCCCGCGTTGCACGCGGCGGCCGAGCCGACGCCGTCGGTGCGCACGCGCACCAGCCGCGGGTCGGCGAGCCGGTCGAGCAGCGCGGCGGTGCCGTCTCCCGACCCGTCGTCCACCACGACGAGCTCGAGGTCGTCCGCGGTCTGCTCGAGCACGCAGCGCAGGGCACGGGGGAGCACCCAGGCGCGGTCGCGGGTGGCGATGACCACGGTGACCGCCGGCGCCTGGCTCATGGCGCCATCCTGCCGCACGGCCGGGGGCCCGGGGCCGGACGAGCGCTGCCGTCAACGGGCCCCCGACGCCCCTCCGCCGACCGCTGCCGTCGACCGGCGCGAGCGGCGCCGGACCGGCTGCAGGTCCTGCACGTCCCCTCCGACGTCGTTCATGCGCAGGACGAAGGGCCGCAGCTCGGTGTACCGGACGACGGTGACCGAGCACGGCTCGACGTGCAGCCGGTGCAGCAGGTCCAGGTGCATGCCGAGCGCGTCCGCGACGACCGCCTTGATGACGTCGCCGTGCGAGCACGCCAACCAGGTCGCGTCCGGGCCGAGCCGGGCGTTCACGTCGCGGACGGCGGACACGGCCCGGCGCTGCACCTCCCGCAGCGGCTCGCCGTCCGGGCCGGGGAACACCGCCGAGGAGGGGTGGTGCTCCAGCACCTTCCACAACCGCTGGCGGCGCCGGCCGGCCAGCGGCTGCCCCGTCCAGTCGCCGTACCGGCACTCGCCGAGGCGCTCGTCGACCTCGACCTCCGTCGTCGGCCGGCTCGCCACCACTGCCGCCGCGGTGTCCAGGCACCGGTCCAGCGGACTGCTCAGCACGGCGTCCAGCGGGAGCGGCGCGAGCCGCTCCGCCACCGCGGCGGCCTGCGCCCGCCCGCGGTCGTCCAGGTGCAGCCCCTGCGTCCAGCCCGCCAGCACCGGCCCGGTCATGGCGGTCATGCCGTGCCGGAGGAGGACGACGGTCGACATGCGCGCTCCGTCCGGGTGGGAGGCAGACGGGCCACTGTGGCGCGAGCGCCGCGGGATGACCAGTCGGAGCCGTCCGGCCCACGGGCCGGGCGTGCGGCCACGTGCCGGCGGCGTGCACGGTCACGCACGAACCCTGCGCGGACGCGACAGCCGCGCGGTCCGGAGGCTGCCAGCGTGCCGGGAGCGGGCTCAGCCCGTCCACGCCCGTCCACGCCCGTCCACAGGAGGCACCATGAGCAGTCCCGACACGATCGTCCTGGTCCACGGCTTCTGGGTGACCCCCCGGTCGTGGGAGCACTGGAAGGCCCGCTACGAGGCGCGCGGCTTCCGCGTGCACACGCCCGGCTACCCCGGCTTCGAGCCCGAGGTCGAGGGCCTGCGCCAGGACCCGACGCCCATCGCGGACCTGACGATCGAGGCCATCATCGCGCACCTCGAGGCCTTCCTCGACACCCTCGACACGACGCCGGTCCTCATGGGCCACTCCGCCGGCGGCGCGTTCCTGCAGGTGCTGCTCGACCACGGCTACGGCTGCGCGGGAGTCGCCCTGAACTCCGCACCCACCGAGGGCGTCCGGACCGTCCCGTGGAGCCAGCTCCGGTCGACCTTCCCGGCGCTGAAGGACCCGCGCAACCACTCGCGGGCGGTCGGCTTCACGCCGCAGCAGTGGAAGTACGCCTTCGCGAACACGTGCACCGACGACGAGTCGCAGGCGCTGTACGACCGCTACCACGTCCCGGCGTCCGGCCGCGTGCTGTTCGACTCGGTGCTCGCGAACTACCAGCCCGGGCACCAGGCGGCGTGGGTGGACTTCGCCAACCCCGACCGGGCGCCGCTGCTGTTCCTGTCCGGGTCGCAGGACCACATCATGCCGCCGGCGGTGCAGGCCTCCAACGTCGCGCACTACCGGGGCGCGGGCACCGTGACCGAGCACGAGACCTACGACGGACGGCCCCACCTCATGGTCGCGGGGCCGGGCTGGGAGGAGATCGCCGACCGCGCGCTGGACTGGGCGCTCGAGCACACCTCGACCCCCGCCTCCGCCGCGGCGCCGTCCCGGTCCTGAGCCGGTGTCGGCGCTGCAGCTCACGCACCTGGGCGGACCGACGGTCCTGCTCGAGGTGGACGGCTGGCGCCTGCTGACCGATCCGACGTTCGACGCCCCCGGCCGGACCTACCGGTTCGGCTGGGGGACGGGGTCGCGCAAGACCAGCGGCCCGGCGGCGGCACCCGCCGACCTGGGCGCGGTGGACGCAGTGCTGCTGACGCACGACCACCACGCGGACAACCTCGACGACGCCGGACGCGCGCTCCTGCCGCACGTCGGCGCCGTGCTCACGACCGCGTCCGGCGCGCGGCGGCTGGGCGGGAGCGCCCGCGGCCTGCGGCCGTGGGACAGCGTGCGGCTGGAGGCACCGGGGCGCCCGGCGCTCACCGTCACGGCCACGCCGTGCCGGCACGGGCCTCCGGCCAGCCGGCCCGTCGCGGGCGACGTCATCGGCTTCGCCCTGGACTGGGACGGGCAGCGGCACGGGCAGCTCTGGGTGTCCGGCGACACCGTCCTGCACCGCGGACTGCGCCAGGTGGCGGACCGGATCGACGTGGGCACCGCCGTCCTGCACCTCGGCGCCGTGCGCTTCCGGATCACCGGACCGCTGCGGTACTCGATGTCCGGCCGTGACGCGGCCGCCCTCACCGCGCGGCTGCGGCCGCACACGGCGGTGCCCGTGCACTACGAGGGCTGGAGCCACTTCACGCAGGGTCGCGACCGGATCGAGCGCGACCTCGCCGCCGCACCGCACGACGTGCAGGACCGGGTGCGCTGGGCCCCGATCGGCTCACCCCTCCGGCTCGAGGTCTGACCGTCGGCGGTCGGCGGCGGGGCCCTGCGCCCGCCGGGGCCGGGGGACGGCGACCTCGCCGCCGGGCAGGCGCCCGGCACGCGACCCCGTCGACCGCTGCGCCGGCACGGTCGCGACACCGGCACGCCACTGCGTGGGCGTGACGCCGAAGGCCTGGCGGAAGCGCGCGGCGAAGAAGCTGGGGCTGCTGAAGCCCCACGACCGGGCGACGGCCGCGACGGTGCGGTGCGCCTGGCCCGGCGCCGCCAGATCGATGCGCGCCGCACGCAGCCGCTGCACGATGATCGTCTGCTCCAGGCTGGTCCCGCGCGCCTCGAACAGGCCGTACAGCACCCGGAGCGAGATGCCGTGCGCGGCGGCGATGCGGGACGGGGTCAGGTCGCTGTCGCGCAGGTGCCGGGTGACGTAGCCGTCGACGCGCGGCCCGAGCGACCGCTGCATCGCGTCCTCGAGCCGTCGGGCGTCACCTGCAGCCGAGACGATGAGCGCGCGCATCAGCTCGACCGACGCCCCGCCGACCGACGTCGCGGCGCCGCCGTCGACCAGCCGGTGAGCGTCCGTCGTCAAGCGGGCCACGTGGTCGCGGACCAGCTCGTACAGCGGGCTCGTGCGGAGCTGCCGCGCGGCCGTCCGCACCGCGTCCATCGGCACGTCGAGCTCGGCCAGGTCGACGTGCAGGGCGTACGACGCACCCCCGTCCGGCCAGCGGTAGACGTAGGGAGCGGCCAGGTCCACCAGGATGAGGTCGCGGGGGCCGAAGACCCGGTCCTCGCGCTCCCACAGCATGTGGTTGCTCGCGCGCAGGGGCAGGGCGAGGGCGACCGACGAGTCGTCCGCGGCCCGGGCCATCCTCGGCGTGCGCCGAAGCGTCGTCCCGGACGCGTCGATGGTGAGCACGCGCGCCCGTCCCAGGTCGTAGGCGTGCACCTCGGCCTGCACCTCACCGGGGTCGATGAAGACCGCCGCGCTGGCCGTGCAGTTCTGGCTCACCGACGCCTGGAAGGCCTCGGCCCGCTCCTGTCGGGGGAGCTCAGCGGTGTCGAACACGAGCATGCTGACCACCCGTCGGGGGTCCGGGGCTGCGCAGGACGCTGCGCAGCGTCCCGTCGTCGCGGACCTCGGGTCAAGGGGTCGTCGTCGCCTGCAACGGCGTGATCGGCGACGGACAGGCGCCGGGCGGGCACCTCCCGTCGCAGTGGTTGCGGACGCAACACCCGCTTGACCGTCGCCTGTTCGGACCGTAACCACCCGGAAACCGCCGCAGCGTCGACTTCGCACATGGCCCGAGCGACCGTGCACGACGCGCACCGCCACCTCGGCGTCCTCCCGCCCCACCCCTTCTACGGCCTGTCCCCGCTGCAGGCCGACACCACGGCGCGGGCCACGGTCGCCGAGCTGCTCGCCGACCTCGACGCCGAGGGCACCGAGCGCGCGCTGGTGATCCCGAACTACGGCGTCCCCGAGGCCGAGCTCGCGTTCCGCTTCAACGACCTCGTGCTCGAGGCGGCGGCGACCGACGACCGCGTCCGCGCCGGCCTCTGGGTCTCGCCCCGGCCCGAGGACCTCCCGCACACCCGGGCCGCACTCGCGCAGGCGGGCGACGAGGGTGTCGTCGCCCTCAAGATCAGCTTCCTGCTCGGGGGCGCGCCGGACGACCCCGCCTGCGCGCCGGCGCTCGACGAGATCTTCGCGACCGCCCGCCGGCACGGCCTGGTGGTGCACGTCCACACCTCGCCCGGCGCCGCCTCCGACGTCGACCGGGTCGCCGCGCTCGTCGACCGCTACGCCGACGACGTCCGCCTGCACCTCGTGCACCTCGGCGGCGGCATGAGCGGCCACATGAAGCTCGTCGGCGGCCGGTTCTTCGACTGGGTCGAGGCCGGCAAGCAGGTCTACACCGACTGCAGCTGGGCGATCGGCTTCGCGCCGCGCTGGCTGGCCGCGGAGGTCGAGCGCCGCGGCGTCGGCGCCGACCGCGTCCTGTTCGCCAGCGACCAGCCCTGGGGCGACTTCGCGGGCGAGCTCGTCCGGATGACCGGCGCCTGCGGCGACGGCGAGCTCTCCCGCCTGTGGCTGCGCGACAACTTCACCGCCCTCTACGACCGCACCCGGCACGGCACCACCCGCCCCGTCCGCCCCGCCCACCTGGAGAACGCATGACCACCACCGCGCCCGCCCCCACCAAGACCGCGCTCGCCACCGCCGAGGACCTCAAGGCCAAGCAGACGGAGAGCCTCGGCGAGATCCCGCACCCGTCGCTGCCGAGCGGGACGAACATCTACGGCTCGACCAAGATCTTCCCCGACTACCAGTCCGACGGCAGCGAGTCCTACTTCACCCTCGTGCACGGCATCGCGCACGAGAGCTCGGTCAGCTTCGTGGCGATCCTGCAGGCGACCCGCGCACTGCGGAAGGGCTTCGAGTCCGTCCTGTACTTCTACGGCCCCGGCTCGATGAACTGCATGGCCACCCGCGGCTTCCCGACCACCGGGGACAGCGCCTTCCCGGGCGAGCAGAACATCAACGGCCAGATCGCGACGTTCATCGCCGAGGGCGGCACGGTCTACTGCTGCCGCTTCGGCCTGTCGCTGCACGGCCTGCGCGAGGAGGACCTCATCGAGGGCGTCATCCCGTGCCACCCGCTCGACGTGCAGGACGCGCTGATCCACTACGCCCGCAAGGGCGCCATCGTCAACAGCACCTACATGGTCTGACGCAGCCGTGACGCTCCTGAGCACGCGCGTCGACGTCGCGATCCGCGGCGTCCGGATGCAGGCGCCCGTGCAGCGACGGTCCGGTGCCGGACCCAGCGACGACGGCCACGTCGTGCTCGGGGGCGCCGGCGCCGCCCTGCCGCTGTCGGACGACAGCCCCTACTCCGTCGTGGGCGGCCGGCTGCTGTACGCCGGGACGGACGTCGGCGTCGAGGTCGAGCCGGTGCAGCGGCCCGTGTTCTACGACCTCGTCACCGCCGACGGCGTGCCGTACGAGCAGCTCGCCCGGCTGCACGGCAAGGACGTCCTCGCGACGACGGTCGTGCAGACCTGCATCCGCTACGACGAGGCCGACCGCTGCCGCTTCTGCGCCATCGAGGCCTCGCTGGCCAACGGCAGCACCACGGCCGTCAAGACGCCCGCGCAGCTGGCCGAGGTCGCCGAGGCCGCGGTCCGGCTCGACGGCATCACGCAGATGGTCATGACGAGCGGGACCTCGGCCGGCCGGGACCGCGGCGCGCGCCACCTCGCCCGCTGCGTCCGGGCGGTGCGGGCCGCCATGCCGGACCTGCCCGTGCAGGTGCAGTGCGAGCCGCCCGGCGACCTCGCCGCGATCACCGAGCTGCACGACGCCGGCGCGACCGCGATCGGCATCCACGTCGAGTCGATGGACGACGCCGTGCGCGCCCGGTGGATGCCCGGCAAGGCGACCGTGCCGCTCGCCGCCTACCGCGAGGCCTGGGCCGAGGCGGTCCGGGTCTTCGGACGCAACCGCGTCTCCACGTACCTGCTCGTCGGCCTCGGCGAGGACCCCGACGAGCTGGTCGCCGCCGCGGCCGAGCTGGTGGCGATGGGCGTCTACCCGTTCGTCGTGCCCTTCCGCCCGCTCGCCGGGACCCTCGCGGTCGACGTGGACGGCGCGAGCGGCCCGGACCCGGCGGTCCTCGCCGACGTGACGGCGCGCGTCGCCGGCCACCTGCGACGGGCCGGGATGACCGGCGCGGCCCAGGGCGCCGGGTGCGCCGCGTGCGGCGCGTGCAGCGCCCTGTCGGCGGCCGGCGCGTGAGCACCCCCGAGATGGTCCTGCTCGGACCGGCGGCACCGGCCCGGACCGCGCCGCTGGTCGAGGTCGCCGACGCCGCGGGCGTGCGCGCCTACCGCGCGCTGCGCCGGGAGGTCTTCGTCCGCGAGCAGGCCCTGTTCACCGGCAGCGACGGGGACGACGTCGACGACGACCCGCGCACCGTCGTGCTCGTGGCGCGCGACCCCGACGGCACGGTCCTCGGCGGCGTCCGCCTCGGGCCGGTGCTGCCCGGCCGCGACCTCGGCTGGTGGCAGGGCAGCCGGCTCGCCGTCCGCGCCGACGCCCGGGCAGGTGCCGCGCGCCTCGGCAGCACGCTGGTGCGCGCCGCCTGCGCGCACGCCGAGGCGGCCGGAGCCCTGCGCTTCGAGGCGACGGTGCAGGCGCAGCACGAGGTGCTGTTCCGGCGGCTCGGCTGGCTGCGCGTCGGGGACGTCGTCGTCGCCGGCGCCCCGCACGTGCGGATGCGCTGGCCGGTCGGCCGCATCGCGGCGCTCGCCTCCGCGACCAAGGCGCCGCTCGCCCGGCTCCTGCCCGGCCTGGACCCCGGGGGCGCCGGCTCCGTGGGCGACGACGGCGTCCCGGTCGCCGGCACCGACGTCGTCCTGGCCTCCGACGCCATCACGCCGTCGCTCGTCGAGCGCGACCCCGAGTGGGCCGGCTGGTGCGGGGTGCTCGTCAACGTCAACGACCTGGCTGCCATGGGCGCCACGCCCGTCGGCCTGCTCGACGCGGTCGGCGCGCGCGACGCGTCCTTCGCCAGCCGGGTGCTCGCCGGCGTCCGGAGGGCCAGCGAGGCCTACGGCGTCCCCGTCCTCGGCGGCCACACCACCCTCGGCGCCCCCGCCTCGCTGTCCGTCACCGCCGTCGGCCGCACGACCGCCCCGGTGCCCGGCGCCGGCGGCCGCCCCGGCCAACGGGTCGCCCTGACCGCCGACCTCGGCGGCGGCTGGCGCCCGGGCCACACCGGTCGCCAGTGGGACTCGACCACCCGCCGCACCCCAGAGGAGCTCCGGCAGATGACCACCGCCGTCGCCGCCGCACGACCGGCGGCCGCCAAGGACGTCAGCATGGCCGGCGTCGTCGGCACGCTCGGCATGCTGGCCGAGGCCAGCGGCTGCGGCGCCGTGCTCGACGTCGCCGCCGTGCCGACCCCGGACGCCGCCAGCACGGGCGACTGGCTGACCTGCTTCCCCGGCTTCGCCATGCTGACCGCCGACGCGCAGCCGCTGCTTTCGGCCGGCCCCGCCACCTCGGCCGTCTGCGGCGAGCTCGTGCCCGACGCCGGTGTCCGCCTGCGCTGGCCGGACGGCGCGCTCACGCAGGTCCTGGGCCGCGACGTGACCGGGCTCGGTGCCGCGTGACCGCGCTGACCGTGGCGGCCGTGTCCGCCCCCTTCGGCCGCGACCTCGACGAGGCGTACGCCCGCATCGACGCGCTGCTCGACGAGGCGCGCGCGCAGGGCGTGCGGCTGCTGGTGCTGCCCGAGGCGTGCCTCGGGGGCTACCTCGCCAACCTCGACGGCGAGGCGCCGCTGCCACCCGCCCTGGACCTCGACGGCCCCGAGCTGCGCCGGGTGGCCGCGATGGCGGGCGACGTCGTCGTCTGCCTCGGGCTGTGCGAGCAGGCGGGCGACCTGCGCTACAACACCGCCGTCTGCCTCGACGGGACCGGCGTGCTCGGCGTGCACCGCAAGGTGCACCAGCCGCTCAACGAGGACGCGTCCTACGCGGCCGGCGAGCAGTTCGCCGCGTTCGACACGCCGGTCGGCCGCCTGGGCATGCTGATCTGCTACGACAAGGCCTTCCCCGAGGCGGCCCGCAGCCTGGCCCTGGACGGCGCCGAGGTCGTGGTCGTGATGTCGGCCTGGCCGGCCGGGCGCACCGACCGCCACCCCGACCTCGCCCAGGACCGGTGGACGCAGCGCTTCGACCTGTTCGACCGCGCGCGAGCGCTGGAGAACCAGGTGGTCGTCGTGTCGGCGAACCAGGCCGGCGTGTTCGGCGACCTGCACTTCGTCGGCAGCGCGAAGGTCGTCGGCCCCGGCGGGGAGGTCCTCGCCTCCACCGGCGTCGGCGAGGGCATGGCCGTCGCCACGGTCGACGTCGAGCAGGCGCTGCTGCTCGCCCGCCGCGGCATGTCGCACCTGCGCGACCGCCGCCCGCACGCCTACGCGGCGAGCGTCCGTGCCTGACACCGCTGACGGGGAGCGCTAGTGCCCGAGACCACGTTCGCCGTCCGCTGGCCGGACGGCGCTCAGCAGACGTACTGGTCGCCCTCCCTGGTCGTCCACGAGCTCCTCGAGCCCGGCGCCAGCTACGAGGTCGGCGAGCTCGTGCGGCGGACCGTCGCGGCCATGGACGAGGCCAGCGACCGGGTGCGGGCGAGGTTCGGCTTCCCCTGCACCCGCGCGGGCGCCACCCGCGCGCAGGTGCGCGAGCACGCGGCGCGCTACCCGCTCGACGGGACCGCCACGGTGGTAGCGGCATGACGCTGCCCGAGCGCACCGCGGTCGCCGTCGTCGGCGGGGGCCAGGCGGGGCTGTCCCTGTCCTGGTGGCTGACGCGGCACGGCGTGGACCACGTCGTGCTCGAGCGGAGCCGGGTCGCGCACGAGTGGCGCGAGAGCCGGTGGGACACCTTCTGCCTGGTCACGCCGAACTGGCAGTGCGACCTGCCGGGCTTCCCCTACGCCGGCGACGACCCGGACGGCTTCATGGTCAAGGACGAGATCGTCGCCTACCTCGAGGCGTACGCCGCGTCCTTCGGCCCGCCCCTGCTCGAGGGCGTCGACGTGCAGGCGGTGACCCGCCGCGACGACGGCGCGTTCCGCGTGGTCACGGACCGGGGCGAGCTCGTCGCCGACGCGGTGGTGGCAGCCACCGGCGGCTACTCCCGGCCGATCGTCCCGCCGTTCGCCGCGGTCCTGGACCCGGGCATCGGGCAGCTGCACTCCTCGCAGTACCGCAGCCCCGCGCACCTGCCGGACGGCGCCGTCCTCGTCGTCGGCAGCGGGCAGTCCGGCGCCCAGATCGCCGAGGACCTGCACCTCGCCGGCCGGCAGGTGCACCTCGCGATCGGCGACGCCCCCCGCTGCGCGCGCACCTACCGCGGCCGCGACGTCGTCAGCTGGCTGCACGACATGGGCCAGTACGAGCTGCCGATCAGCGCGCACCCGCTCGGCGCGGCGGCCCGCGAGCGGACCAACCACTACGTGACCGGCCGCGACGGCGGGCGCGACATCGACCTGCGCGCCTTCGCCCGCGACGGGATGCGGCTCTTCGGCAGGGCCGTGGACGGCGACGCCACGACGGTGCGCTTCGCGCCGGGCCTGACCGGCCTGCTCGACGCGGCGGACGAGGTCTACAACAGCATCAACGCCTCCATCGACCGCTGGATCGAGGCCCAGGGGATCGCCGCCCCGCCACCGTCGACGTACGCACCGGTCTGGCAGCCGGACGGGGAGGCCCTCGAGCTCGACCTCGCCGCCGCCGGCGTCACCTCGGTCGTGTGGTGCATCGGCTTCCGCCCCGACTGGTCCTGGCTGCAGGTGCCGGTGCTCGGACCGTCCGGCCACCCGGAGCACGACCGCGGCGTCAGCGCGGTCCCGGGCCTGGGCTTCCTCGGCCTGCCGTGGCTGCACACGTGGGGCTCCGGCCGCTTCGCCAGCGTCGGCCGCGACGCCGAGCACCTGGCCGCGCGCCTCGTCGAGCACCTCGACCGCAGGGCCGCCCGCCTGGTGCCCGCCGCCGGATGACCCTGCTGCGCCTGGGCGTCGTCGCCGCGCACTTCGGTCGCGACCTCGAGCGCTGCCTCGAGCGGGTCTGCGGCATCGTCGACGACGCCCGGCGCGCCGGGGTGGACCTGCTGGTGCTCCCGCACGCCGCGCTCGGCGGCTACCTCGCCGACCTGCGCTCGCCCGACCCGGACGCCCTGCCGCCCGCGCTGCCCGCGGACGACCCGCGGTTCGCGCACCTGGCCGCGCACGCGGGCGCCATGACCGTCTGCCTGGGCTACACCGAGCTGGACGGGACCGAGCGGTACAACGCCGCCGTCTGCCTGTCCGGCGGCGCGGTGCTCGGCCGCCACCGCAAGGTGCACCAGACGCCGGGGGAGAACGTCGTCTACCGGCACGGCGAGGGCTTCCGCGCCTTCGACACCCCCGTCGGCCGCCTGGGCATGCTCATCGACTACGACAAGACCTTCCCGGAGGCGGCCCGCAGCCTCGCCCTGGACGGCGCCGACCTGCTCGCCTGCCTGTCCGCCTGGCCGGCGAGCGTCACGAACCGGGCGGCCCGGCTCAAGCAGGACCGGCAGACGCGCCTGTTCGACCTGTACGACGCCGTGCGGGCCGCTGAGAACCAGGTGTTCCTGCTGTCGGCCAACCAGACCGGCGTCACCGGCGGGCTGCGCTTCCTGGGGCAGGCGAAGGTGGTCGGCCCGGGCGGCGAGGTGCTCGCGCGCACCTACGCAGCTGCCGGGCTGGCGGTCGCGGAGGTCGATGTGGTGGCCGAGGTCGCCCGGGCCCGGCTCGTCCTGCACCACCTGCGCGAGCGGCAGCCGACGGCCTACCGGACGGCGGTCGCCCCGTGAGGATCGCCCTGCTCACCTACTCCACCCGCCCCCGCGGCGGCGTCGTGCACACGCTCGCGCTGGCCGAGGCCCTCGCGGCGGCCGGACAGGAGGTCGACGTCTGGACGCTGTCGCGCGGCGGCGACACCGGCTTCTTCCGGCCGGTCGACCCGGCCGTGCGCACGCACGTCGTCGCCCTCGACGACGTCCCGGACGAGACGGTGGGGGAGCGGGTCACGCGCTCGGTCGCGGCGCTCGGTGCGGCCTTCGCGGCGGCGTCCCGGGGGCGGTACGACGTCGTGCACGCGCAGGACTGCATCACGGCCAACGCGGTGCCCGACTGCCTGCGCACGGTGCACCACCTGGACGCGTTCACCACGCCGCAGCTGGTGGCGTGCCACGAGACGGCGATCCTGCGCCCGTACGGCCACGTCTGCGTCTCGGCCGCGGTCGCCGCCGAGCTGCGCGAGCAGTACGGCGTGACGGCGACCGTCATCCCGAACGGCGTCGACAGCGCCCGCTTCGCGGCCGCCGCCACGCAGGAGCCGGCCGCGGTCGCCGCCCGCACGGCGTGGCGGGACCGCCTCGGCGGCTACGTCCTGGCGGTCGGCGGGATCGAGCCGCGCAAGGGCAGCCTCGACCTGCTGGAGGCGGTCGCCCTGCTGCGCCGCGAGCGCCCGGACCTGCGCCTGGTGGTCGCCGGGGGCGAGACGCTGTTCGACTACCGCGACTACCGCCGCGCGTTCGACGCCCGCGCCGACGAGCTGGGGGTCGCGCCGCTCGTGCTCGGCCCCGTCGGGCACGACGTCCTCCCGTCGCTGGTCGCGGCCGCGGACGCGTTCGCCTTCCCGTCTACCAAGGAGGGGTTCGGGCTCGCCGCCCTCGAGGCGATGGCCGCGGGCGTGCCCGTGGTGGCCCGCGACCTGCCCGTGCTCCGCGAGGTCATGGGCGGTGCCGCCCGCTACGCCGCGACCGCCCCGGACCTCGCCGCGCAGCTGCAGGTGGCGGCGGGGCCGCGGGACGCCGCACGCGCCCAGGCGGGCCGGGCGACCGCCGGGCGCTTCACCTGGGCGGCTGCGGCGCGCGCGCACCTCGCCGTGTAC
>CAXTFU010000008.1:3558-35923 GCA_964243385.1 uncultured bacterium | reverse complement strand
CCGACCGGGATGCCGAGGTCTGCGTACAGGTGCGGTGAGGACGAGTAGGTCTCCGGCGGCTCCGGGATGCCGAGGTCGAGGTCCTTGCTGATCAGGCCCCACTTCGGCATGTCGTCCCAGTCGACGAACGTCACGGCGACGCCGCTCGCACCGGCCCGGCCGGTGCGGCCGATGCGGTGCAGGAAGGTGCTCGCCTCGTCCGGGCACTGGTAGTTGATGACGTGCGTGACGTCCTGCACGTCGATGCCGCGGGCGGCGACGTCGGTGGCCACCAGGACGTCGATCTTGCCCGAGCGGAAGGCGCGCAGCGCCTGCTCGCGGGCGCCCTGCCCGAGGTCGCCGTGCACGGCGGCGGCCGCGAAGCCCCGGTCGGCCATGTCGCCGGCGACCTTGTCGCAGGTGCGCTTGGTGCGGCAGAAGACCATCGTCAGCCCGCGGCCCTCGGCCTGCAGGATGCGGGCGAGGACCTCGCCCTTGTCCATCGAGTGCGCCCGGTAGGCGACGATCTTGGTGTTGGGGACGGTGCGCTTGGCGTCCGGCTCCTCGGCGCGGATGTGCGTCGGCTGCGTCATGAAGCGGCGCGCCATCGTCACGACCGGGCCCGGCATGGTGGCCGAGAACAGCATCGTCTGCCGCTGGGCCGGCAGCTGCTCCAGGATGCGCTCGACGTCGGGCAGGAAGCCCAGGTCGAGCATCTCGTCGGCCTCGTCGAGCACCAGGACGCGCACCGACGACAGGTCGAGGTGGCCCTGGCGGGTCAGGTCGAGCAGGCGGCCGGGCGTGCCGACGACGACGTCGACGCCCTTGCGCAGCGTCTCGACCTGCGGCTCGAAGGCGCGGCCGCCGTAGATCGTCACGACGCGGACGGCGCGCACGCTGCCGGCGTTCTCGAGGTCCTTGGAGACCTGCACGGCGAGCTCGCGGGTGGGGACGACGACGAGCGCCTGCGGCAGCCCGTCCGCGCCCTCGGCGACGCTCTTGATGCGCTGCAGCAGCGGCACGCCGAAGCCGAGCGTCTTGCCGGTGCCGGTGCGGGCCTGGCCGATGAGGTCGTGGCCGCCGAGCGCGATGGGCAGGGTCATCGTCTGGATCGCGAAGGGGGCGGTGATGCCCATGCGCTCGAGCGCCGCGACGGTCTCGGGCAGCGCGCCGAGCGCGGCGAAGCCGTTCGGGACGGCGGCGGCGTCCGTGCCGGGAGCGGCCGGAGCCGCGGGATCGGGGGTGCCGGGAGCGGAAGGATCGGTGGCGGTCAGCGTCGTGCCTCTCGTACGTCGCGCCGACCGACGACAGGAGCGGGCTCGCAGCGGTCGACGGGCACCCGGGCTCGAGCCCGGACGGGTCGACCGGCGCGCCGCGGGAGAAGAGCGGTCCGCGCACACGGGTCGGGAGCGGCGAGCGCCACTCCTCCGCGTCCCAGACTACCGGCGCGACCCGGCGGCGGCCGCAGGCGCGACGGGGCGCTGCCGCCGCCGTGCGGCAGGATCAGGCGATGACCACCTTCGGCGGAGCCCTGGACGCGGCGACCGTCGACCTGCTGGGCGTGCTGGCCTACGGCGAGCTGACCGCCTTCGAGCGGCTGGCGACCGACGCCCGGCTCGCGCCGACGCTCGCCGACAAGCACGCCCTGGCCAGCATGGCCGCGGCCGAGTTCGGGCACTACCGCCGGCTGCACGAGCACCTGCTCGCGGCCGGCGTCGAGCCCGAGCACGCGATGCGCCCCTTCGTCGCGGCGGTCGACGCCTTCCACGACTCGACCCCGCCCAACGACTGGCTCGAGGGGCTCATCAAGGCCTACGTCGGTGACGGCCTGGCGACCGACTTCTACCGCGAGGTCGCGGCCTACGTGCAGGACGCCGCCACGCGGGACCTCGTCCTGGAGACGCTCGCCGACACCGGGCAGGCGTCGTTCGCCGTCGCCCGGGTGCGCGAGGCCATCGCCCGCGAGCCGGCCGTGGCCGGTCGCCTCGCGCTGTGGGCGCGCCGGCTGGTCGGCGAGGCGCTGCTCCAGGCCCAGCGCGTCGCCGTCGAGCGGGACGCGCTCACCGAGCTGCTCGTGGGCGGCAGCGGCGACCTGGCCGGGATCGGCCGGCTGCTGACCCGGCTGACCGACCACCACACCACCCGCATGCGTGCGCTCGGCCTGTCGCCGTCCTGACGACCGGCACCCGGACGCGCCGAAGGCCGGCCCCGCGAGCGGGACCGGCCTTCGGGGGACTGCTGAGGACTACACGCGGCTGCGCGAGTGGCTCTTCTTGCCGACCGTGGCGTTGTAGACCAGCAGGGCGATGACGGCGCCGATGACGGAGCCGATGATGCCGCTGGTGCTGAGCCAGCTGCCGTCGCCGCGGCCGATGAGGCTCGCGAGGAAGCCACCGACGAAGGAGCCGACGATGCCCAGCAGGATCGTGGCGGGGATGCTCATCGAGTCCTTGCCGGGCACGAGCAGCCGGGCCAGGAAGCCTGCGATGGCGCCGATGATGATCAGGGTGATGATGAAGCCGAGCATGGTGGTCCTCCTCGAGTCGTGATCCGGGAAGGCCCGGTCGCCACGGTTGATGCCCGCTTGCGCGATCTCTGAACCTGTGGTCGCCCTTCTCACACGTCCGGGTGAACACCGTTCGCCTGCCGGAGCGGGCTCCGGCAGGAGAACCGACGGGCTGCCCCGCCGCGGGACGACGGGCGTCCCGGACCGGGGCTCCGGCCGCTACAGGGCGGCGAAGCCCACCCGGCGCTGCTCGGACTCGGCGATCTCGACGTAGGCGAGCTTGTCGGCCGGCACGAGCACCCGGCGACCCTTCTCGTCCACGAGGGTGAGCACCCCGAGGTCGGCCTTGAGCGCGTCGGCGACGGCCTTGACGACCTCGTCGGCCGACTGTGCGCTCTCGAGGGTGAGCTCGCGCGGCGCGTACTGGACGCCGATCTTGACCTCCACCGAGGACTCCTGTTCGTCGTGGGGTGTGCGGGCTCCCACGCTAGTGCGTGCGCCCTGAGCGGGCCCGGTCGTCCGCCGTCAGCGCAACGCCGGGTGCGGCCCGGACCTGCAGGCTCAGGGCGCCGGCTGGTCGGCGGCGCGCGGCGAGCCGGAGATGCCGCGCCAGGACAGGCCGAGCAGCAGCTCGACGGCGCGCTCCTTGGCGATGCGGTCCGGCGAGGTCAGCCACCAGCGGGCGCTGACCTCCATGAGCCCGGTGAGCGCGACCGACAGCAGCTGCGCCTCCTCGGCGCGGTAGCCGGTGTCGTGGGCGATCGTCTCGGCGATGGCGTCGGCGCAGCCGGAGGTCATGCGCTCGACCCGCTCGCGCACCGCGGGGTCGTTGCGCAGGTCGCTCTCGAACACGAGGCGGAACGCGCCCTCGGCGTCGGTGCCCGCGCCGTCGACGAAGTCGAAGTACGCGGCGACCGAGGCGGCCACCCGCTGCCGGTTGTCGGTGGTCGACGCCAGCGCCTCGCGGACCTTGCGCACCAGGTGCTCGGCGTGCTGGTCGAGCAGGGCGCAGTACAGCTCGAGCTTGCTCGGGAAGTGCTGGTAGAGCACCGGCTTGCTGACGCCCGCCCGCTCGGCGATGTCGTCCATGGCCGCGGCGTGGTAGCCGTGCGCCACGAACAGCTCCTGCGCCGCGCCGAGCAACTGCTTGCGACGGGCGGGACGCGGCAGCCGGGTCCCGCGCGGGGCGGCGGCCGGGGAGGTCGACCCCGGCCGGGGGGACGGGTCGGGCCGCGGGGCGCCCGCCCGTCCGTCCGCCGTGGTCGTCATGGGCTGACCCTAACGGCGCTCGTCCTCGTCGAGCTCGACGACGGCGTCCTGCTCCACGACGTCGGGCGCGCTCGCCTCGAGCGGGAGCTCCGGCGCCGTCCCGGGCTCCGGCTCGCGGGCGGGCGCGGTGACCTGCTCGACGGCGTCCTCGGCCGGGACCTCG
The DNA here is from genome assembly GCA_964243385.1 of uncultured bacterium. GTDB lineage: Bacteria > Actinomycetota > Actinomycetes > Mycobacteriales > SCTD01 > SCTD01. The sequence continues at coordinate 32,006 of CAXTFU010000008.1, read as the reverse complement.
CTCACGAGTCCTGCCCGGACAGCTCGCGCGAGCCGTGCCGCGTGCGGCGGGCGTCGATGACGCGGTCGGGGTTGCGCCGCAGGTAGTCCTCCTCCAGCTCGGTGGTGCGCTGGGTGTGGAACTGCAGCGCGTCCTCGCTGCCGTGCAGGAAGGTGTCGTGGCGGGTCTCGTGCAGGTGCCTGAGCTCGCGCTCCAGGTCCTCGTCGCTGAGCTGGTCGGCGGGCACTCCGGTCACGGTCTCTCCTGGGGTGCGGTCGGTGCGGTCGGTGCAGGACGGGTGGCGCGGGACTGCGACGACCGTACGGCTCGGGAGTCGCCCCCGGCGCCCGGGGGTCGCCCACCCGTACCCGGGTACCGCGGCGCGCATGACGACCTCCCCCGACGGCGCAGCCGCCCCGCCGCCCACCGCCCCCGCCCCGCCGACCGCCCTCGTCCTGGACGTCGACGGGACCCTGCTCGACACCGTCTACCTGCACGTCATCGCCTGGTGGGAGGCCTTCCGCGCGGCCGGCTACGAGGTGTCGTGCTTCGACCTCCACCGTGCCGTGGGACGGGGCTCCAGCGACTTCGTCGCGTCGCTCGTGGGCCACGAGGACGAGGCCGTCGTCGAGGGGCACGCCACCGGCTGGGCGCCGCTGCGGGAGCGCTGCATCCCGTTCCACCAGGTCTCCGAGCTCATCCGCGAGGTGGCCTCCCGCGGGGTGCAGGTCGTGTACTGCACGAGCGGCGCGCCGGAGGACATCGCCGACTTCCGCGCGAAGATCGGCTGCGACGACGTCATCGCGGCGGTCGTGGACAGCGGTGACGTCGAGCAGAGCAAGCCCGAGCCGGACATCGTCCGCGCGGCCCTCGACGCGGTCGGCGTCGCCCCGGAGGACGCGGTGATGATGGGCGACACCGTCTACGACATCCAGGCCGCGAACGCCGCCGGCGTCGCGTGCATCGGCGTCATGTGCGGCGGCATCGGCGAGCGCGAGCTGCAGGAGGCGGGCGCCGTCGCGGTGTACGGCAACCCGTCCGAGCTGCTGCAGGACCTCGACGCGTCGCCGCTCGCGAAGCTGTTCGCGCGCTGACGGTCCTTGGTCAGGACGGCTAGCGGCCCTGCAGCGCGTCCAGGCAGATGGCCAGCGCGATCGCCAGGCGCGGGTCGACGGTGTCGCGCTGCACCTCGAGCACGTAGTGGTCGCGCCAGCCCCAGGTGCGGGTGTGGCTCAGCACCGGACGTCCGGTGGCGTCGGCGCCGTCGAAGTGGAACACCCACGGCAGCGGCACGTCGCCGACGCCGGGGACCAGGCCCCACGCACGCCGCAGCAGCGCGACCGGGACGCTGCGCTCCTGCACGACGACCAGCGGGTGGCCGGGCTGCTCGAGCTCCCAGGTCGAGCGCAGCAGGCTGGCGGCGCCCCGCTTGCGCAGCACGCCGACGACCGCCCCCTCGGGATCGCGCACGGTCATCGTCGAGCGGACGTCGAGCCGGCGGTCGGCGGCGATGGTGAGCACCGGGCGGGTGCCGGCCTCGTCGCCGAACAGGGTGAACTGCTCCTTGAAGGCCAGCCGCTTCTGCCGGGCGAAGGCGATCAGGGGACCGGGCTCGCCGTCGACGTCGGCCAGCACGCGGTAGGCGTTCTGGAACGGGGTGATCTTCTGGTGCACGTGGAAGCGCGCGGGCGCGGGGACGGTCACGCCCACGACGCTCCCACGCCCCGCCGCCGGACGTCAGGGAGCCGGACGTCAGGGCGCCGGACGGGACGGCGCCGGACGGTCAGGGGGCCAGCAGCGGCGCGAACAGGTCGCCGTGCCGCTCGACCCGCGCCAGCACGTCGTCGCTCGTGAAGACGAGGTCCTGCGGAGCGGCGCACGCCTCGACCTCGTCCCAGGTGACGGGCGTCGACACGGTCGGCCGCTCGCGGGCGCGCAGCGAGTACACCGACACGGTCGTCTTGGCGGCGCTGTTCTGCGACCAGTCGACGAGGACCTTGCCGTCGCGCAGCGCCTTGGTCATGCGGTGCACGACCAGGTCGGGGTGCTCCTGCTCCAGGCGCTGCGCGAGCTCCTTGGCGTAGCGCGAGGTCTGCTCGCTCGAGCCGAGGTCGTCCGCCCGCGCGTACAGCTGCAGGCCCTTGCTGCCGGACGTCTTGGCCACCGGCGCGAGCCCGTCCGCCTCGAGCAGCGGGCGCAGCAGCCCGGCGACCCGGCAGCACTCGACGATGGTCGCGGGCGGTCCGGGGTCGAGGTCGAACACGACCATGTCGGGCCGGTCGCGGTCGACCCGCCACATGTGCGTGTGCAGCTCGAGGCTCGCCAGGTTGGCCGTCCACACGAGGGTGGCGAGGTCGTCGACGACGACGTAGTCGATCGTCTCGCGGCCCTTGCTCGAGCCGGGGGAGGGCAGCTCGACCGTGCGGACCCAGTCGGGCGTGCCGCGCGGCGCGTTCTTCTCGAAGAACACCTGGCCGTCGACGCCGTCCGGGTAGCGCTTGCGCGTCAGCGCCCGCTCGGCCAGGTGCGGCAGCAGCACCGGCGCGATGCGGGAGTAGTAGTCCAGCACCTGGCCCTTGGTGAACCCGACCGACGGGTACAGGACCTTGTCCAGGTTCGACAGGACGACCTGCCGCCCCTCGACGTCGACAGCGATCTTGGTGCCGCTCACGCTCGCAGGACCTCCTGTGCGGGGACGTCGTCGCGCAGCCCCTTGTACGACGGATGGCGCAGGCGGCCGTCCCGGGTCCACTCGGCGTAGTCGACCTCGACGACCAGCACCGGGTCCACCCAGACCGCGTCGCGGGCGTGCTCGCGGGGGACGCCCGCCGGGAACGGGCAGTCGTCGCGCCGCAGGGCCGTGAGGCGCCGGCCCAGGTCGGCGAGCACCGCGGCGGTGAAGCCCGTGCCGACGTGACCGGCGAACTCGAGCCCGTCCGGCCCCTGCACGCCGAGCAGCAGCGAGCCGATGCGCCCGGCCCGGCCGCCCTCGCCGGGCTTCCAGCCGGCCACGACCGCGGACGTGCGCCGCACGTGCTTGAGCTTGCGCCAGTCGTCGGTGCGCCGCCCCGGGCTGTAGGGCGAGGTGCGCCGCTTGGCGACCACCCCCTCCAGCCCCTGCGCCCTCGTCGCCTCCAGCACCACGGCCCCGCCGCCGAGGAACGCCGGCGGCACCGACCAGTGCTCGGCGGCCGGGACGAGCTGCTCGAGCAGCGCCCGCCGCTCGTCGTAGCCGCGGTCGAGCAGGCTCGCGCCGCCGGCGTGCAGGACGTCGAACAGCAGCAGCTGCACGGGCGTCGACCGCAGCAGCGCCGCCGACGGCTGCCCGACGTGCATGCGCGCCTGCAGCCGTCCGAAGTCGGTGCGCCCGTCGGCGGCGAAGGCGACCACCTCGCCGTCGAGCAGGACCGGCCCGCCGTGCAGCGCGCCGGCCAGGCCGGACAGCTCGGGGTAGGACGGGCTGACGTCGTTGCCGTTGCGCGACGTGACGGTGACCCGCCCGCCCTCGACCGCGACGAGGGCGCGCACGCCGTCCCACTTCACCTCGTAGGCCCACGCGTCGTCATCGGTCGGCAGCACGCCGGCGGTCGCCAGCATGGGCCGCAGGTCGCGCGGCAGCGCGGACGGCGAGCCGGACGGCCGGGCGCCGGCACGCGGCGGATCCTGGGGCACGCCGTCCACCTACCCGCTACCGTTCTGCTACGCGCGAGACGCCCGACGGCACTGCAGCCGGCGTGCGGGCCCCACTCCCGGGGCACAGGAGTCCCGCCGGCGTCCGCGCCGGTGACCACCGACCCGACGCCCCACCGCCTCGACGGCCCGACGCTCGGGCCGCCCCCCAGAAGGACGACCGGACCGACACGATGCCCTCCACCTGGTCCTGGACCGGCCTGCGCAGCTGGATCGTGCACGGCTACACCGCCACCGGGGCGATCCTGGCGCTGCTCATCGTGCTGGCCGCCGTCGACGGCGACGTCGCCCGAGCGCTGTGGCTCGGCCTCGCAGCGCTCGTCATCGACGGCACCGACGGCATGCTCGCCCGCCGCTTCGACGTCAAGGAGCGGCTGCCCTGGTTCGACGGCGCGCTGCTCGACAACATCGTCGACTACCTCACCTACGTCTTCGCGCCCGTGATCCTGCTGCTGCAGAGCGGCTTCCTGCCCTCCGGCAACGCCGGGACCGTGATCGCCGCGGTGCCGCTCATCGCGTCGAGCTACCAGTTCTGCCGGGTCGACGCCAAGACCGACGACCACTTCTTCCTCGGCTTCCCGAGCTACTGGAACGTCGTGGCGTTCTACGCCATCGCGATGGACCTGCGGCCGGCCGTCGTGTCGACGATCGTCGTCGTGTGCGCGCTGCTGGTGCTCGTCCCGGTCGGCTACATCTACCCGTCGCGGATGCTCGTGCTGCGCACCCCGACGCTGATCTTCTCGGCCGTGTGGCTGGTGCTCTACGGCGTGATCGTCGCCCAGATGCCGTCGCCGGACCCGCTGCTCATCGCGGCATCGCTGTCCTACATCGTCTACTACTGCGGCCTGAGCCTGTACCTCGAGCACCGGCGCCGCAACGCCCGCCGGCTGCCGGTGACGGCGCGGGCGCTCGAGGGCGTGTGACCTCCGGCCCGCACCGGTGACCCTCGCCGTCCTGTGCGCCCTGGGCGCCATGACCGTCTTCGGGATCGCCGCGGTCCTGCAGGGGCTCGCGACCTCCAGGGCCGACGACGTCGAGGTCCTGGACCCGCGGCTGCTCCTGCGCCTGGCGAAGCAGCCCGTCTTCCTGGCCTCGCTGGCGCTCAACCTGACCGGCTTCGGGCTGCACCTGACCGCGCTGCACACGCTCCCGCTGTTCCTCGTGCAGGCGATCATCGCCGGCAGCGTGGCCGTCACCGCCGTGCTGTCGGTGCCGGTGTTCGGCCTGTCGCTGGGACGCGCGCAGTGGGGTGCCGTGGGGCTGGTCGTGCTCGGCCTGGCCGTGCTCGGCCCGACGGCGTCGTCGGAGGACGCGCCCGAGGTCGGCTCGTCCGCCCCCCTGCTGCTGCTCGCGGCGCTGGCCGCGATCGCCGCCGCTGCGGCGGCGGCCCGCCGCGTCTCCGGCTCGGCCGGCGCGGTCGTGCTCGGGCTGCTCGCCGGCGCGGGCTTCGGCGTGGTCGCCCTGTCCGCCCGGCTGCTCCCCGAGCTCGGCCCCCGGCTGCTCACGGCCCCGATGACGTACGTGCTCGGGCTCGCCGGCGCCACCGCCTACCTCGTCTACTCCGCCGCGATGCAGCGCGGCTCGGTGACCACCGCGACCGCGGCGATGGTCGTCACGCAGACCGTCGTGCCGGCGGTCGCCGGGCTGCTGCTCGGCGACCGCATCGAGGCCGGGCTCGTGCCGTTCGCGGTGCTCGGCTTCGCCCTGGCGCTCGCCGGGGCCCTCGGCCTCGGCCGCTACGAGGGCCAGGTCCCGGTCGCCGAGCGCAGCTGACCCCCCTTCTCGGGCATCGGCCTGCGCCGTACCCTGACGTCGCGGCAAGATCGCGGGTGGGGCGGGCGACGTCGGGCAGAGGAGCACGATGAGGTCGATCTGGAAGGGCGCGATCAGCTTCGGCCTGGTCACGATCCCGGTGAAGCTCTACAGCGCCACCGAGCAGAAGGACGTCTCCTTCCACCAGGTCCGCCGCTCGGACGGCAGCCGCATCAAGTACAAGCGCGTCGCCGCGGTCGACGGCGAGGAGGTCTCGTACGGCGAGATCGCCAAGGGCTACGAGCTGTCCAGCGGCGAGACGGTCGTGCTGACCGACGAGGACTTCAAGGACCTGCCCCTCACCACGAACCGCGCGATCGACGTGCTGCAGTTCGTCCCGCTCGAGGAGCTCGACCCGATCTTCTTCGAGAAGAGCTACTACCTCGAGCCCGACAAGGCCGGCGTGAAGCCGTACGTGCTGCTGCGCGACGCCCTGGAGCAGTCCGGCAAGGTCGCCGTGGTGAAGGTCGCGCTGCGCAACCGCGAGTCGCTCGCGGCCCTGCGCGTGCGCGACGGGGTCTTCGTCCTCGAGACGATGCTCTGGCCGGACGAGGTGCGCGCCCCCGACTTCGGCTTCCTCGAGGAGGACGTCGAGGTGCGCCCGCAGGAGCTCGCCATGGCCGGCAGCCTCATCGAGACGCTGTCCGGCGAGTTCGACGCCTCGCAGTACAAGGACTCCTACCGCGAGGCGCTGCAGGCCGTCATCGACGCCAAGGTCGAGGGCCGCGAGGTCGTGCAGCCCACCGACGCGCAGCCGACCTCCGGCACGGTCGTCGACCTCATGGCGGCGCTGCGCGCCAGCGTCGAGGCCGCGAAGAAGGGCTCGGCGCCGGCGGCGGCGGCGGGCGACGACGCGGACGACACCGCGGACGACGGCGCGGACGGCTCGGCGGACGACGCGCCGGTGCAGGCGGCGCCCGCGAAGCGGGGCGCCAAGGCCGCCGACAAGGTCGCCGACAAGGCGCCCGCCAAGAAGGCGCCGGCGAAGCGGGCCGCCGCGGCCAAGGCCCCGGCGGCGGCGAAGTCCCCGGCAGCGGCCAAGGCCAAGAAGGCGGCCGCCGCTGCGGAGGACAAGCCGGCCAAGCGGGCGCGCAAGTCGGCCTGACGGGACCGGCGACCTCCGGCGGCTAGCCTCGCCGGGTGGCCGGGACCGTGTGCTTGCAGGGGGGCGCCGAGTTCGGTCCCGAGTGCCGTCCGATGGACGCCGACCTGCTGCGGCGCGCCGACGGCCCGGTCGTCGTGACGGCGCTCGCCGGTGCGCCGGGCGCCGACTACCGCACGGCCAGCGCGAACGGCGTGCGCTACCTGCAGTCGCTCGGCACCGACGACGTCGTGGCCGCTCCCGACGCGCGCTCCGACCCGGACGGCGCGCTCGCCGTCCTGCGCGGCGCCCGCATGATCGTGCTGCCGGGCGGCTCGCCGTCCCGGCTGCTCGACGCGCTGCAGCGCACCGGCGTGGACGGTGTCCTGGCCGACCTGCTCGACGCCGGCGGGATCGTCTCCGGCTCGAGCGCCGGCGCGATGGTGCTCGGCGGCTGGACGGTGGTGCCCGAGCGGCCCGGTCCGGCGGTCGCGCCCGCGCTCGGCATCGTGCCGGAGGTGCTCGTCGTCCCGCACTGGTCGGGCTCCGGCCGCAGCGACTGGCTGGCCGCCGTCGAGGCGGCCGTCCCAGCGGACACCGTGGTGCTCGGCATCCCGGAGCAGTCGGGCGTGCTCGTCGAGGACGGCGTCCTCACCGGGCTGGTCTCGCCGACGTCGCTGCTGCGGTCCGGCGAGGTGCTCGCGGCCGGCGAGCGGCGGGCGCTGCGATGAGCCGCCCGGTCACCCTGTCCGAGCGGGCGCTGCCGGCCGCCGAGGGCCTGCGGCCGCCCTGGCCCGGCGCGCAGGAGGGCGACCTGTTCGTCCGGCGCGGACCGGCCGGCGGCGAGCCCGGGCTGTTCGTGCACGGCCTGGGCGGCAGCGCCACCAACTGGACCGACCTCATGGGTCTGCTCGAGGGCGTCGTCGACGGCGAGGCCGTCGACCTGCCCGGGTTCGGGCGCTCGGCGCCGCCGGCCGCCGGCCGGTACACCGTCGGGGCGCACGCCCGGGCGGTCGTCGGCCACCTCGAGCGCAGCGGACGCGGTCCCGTCCACCTGTTCGGCAACTCCCTCGGCGGCGCCGTCTCGACGCGGGTCGCGGCCGACCGGCCCGACCTCGTGCGGACGCTCACCCTCGTCTCCCCGGCGCTGCCGAACCTGCGGCCGACCCGGGGCAGCGACCCCCGGCTGCCGCTGCTGCTGCTCCCGGGGCTGTCGGCCCTCGCGACGCGGCAGCTGGCCGCCCAGACGCCCGAGCAGCGGGCCCGTGCCGTGCTGGAGCTCTGCTACGGCGACCCGACCGCCGTCCCGCCCGAGCGGCTCGCCGAGGCCGCCGAGGAGGTCCGCCGGCGCAACAGGCTGACGCACAGCCAGGACGCCTTCACCGCATCGCTGCGCGGGCTCGTCGGCACCTACCTGACCGGCGGCCGGCGCTCGCCGTGGGCACGGGCCGCGGCCGTGCGGGCTCCGGTGCTGCTCGTGTGGGGGGACCGCGACCGCCTGGTCGACGTCGCGCTCGCGCCCCGAGCGGCGCGCACCTACCCGGACGCCCGGCTGCTCGTGCTGCCCGGCGTCGGGCACGTCGCGCAGATGGAGCGCCCCGAGGTCGTCGCCCGCGCGTTCCTCGGCATGCTCGAGGAGCTCAGCGCCGACCGCGGCCGCTGAGCCCCGATCGCGGAGGGAGTGCACGGGTGCCGGACGACGACGGGCTGCCTCCCGCGGACGGCGGACCGGGCGCGGAGCGCCTGCAGGCCCTGCTCGCCCGGGCCGCCGAGGAGCAGCTCACCGAGCAGCGCCAGCTCGCCGCGGTGCTGGCCGACCTGCGCGAGCTGGTCGCCGGCCTGTCGCAGCAGGTGGACGCGCTGGCCCTGCGGGTCGAGCGCAGCCCGTCCGCCGACGACCTCGCGACGCTGCAGACCCGGCTGGCCGACGAGCTGTCCGCCACCGAGCAGCGCCTGGGCGGCCACGTCGACGAGGCCGTCCTCGCGCTCGCCGAGGCCCTGCTGCGCCGCCGTCGCGGTCGCGGAGCGCAGCGCCGGGACGAGGTCGTCGGCGCCGACTCGGGGGACCTCGTCGCGGGCTGCGGCGAGGGGGCGCCCGGACCGGACGAGTCGGTGGTCGAGCCCGGCCCGGGAGCAGGGGCCCTCCCGTCACCGGGCTACGCGCTCGGCGCGGACTCGGTCGAGCCGCCTGCGGCTTCAGGGGAGCCGGTCGGGGTGCCGGCCCGTCCGGTGACCGCCGACGGACCGCCCGCGGTCACCGGACCGGGCGGACGTCCGTCGTCCGCACGCAGCGGGTCCGTCGATCCTGCCGAGCCTTCCGATCCTGCCGATCCGGTTGGCCCTGCTGATCCGGTCGGCCCTGCCGATCCTGCCGATCCTGCCGATCCTGCCGATCCTGCCGATCCTGCCGATCCTGCCGACCCTGCCGATCCTGCCGACCCTGCCGATCCTGCCGACCCTGCCGACCCGGTCGGCCCCGTCGATCCGGTCGGCTCCGTCGATCCGGTCGGCTCCGTCGATCCGGTCGGCCCCGTCGATCCGGTCGGCCCCGTCGATCCGGTCGGCCCCGTCGATCCGGTCGGCCTGGCTGATCCTGCTGATTCTGCTGATCCGGTCGAGCCGGTCGAGCCGGTCGAGCCGGTCGAGCCGGTCGAGCAGCAGGATCAAGGTGCGCTGTCCGGTGCCGGCACACCGGAACAGCCCCTCCGGCCGCAGCCGCCCGCGGCGACGGGAGCTGCGTCGGTGCCCCCGCCGCCCGTCGGCGCCCGTCGCTCCTGGTGGCGACCGGTCGGCTGAGCGGCCGGCGGGGAACCTCGGCGCGGCCAGCGCAGTCACGGCGAGCAAGCCCCTGCCGTGCTGCGCGCGGTTGCACACCTCGTGATCCGAATCGCGTCCCTGCCGCCTGTCGATGCGCTGCCCTGCCGCCGTCCGACGATCACGAGGTGTGCGCCGCTGCCGGACCTCCGTCCGGGGGCGGTGGGCGGGCCCAGCCGCAGCATCGCCGAACGGGCCTCTCGTGGGACCGCAGCCGGGTCGCAGCTGCGCCGTCGAGGTCGCGTCCGAGTCCTCGTGCCTCCGGAGGCGCGCGTGCGGGCCCAGCTCGTGTGCGGAGCCAGCTCGCTCGCACACGTCCTGATCGGGGACCGGCACGGCGCACGTCTCGTCGAGCGTCCGGCCCGTGGGCCGGCGATCACGAGGTGTGCGCGCTGCTCGATCAGCGGCCGGCGGTGCGCAAGCGCAGGGTCCGCCGACCGTGCTCCACGGGGGACGGCGCACCGGATCGCAGGTGCGCGGGCGAGGGGCACGTCGTCCAAGCTCTCGTCCGTCCGTCCGCTGAGGTGCGGGTGCGGGTGCGGCTCGTGTGCGGACCAGCTCGCTCGCACACGTCCTGATCGGGACGGGCGCGGCGCACGCCAGTCGAGCGTCCGGTCCGTCGGCCGGCGATCACGAGGTGTGCGCGGCTGCTGCCCCGCGGTCCGGCGGTCGGTCGGGTGGGCGCAGGGTCGGCGGACCGGGCGTCACACGGGCCGGCGGCCGAGCAGGGGGCGCCGTCGAGGGCGCGCCGCCCGAGCCTCCGTTCTCCCGGCGTGCTCTCCGGCCCCAGCTGGCTCGAGCCCCCGCGTCCGAGGACGCCGCGGCGAACCCGGCCCGCCGGCACACGTCCTGATCAGGAACGGCGCGGCGACGGCCCGGTCGAGCGTCCGGTCCGTCGCCCGCGATCGCGAGGTGTGCAGCACCGCCCGCGACGCCCGTGAGCCGCTCGCCGGTGCCCCGCCGAGTCGCACCGCAGCGGCGGCCGGGCAGCAGGAAGGCCGGACCCCCGATGGGGGTCCGGCCTCCTCGTGCAGGTGAGGACTACTTGAAGACGTCCTTGACCTTCTCGCCAGCCTGCTTGAGGTTGCCAGCAGCCTGGTCCTTGTGGCCCTCGGCCTCGAGCTCCTCGTTGCCGGTCGCCCGGCCCACGTGCTCCTTGCCCTGGCCGGTGGCGTCCTGGACGGTGTTCTTCAGCTTGTCGATGCCGCTCATGGTCGGCTCCTCTCTCTCGAGCAGTCCCTTCCCCGGGACGCTGGCGGCAAGCGCGCGCCGTGGTGACGAGCGTGACGCGCGGTCGCGGGCGGGCCGCCCGCGCTCCCGTGACACGCTGAGCGCGTGCGCCTGCCGTCCGTGCTCTGTGCCGCTGCCGTCGTCGTGACGGCGCTCGCCGGCTGCAGCGCCGACGACGCCGGCGACGCGCGCACCGCCGCCGCACGAGCCCCGTCCGCAGCCGCCACCCCGTCCGAAGCCGCCACCCAGTCCGCAGCCGCCACCCCTGACGCGGCCGCCGCGGCGGGATCGCCCCGGGCCGGATCCTCAGCCGCCCCCTCGACCGCACCAGCGCCACCACCGGCACCCTCGCCGCTGATCGTCGTCCCCCGGGGTGACGGCGCGCTGGCGGTGGTGCCGGGGACGAGCTCGGCCTCCGGACCGGGGCGTCCGACGCCGTACCTCGTCGAGGTCGAGGGCGGCCTCGGGGTCGACGCGACCGGCTTCGCGCGCGAGGTCGAGCGGGTGCTCGCCGACCCCCGCTCGTGGGGCGCCGGCGGCCGTCGCGCGCTGCAGCGGGTCGACGGGGGCGATGTCGTGTTCCGGGTGGCCCTTGCCAGCCCGGCGACCACCGACCGGCTGTGCGCGCCGCTGCGGACCAACGGCCGCTACTCGTGCGCGAACGGCGACCGCGCCGTGATCAACGCGAGCCGCTGGCTCACCGGCGCCGACAGCTACGCGGGACAGCTCGGGCGCTACCGCGAGTACGTCGTGAACCACGAGGTCGGGCACACGCTCGGACGCGGCCACGAGTCCTGCCCCGGGGCGGGCCTGCCGGCGCCGGTCATGGTGCAGCAGACCAAGAGCCTGTACGGCTGCACGCAGAACACCTGGCCGTACCGGTGACCGTCGCGGACCGGTCGGGGAAGAACCTCGCGGTCGCGGGCCTTCGTACCTGACGTACTGCTGTCAACGCGAGGAGTCCCCGTGTCGCTGCCGCCGCTGGTCGAGCCTGCTGCTGAGCTCACCCGCCAGGAGGTGATGCGCTACAGCCGTCACCTGATCATCCCCGACGTGGCGATGGACGGGCAGAAGCGCCTCAAGAACGCCAAGGTCCTCGCGGTCGGCGCGGGTGGCCTCGGCAGCCCGACGCTCATGTACCTCGCCGCGGCAGGCGTCGGCACGCTCGGCATCATCGACTTCGACGTCGTCGATGAGAGCAACCTGCAGCGCCAGGTCATCCACGGCCAGAGCGACATCGGCCGGCCCAAGGCGCAGAGCGCGCGCGACTCCGTCCGCGAGATCAACCCGCTCATCGAGGTCGTCCTGCACGAGGACCGGCTCGACTCGAGCAACGTGATGGAGATCTTCAGCCAGTACGACCTCATCGTCGACGGCACCGACAACTTCGCGACGCGCTACATGGTGAACGACGCCGCGTTCTTCCTCGGCAAGCCGTACGTCTGGGGCTCGATCTACCGCTTCGACGGCCAGGCGTCGGTGTTCTGGCCGACCGCTCCGGGCGCCGACGCCCCCTGCTACCGGTGCCTCTACCCGGAGCCGCCGCCGCCCGGCATGGTCCCGAGCTGCGCCGAGGGCGGCGTGCTCGGGATCCTGTGCGCGTCGATCGGGTCGATCCAGACGACCGAGGCGATCAAGCTGCTGACCGGCATCGGCGAGCCGCTCGTCGGCTCGCTCATGGTCTACGACGCCCTCGACATGGAGTACCGCAAGATCCGCGTCCGCAAGGACCCGGAGTGCCCGCTGTGCGGCAAGAACCCGACCATCACCGGGCTCATCGACTACGAGGCCTTCTGCGGCGTCGTCTCCGAGGAGGCGCAGCAGGCGGCCGCCGGCAGCACGATCCTCGCGACCGAGCTCAAGGCCAAGATGGACGCCGGCGAGGACTTCCTGCTCGTCGACGTCCGCGAGCCGGCCGAGTACGAGATCGTCTCGATCCCCGGGGCGGTGCTCATCCCCAAGGGCGACATCCTGAACGGCTCCGCGCTCGCGCAGCTGCCGCAGGACAAGCAGATCGTCCTGCACTGCAAGAGCGGTGTGCGCTCGGCCGAGGCGCTCGCGGCGCTCAAGGCGGCCGGGCTGGCGAACAGCGTGCACGTCCAGGGCGGCGTGCTCGCCTGGGCTGCGCAGGTCGACCCGAGCCTGCCGACGTACTAGCGCCGGGCGGACGGTCGCGTCCGTTCAGCGGGGGCGCCGACCCAGGGTGTGCCGGACGCGCTGGTCGAACGCCAGCGCGCCGGTCCGCTCCTGCTCGGCGTCGAGCAGCGCCACCACCTGGCCGCGCACGTCGTCGCGACGGTCCTCCGGCACGGCCTCCCACATCGCCCGCTGCCCGTGCGACCAGGTGAACGCCAGGTACTGCTCGGCGTCCCGGAAGCGCGCCTGCACCGTGCGCGCGGCCGTCCGCACGTCGACCAGGCCGGCAGACGTCAGCAGCTGCTCCATCGCCTCGTCGGACCCGAACGGCCCCTGCCGTCCGCTCGTCCGGGCGTCCAGCAGCGCGGGCGGCAGGTAGGGCGTGAAGAGCTCGTCCACGGCCTTCCAGCGCTCGTCCTGCGGACCGAACGTCGTGACGCCCATCCGTCCTCCGGGCACGAGCGACGTCGTCCACGTGCGGACCGCCGCCGCGGCATCGGGCAGGAAGAACAGCACCAGGCAGCACGAGACCACGTCGTAGGCGTCCGGGGGCAGGCCCGGCGCCGACACGTCCGCGACGCGCACCTCGACCCACGGCAGCGGCTCGACGTCCTGCGCCGTCCGCTCCACCATGCGGGGCGCGAGGTCGAGCCCGAGCGCCGTGCCGGTCGGTCCGGTGGCCTCCGCCAGCGGGACCAGCGCGGCGCCGCGGCCGCAGCCCAGGTCGAGCACCGCCTCGCCGGGCTGCACGTCCAGCTCGTCGACGAGGCCCTGCGCGATCGGCCCGAACCACGGCACGCCGACGTCGTCGTAGGTGTCGGCGGACCGGTCGAACACGGCGGCGATGGTGCTCGGGGAGCGGCGCACTCCCCGACCCTGGCACGCCGGCGGAGCCCTGCCCAGGGCCCGGCGACGGGTGGTGCTACGGAGCCCGGCGGTCCAGCGGCTGGCCGGTCAGGACGCCGCCGAGGCCCGCGAACGGCTCACCGATCTGCACGCCGCCGTCGGTGATCGTCAGCTCGCGGATGTGGTGGTCGTGGTCGCTCCCGCGCATCTTCAGCACGAGTAGGCCGCGCTTGAGCTCGCCCTCGGTCTCGACGTGCCGCAGCACGACGATGGCGTCGATGAGCCCGCAGATGTGGCTCTCGGTCACGGACGTCCCGCCGACGAGGTGGGGCGAGGCGGCCGTCATCATGGACGCGAGGCCGACGGTGCGCACGAACGACGTGACGCCGATGACGAACTCGCGGTAGGCGTAGGCCGAGCCGAGCCGCTCGAGGGCGGACAGGCTGTCGAGGACGAGCCGGCCCGGCTGGAGCCGCTCGACGAGGTCGCGGATCTCGACCAGGTGGTCGTCGAGCGAGGCCACCTCGGGGTAGAGCGAGACGACGTGCAGCAGGCCCTGCTCCTCGTAGGCGGCGAAGTCGTGCCCGAGCGCGCGCCCGTTGCGGTGCACCTGCTCGCGGCTCTCCTCGTAGGCCAGCAGCAGCGACCGCTCGCCGCGGGCGGCACCGTCGGCGGCGAACTGGGTGGCCAGCAGCGTCTTGCCGGTGCCGGTCGGACCGGACAGCAGCAGGCTCGACCCGCGCAGCAGCCCGCCCCGCGTGAGCCGGTCGAGCCCCTCGTTGCCGGACGAGACGCGGGCGTCGGCGCCGTCCGGCACCTCGTGCGGCTCGGTGACCGGGAGGACCACCAGCCCGCGCCCGGGCACGATGGTGAAGCCGACGTCGCCCTTGTGGTGCATGGCGCCGCGCATCTTCAGCACCTCGAGCGTGCGGCGGCGGAAGCTGCCCTCGCGCACGTTGCGCAGCAGGACGACGTTGTCGGCGACGAACTCCTCGACGCCGTAGCGGGACAGCGTGCCGCCCGGGTCTCCGGGCGTCTCGACGGTGAGCACGACGGTGAGGCCCATGCTGCGCAGCGACGAGATGAGCGCCCGGAGCAGCTGCCGGGCGGTCGCTGCGTCGTCGTGCAGCGACAGCACGGCGTTCAGGCTGTCCAGGACGAGCCGCTGGGCGCCGGTGGCGTCGACCGCGTGGCCGACCTGCGCGGCGAGCGTCTCGAGGTTGTAGGGCGCCGGGCCGACCTCGCCGGAGCCGCGGGCCAGCGGCGACGCGTCGACGAAGCGCCAGTCACCGGCCGCCTCCCACGCGGCGACGTCCCAGCCGAGCGTGCGGAGGTTGTCGCGCAGGTCGGAGGCGGGCTCCTCGAGCGTCACGAACACGCCGGGCTGGCCCTGGCGCACCCCCTCGGCGAGGAACTGGGCGGCGAAGACGGTCTTGGCGCTGCCCGCCTGCCCGGCGAGGACGGTCGCCCGGCGAGCCGGCAGTCCGCCCATCGCGACGTGGTCGAAGCCGGCGATGCCGGTGGCGACCTTGCGGACCGACGAGCCCTCCTCGTGCCCGTCCTCGCCGAGGCGCAGGCCCTGCCGGCCGTGCAGGCCGAGGGCGGTGGCCGCGCGGCCGGTGCTGCCGACGTCCGTCACGAGCCCGCCTCGTCCGTGCCCCGCCGCTCGGCCGCGCCGTCCGGGACGGTCGCCGACCCGTTGCGCGGCAGGCGGAACCAGGCGGTCTTGCCCCCGCCCGGGTGGGTGTCGAGCGAGCTGCTCTCGGCGAGGGCGTTGACGAGGCCGAGGCCCCAGCCACCTTCGCGCTGGGCGTACGGGTGCTGCTCGGGACGGGCCAGGTCGAGGTCGTGCACGGTGACGAGGATCGAGTCGTCCCCGATGGTGATGCCGAGCTCGATCGGCGTGCGCGCGTGCAGCACCGCGTTCGTGACGAGCTCGCTCGTCAGCAGGACGAGGGAGTCCTGGGTGTCCGACGACACCTCGGGCGCGTGCGCGAGGACGAAGCGCCGCGCCTCCGAGACGATCCTCGGCAGCGGGTCCAGGTGGAGGTGGTGGCTCTCCTGCACGTGCTCGCCCGGCAGCAGGGCGTCCGGCAGGACGTGCTGGCAGCTCACCGTTCCCCCTCGTCGTGCACCTCGTCGCGAACAGCTGCCAGCGCAGCAGTACCCCACACTGGGCGGATGACGCCTCGCACCCGGCCGGCGACGGCCTCGGTCGGCCTGGGGGTGCGGGCGGGCAGCGGCGGCACGCCGACGCCGTACGCGCGGGCGGTGCTGGACGTCGTCGACCGGATCCCGCCCGGCCGGGTGATGACCTACGGCGACGTCGCCGAGCTGGTCGGCCGCGGGTCGCCCCGCAACGTCGGCACGGTGCTCAGCGACCACGGACGCGAGGTGCCCTGGCAGCGCGTGGTGCAAGCCTCCGGGCGCCCGGCCGAGCCGCACGTGCAGGAGGCGCTGCGGCTGCTCGCCGCCGAGGGCTGTCCGCTGCGCGGCGAGCGGGTCGACCTCGCGGCGGCCCGGTGGGACGGCGGCGTCGGCGGGACGTGACCCCGCGACCGCGCCGGGCCTGCGCGGCGGCGCGGTCCTGTCGGTGGTCCGTGCTGGGATGGCGTGCGTGACCGACCCCGTCCTGCGCCGGCGACCCGCCCGTCGCCCCGGCCCGCCGCCGCTCGACCCCGAGCAGGCGCGCGTCGTCGCGCACCCGGGCGGCCCGCTGCTCGTGCTGGCGGGCCCCGGCACCGGCAAGACGACGACGCTCGTCGAGGCCGTCGTCGACCGCATCGAGCGGCGCGGCCTGGCCCCGGAGCAGGTGCTCGTGCTGACGTTCAGCCGCGCGGCCGCCCAGCAGCTGCGCGAGCGGGTCACCGCCCGGCTCGGCCGCACGACCCGGGGCGCGCTCGCGATGACCTTCCACTCCTACGCCTTCGCCCTGCTGCGCCGCGAGCTGGCGGCCGCCGGCGGTCCGCCGCTGCGGCTGCTGTCCGGGCCCGAGCAGGACCTCGAGGTGGCCCGGCTGCTCGAGGGGGAGCGCGCCGACGGTGGCCTGCGCTGGCCCGAGGCGCTGCGGCCCGCGCTGCCGCTGCGCGGGTTCCGCCGCGAGCTGCGCGACCTGCTCCAGCGCGCCCAGGAGCGCGGCGTCGACGGGCCGCTGCTGACGGCGCTCGGGGAGGCGGCCGGGCGGCCCGAGTGGGCTGCCGCCGGCACCTTCCTCGACGACTACGAGGGGCGCTTCGCGCTCGACCCCTCCGCCGAGGTGCTCGACCACAGCGGGCTCGTGCGGGCGGCGGCCGGCCTGCTGGAGGGCGACGACGAGCTGCGCGCACGCGAGCGCGGCGCCCGCACCGTCGTCCTCGTCGACGAGTACCAGGACACCGACCCGGCGCAGGTCCGGCTGCTGCAGGCGCTGGCCGGCGACGGTCGCGACCTGGTGGCCGTGGGCGACCCCGACCAGAGCATCTACGCCTTCCGCGGCGCCGACGTCCGCGGCATCCTCGAGTTCCCGGACGCCTTCCGCAGCGCCTCGGGCGCTCCGGCGGCGGTCGTCGAGCTGCGCACCGGGCGCCGGTCCGGGGCCGCCCTGCTCGACGCCAGCCGCTCGGTGGCCCGGCGGCTGCCGGCCGGTCGGCTGACGCCCGGCTTCCGCGCGCTGCGCCCCGATCCGGCGGTCGTGCGCGGCGACGGGCGGGTCGAGGTCCTGTTCGCGAGCTCCCCGACGGGCGAGGCGGCGCTCGTCGCCGACGTCCTGCGCCGGGCGCACCTGCACGACGGCCTCGCCTGGTCCGAGATGGCCGTGCTGCTGCGCTCGACGCCGCGCTCGCTCGCGGTCCTGCGGCGCGGGCTGCAGGCGGCGGGAGTCCCGGTCGGCGTCCCGAGCGACGAGGTGCCGCTGCGCGAGGAGCCGCTGGTCCGGGCGCTGCTCGACCTGCTGCACGCGGCGCTGCGCCCGGAGGCGGTCACGTCCGACGACGTGCTCGCCCTGCTCACCGGGCCGCTCGTGCGCGCCGACGCGCTCGCCGTCCGCCGGCTGCGGCGCGCGCTGCGCGAGGCCGACCTCGCCGCCGGCGGCACGGTCCCGTCCGACGCGCTGCTCGTCGAGGCGTTCACCGATCCACGCAGCCTGCTCGCCGTGCCCGACCGAGCCCGCGGGCCGCTCGACCGGCTGCACGCGCTGACGGCCGCGGGCGACCGGGTGGCAGCCGACGGCGGCACCGCCGAGGACGTCCTGTGGGCGGTGTGGGAGGCCAGCCGCCTGGCGCGCCGCCTCGAGCAGGACAGCCTGTCCGGCGGCAGCCGCGGCGCCGTCGCCGACCGGTCCCTCGACGCCGTCCTGGCCCTGTTCGACGCCGCCGCCCGGTACGTCGACCGGCTGCCGCACGCCTCGGTGCTGGGCTTCGCCGACGACGTCGAGGCCCAGGAGGTCCCCGGCGACACGCTCGCCCAGCGCACGCCCGAGGGCGACGCCGTGCAGGTCATGACCGCGCACGCCAGCAAGGGCCTGGAGTGGCGGCTCGTCGTCGTCGCCGGCGTGCAGGAGGGCGTCTGGCCCGACCTGCGCCTGCGCGGCGCCGTGCTCGGCGCCGACGACCTCGCCGAGGTCGCCTCCTCGCACGACGCGCCCCTGCTCGCCGCGCCCCTGCTCGCCGCGCCCCTGCACGCGGCGTCGGCCGGCACCGCGCCCGACCGGCGGACGGCGCTGCTGGCCGAGGAGCGCCGGCTGTTCTACGTCGCGGTGACCCGCGCCCGCGAGCGGCTCGTCGTCACGGCGGTCGCCGGCGACGAGGGCGACGACCGGCCGAGCCGCTTCGTCGAGGAGCTCGGCGTCCCGCTGCCCGAGCGCCCGACCGCCGTCGGCCGTCCGCTCACCGGCGCCGGCCTGGTCGCCGAGCTGCGGCACGTCGCGGCGACGTCCCCCGACCCGGCGCTGCGCGAGGCGGCGTGCGTGCGCCTCGCGCAGGCGGCCCGGCTCGACGCCGAGCACGTGCCGCACGTCGCCGCGGCCCACCCCGACCGGTGGTGGGGGCTGTCCCCGCTGTCCGACGGGGCGCCGCTCGTCGGCGCGGGCGAGACGGTCCGGGTGTCGCCGTCGAAGGTCGAGGCCTTCGACACCTGCTCGCTGCGGTGGTTCCTCGAGAGCGCCGTCGGCGTCGCCGGCAGCACCGGCCCGGCGCAGGTCGTCGGCACGCTCGTGCACGCGCTCGCCGAGCTGGGCAGCGGAGCGCAGCCGCTCGACGAGGCGGCGCTCACCGCGCGCCTCGACGAGGTGCTGCCCGAGCTCGACCTCGGCGCCCCCTGGGCGGTCCGCCGGCGGCGCCTGGAGGCGGTCGAGCAGCTGCGCAGGTTCCTCGCCTGGCAGGCGGCGAACCCGCGGGCGCTCGTCGGTACCGAGCTGTCGGTGTCGGTGCCCTTCGGCGAGCGCGCGCTGCTCGCCGGGCGGGTCGACCGGCTCGAGCGCGACGACCGCGGCCGCGCGGTCGTCGTCGACCTCAAGACCGGCAGCACCAAGCCGAGCCGGGCCGAGCTGGCCCGCCACCCGCAGCTCGCCGTCTACCAGCTGGCGGTGGCGCTGGGCGCCTTCGCCGACGAGCACGGCCTGGCCGAGCCCGGCGGCGCGGCGCTGCTGCAGCTCAAGAAGGGCAAGGTCGCCGACGAGCAGCGTCAGGGCGCGCTCGGCGACGACGACGACCCCGGGTGGGCGCACGAGCTGGTCACGCGCGTCGTCGACGGCATGAGCGGCAGCGACTTCCCGGCCACCGTGAACGAGCACTGCGCCCGCACGTGCTCGGTCCGCGCCAGCTGCCCGGCCTGGCCGGAGGGCGAGGGGGTGCTGCGGTGACGGCCGTCGCACCGCCGGTGCGCCCGGCGTCCGGCCGCCCGATGAGCCTCGAGCGGCTGGTCGAGGTGCTCGGCCGCCCGGTGAGCGACGAGCAGGCCGAGGTCGTCACCGCCCCGCTCGAGGCGGGCGTCGTCGTCGCCGGCGCGGGCAGCGGCAAGACGGCCACGATGGTCGCCCGCGTCGTGTGGCTCGTCGGCTCCAGGCTCGTGGCACCCGACGAGGTGCTCGGGCTGACCTTCACGACCAAGGCCGCCGACGAGCTCGCCGTCCGCGTCCGGCAGGGCCTGCGCCGGCTGCGCGCGGCCGGGCTGCTGGCGGCCGGCCCCGACGGGGCGCCGAGCGACCTCGAGCCGACCGTCTCGACCTACCACGCGTACGCCGCCCGGCTGGTGCGCGACCACGCCCTGCGGCTCGGTCGCGAGCCGGCGGCCCGGCTCATCACCCCGGCGACCAGCTGGCAGCTCGCGGCGCGCGCGGTCGCCTCGTACGACGGGCCGATGGAGGCGGTCACCTGGGCCGAGCCGACCGTGGTGCAGGCCGTGCTGGCGCTCGCCGGCGACCTGGCCGAGCACCTGGTCGACGGCGCGGCGGTGCGCGACGTCGGCCGGTCGCTGCAGGAGACGGCCGCCGGCACGGTGAAGCTCCAGGCGGCTGCCCGCAAGGTGCTCGCCGCCCAGGAGGCGCGCGAGCAGCTGCTGCCGCTCGTCGACCGCTACACGGCCCTGAAGCGCGACCGGGAGCTGCTCGACTTCGGCGACGTCGTCGCCCTGGCCGCCGAGCTCGCCCGCACCTGCCCGCAGGTGGCCGAGGTCGAGCGCGCGGCCAGCCGGGTCGTGCTGCTCGACGAGTACCAGGACACCGGCGCGGCGCAGGAGGTGCTGCCCGCCAGCCTGTTCGGCGACGGCCACCCGGTCACGGCCGTGGGCGACCCCTGCCAGAGCATCTACGGCTGGCGCGGGGCGAGCGCCGGCACGCTGCGCCGGTTCCCGACCTCGTTCGGCGCGGTCCGCTCGGCGCCGCGGACGCTCAGCACCACCTACCGCAGCGGTGGCCGCATCCTGCAGCTCGCCAACGCCGTGTCCGAGGAGCTGCGCAGCGAGGGCGTGCCGGTGCCCCGGCTGCGGCCGGCGCCAGGACGCGCCGCCGACGGCCGGGTGCGCTGCGCGCTGCTGCCCGACGTCGACACCGAGGCTGCCTGGGTGGCCGACCAGGTCGTCGCCGGACTGGCGGCGCTGCCGCCGACGACCGGTCCGACCTGGTCGAGGGCAGCGGTGCTGTGCCGCAAGCGGTCGATGTTCGCCCGGCTGCGCGCCGCGTTCGAGGCGCGCGACGTGCCGGTCGAGGTCGTCGGGCTCGGCGGGCTGCTCACCGTGCCCGAGGTCGCCGACCTGCGTGCCACGCTCCAGGTGCTCGACGACCCGACGGCCGACGCGGCGCTGCTGCGCCTGCTCACCGGCGCCCGCTGGCGGCTCGGGCCGCGCGACCTGGCCGCGCTCGGCCGGCGGGCGCGCCAGCTCGTCCGCGGCCCCGCCCCGGTCCCCGACGACCCGGTCGAGGCGGTCGTGCTGGGGGTCGACGAGGCGCAGGTCGGCTCGCTCGTCGACGCGCTCGACGACCTGCCGCCGCCCGGCGACCGCGACCCGTTCTCCGCCGAGGGCCGCCGGCGCCTCGAGTCGCTGCGCGACGAGCTGCGGGCGCTGCGGCGACGGGCCGACCAGCCGCTGCCCGACCTCGTCGCCGACGTCGAGCGCACGATGGGGCTCGACGTCGAGGTGTCGGCCCGCCCCGGGAGTGTCGACCCGGCCTCGGCGCGCGCCGACCTCGACGCGTTCGCCGACGCGGCCGCGTCCTTCGCCGGCGACACCGCGCAGGACGGCACGGGGGAGGCGGTCCTGTCGGCCTTCCTCAGCCACCTCAGCGCCGCCGAGGACGAGGAGCACGGCCTCGACACCGGCGCCGTCAGCGGCGCCGACACGGTGAAGCTCATGACGGTGCACGCCGCCAAGGGCCTCGAGTGGCCGGTCGTCGCCGTGCCCGGGCTCGCGCGCAGCGCCGCGACCGGGGCGGCCGTCTTCCCGGCCAGGCCGGCGACGAGCACGTCCTGGACCGGCAACGCGCGCCTGCTCCCGTTCCCCTTGCGCGGTGACCGGTCCGACCTGCCCGCCCTGCGCGGCCTCGAGCCCACCGACCTGACGGCGCACCTCGACGCGAACACCGCCCGCGACGCCCGCGAGGAGCGTCGCCTGGCCTACGTGGCGTTCACCCGCGCCGAGTCGCTGCTGCTCTGCTCGGGCTACCACTGGGGCGAGGGGAGCACGGTCGTCGGTCCGTCGGTGTTCCTCGAGCAGGCCCGCGACGCCTGTCTCGAGGGTGCGGGCGAGGTCGACGCGTGGGCGGAGGCGCCGCTCGAGAACCCCGTGGTCGGCAGCGGGCGCTCGGCCGCCTGGCCCGCACCGGACGCACCAGCCGGCCCGGCCGTGCAGGCGGCCGCCCGCCGCGTGCGCGAGCTGCTGGCGGCGGGTCCGGGGCCGGTCGACGCGGAGCGCGACCTCCCTCGGACGGGCGTCGGCGAGGCGGCCGACGACGGACGTGCCGCGGCTGCGCTGGCAGCTGGAGGGGGCGACGCGGGCCCCGGAGTCGCCGGTGCGCGAGCACCGGTCCCGGCGTCGGCGGACGACGCAGGCGCTGCGCCTGCGCTGTCGGCGGAGGCGCGGGCGGTCGTCGACCGCTGGGACGACGACCTGCGTCGGCTGGCCGAGGAGGCGGCGCGCCGCCGGAGCCGGCGCACCACCGCCCTGCTCCCGGAGGCGATGTCGGCCACCGGGCTGGTCGAGCTGCGGCGCGACCCGCAGGCGCTGGCCCGCTCGCTGCTGCGCCCGCTGCCGCGCAGGCCGTCCCCGGTGACCCGGCGGGGCACGGCGTTCCACGCCTGGCTGGAGACGACGGTGTTCGGCCGGCCCCAGCTGCTCGACCCGGACGACCTGCCCGGCGCCGCGGACGAGACGGCGTCGTCCGACGCCGACCTGCGCGCGCTGCAGGACGCGTTCCGGGCGAGCGAGTGGTGGGGGCGCGAGCCGGCCGAGATCGAGGTGCCGTTCGAGATGGAGGTCGCCGGGGTGCTCGTGCGCGGGCGCATCGACGCGGTCTTCGCCGAGCCCGACGGCGGCTGGGACGTCGTCGACTGGAAGACCGGCCGCACGCCGTCAGGCGCCGACGCGGCGGCGGCCGCGGTGCAGCTCGCCGTGTACCGCCTCGCCTGGCACCAGCTCACCGGCGCCCCGCTCGAGCGGGTGCGGGCCGCGTTCTGCTACGTGCGCAGCGGCACGACGGCGCGGCCCGCAGCGCTGCTCGATGCCGAGGCGCTGCGGGCCCTCGTCACCGGCGTGGAGCTGGCACCGGGCTGAGCCGGTGCGTGGTGGGCCGGTGCGGGGAGACGGTGCGGCCTGTCCGGCGGGGGGTGGTGGGCCGGTGCGGGGTGGGCCGGTGCGTGGGTGATGCGTCGGTGCGGGGTGGGCCGGTGCGTGCGCGGGGCACGAGCCCGGGCTGCCGGTCGCCAGCACGAGTGCCGCCGAGGCGCGGGCGGGCGGCCGGAGCCCCAGCCAGCCGGAGTCTCAGCCAGCCGGAGCGTCAGCCGCCGGTCGCCCGCTCCAGCGCCGCGCGGAGCTCCTGGACCTCGGACCGCAGCTCGGCGACCTGCTCGACGAGGTCGGCGACGGCGACGGCCAGGCCGCTCTGGTCACCGGACGTCTCTCCACCCGCGTGCCGGTCCTCGTCCTGATGGACGGACCGGCCGTCGCCCTGCTGCACGGCGATGTCGCCGTCCTGGTCGGCACGGTCGTCGCCCTGGTCGCTGGGGTGTGTCGCACCACCGCCAGGCTGGTCCGGCGCCGACCGCGGCCCGTCGCCCGTGCCGCCGGGCGACTGGTCGGAGCGCCACGACGACTGCGGGTCCGACCCGGACGCTGGTCCCGGTCCACCGTCCGTCGCAGCTCGGACGGGCCCGCCCGCGCTCCCGCCCGCCAGCAGCTGGCCGAAGCGCGCCTCCTTGCGCCCGGGCTGTCGCGGCAGCAGGCCGACGAGCGGCTCGTCGCGGTCGGCCATCGCGGCGAGCGCCTGCTCGACGTCGTCGACCGTCGCGAAGACGTGCAGCCGCTCGGTGCGGCTGCGGAGCTCGGCGAGCGTCTGCGGGCCGCGCAGGAGCAGCACCGCCAGCAGCGACACCTGCGGCGCCGACAGCCCGAGCGCGGTCTCCAGCTCGTGCCGGTGCTTGTCGCTGCGCTCGCCGGTGCGGTGCACGGTCCGGACCAGCCCGAGCTGGCGCAGCTCGCGCACGGCCATCCGGACGGTGGTGATGTCGTAGCTGACGACCGGGTCGCGGCTCGTCGTCTGGTTGCACGCGGCGAGCAGGGCGTTGTCGGTGAGCGGGTAGCCCTGCGGCGTCGTCCGCTCCTTCTCCACGAGCGCTCCGAGCACCCGGCCCTGCGCCGCCGTCAGCTCCACCGCACGCCCCGCAGGACGACGGCCACCGGGTCGAGCAGCAGCCGCAGGTCGGTCCGCGGGTCGCCGCGGAGCACCACCAGGTCGGCGGACGCTCCCTCGACGAGCCCGTCCCGGCGCAGCCAGGCGCGGGCGGACCACGTCGCCGCGCCGAGCGCCTCCACCGGCGACAGCCCGGCACGGGCGAGCTCGAGCACCTCGTCGGCGATCCGTCCGTGCGCGAGCGAGCCACCGGCGTCGGTGCCCGCGTACACCGCGAGCCCGGCCGCACGGGCGGCGGCGACGGTCGCACGACGACGGCCGTGCAGGTCCCGCATGTGCGCCGCGTACGTCGGGAACTTCGCCTCCGCCGCCGCCGCGATGTCGGGGAACGTCTCGATGTTGACGAGCGTCGGCACGATCGCCACCCCGCGCTCGGCGAGCAGCGGCAGGGTGTCCTCGGTCAGGCCGGTGGCGTGCTCGAGGCAGTCGATGCCGGCGGTCACGAGGTCGGCGATCGCGTCCTCGCCGAACACGTGCGCGGTCACCCTGGCGCCCGCGTCGTGCGCGGCGGCGATCGCGGCCTGCAGCGCCGGCAGCGGCCAGCACGGGGCGAGGTCGCCGGTGCCGCGGTCGATCCAGTCGCCGACGAGCTTCACCCAGCCGTCGCCGCGGGCGGCCTGCCGCCGGACGGTGTCGACGAGCGCCTCGGGCTCGACCTCGTCGGCGAAGTCGCGCAGGTAGCGGCGGGGCCGGGCGATGTGCCGCCCGGCGCGCACGAGCCGCGGCAGGTCGTCGCGCGCGTCCATCCAGCGGGTGTCGGCGGGCGACCCGGCGTCGCGGAGCAGCAGCGCGCCGGCGTCCCGGTCGGTGCGGGCCTGCGCCTCGGCGGTGGCGTCGTCCACGGCCCCGGCCGCGTCGAGCCCGACGTGGCAGTGGGCGTCGACGAGCCCCGGGACGACCCAGCCGTCGACCGGGGTCGGATCGCCGGACGGACGGTCGAAGCGCAACCGCCCGCCGACCACCCACGCCTCGCCGACCACCTCGTCCGGCCCGACGACCACCGGCCCGCGCAGGTGCAGCGCCGCGCTCACGAGCCGGCCCGCGGCTCGAGCACGTCCACCGGCCCGCGCAGGTGCAGCGCCGCGTTCACGAGCCGGCCCGCGGCTCGAGCCCGACCAGCACCGGCCCGCGCAGCGCCGTGCTCACGACCCGGCCCGCGGCTCGAGCGCGACGGGCACGGGCCCGCGCAGGTGCAGCGCCGGGCTCACGAGCGGGGCCCGAGCGCCAGCAGCGTCACGTCGTCGTCGTCCGGCGGCGCGAGGCCGGTGAGCAGGGCGTCCAGCAGCGCGTCCGGCTCGCGCGGCGCCGCGGCGGCGACCTCGACGAGCTGCGCGAGGCGCTCGCCGAGGTCGGGCGAGGTGCCGCGCAGCTCGACGAGCCCGTCGCTGAACACCACCAGCCGGTCGTCGCCCGACAGCTGCAGCCGTGCCTCGCCGTAGCGGGCGGTGTCCAGCATGCCGAGGGCCGGGCCGCGGGCCCCGTCCACGAGCAGCGGGCCGTCGGGGCCGAGCAGCAGGACGGGCAGGTGCCCGGCGCTGGCGACGGCGAGCTCGCCCGTCGCCGGGTCGAGCTCGGCGACGACGACGGTGGCCAGCTCCTCGGGCAGCAGGTAGGCGGCCAGCTCGTTGAGCCGCTGCAGGGCCGCCGCGGGCCCGGCGGACGACAGCAGGTAGGCCCGCAGCGCGTGCCGCAGCTGCGCGGTGATCGCCGCGGCGCCCAGCCCGTGCCCGGCGACGTCACCGAGCACGAGCGAGACGCGCCCGCTCGGCAGCAGCACGAGGTCGTACCAGTCACCGCCGACGACGTCCGCGGCGCTCGGGGCGTACCGGGCGGCGAGCGCCACGCCCGGGACGTCCGGCAGCTGCTCGAGCAGCAGCGTGCGCTGCAGGGTCGCCGCGAGGTGCGACTCCTCCTCGGCCCGCCGCGAGGCGACGTCGGCCAGGTGCCGGGCGAGCTGCTGCGCAGCCGCGACCTCGTGCGGCTGCCACGGCGCCGAGGTCCCGCGCACGTGCTCGGTCCACGCGGCGAACGACCGGCGCGGCGAGAGCCGCGGGCCGAAGTCGCCCGCGACGAACTCCGACTTCGTCGGGTCGCCGCCCCAGCGCACCTCGCGCAGCACCTCGGGGCGGAACCAGGCGAGCACGCCCCCGCCCGGCACGGGCACCGACAGGACGCCGCTCGCGGTGGGCACGAGCGCCTCGTCGGGCACGACGGTCTGCACGGCGTCGGTGGCCGTGGGCGCGTCCGCCGGCAGCGCGCGGAGCATGGCCTCGACCCGGTCGACGGGCGGCGTGCTGCCGAGCAGGTGCAGCCGCCCGTCCAGGCGCACGGCGGCGCCGCCCGCGGGCAGCAGGTCGAGGACGGTGGGACTGCCGTCGACGAGCGCTGTGGCCGGGCGGCGCGGCGTGCGGGCGAGCGCCTCGACGAGCCGGGCCGAGCGCTCGGCGACCTCGAGGACGCGGTCGGCCTCGCCGGTGTCGCGGGTGCGCAGCAGCAGCGAGGCGGTGCGGCCGAGGAACTCCGCCACCACCCGGTCGGTCGGCGACGGGCGGTGCGGGCCGGCGTAGTGGTGGCAGGCGATGAGCCCCCAGAGCCGCCCGTCGTCGACGAGCGACACCGACATCGACGACCGCACGCCCATGTTCGCGAGGTACTCGAGGTGCACCGGCGAGACGCTGCGCAGGGACGCGCCGGCCAGGTCGATCGGCCGCCCGTCGATCGGGTTGCGGTCCGGCACGAGCGGGACGGGTGCGTAGCGGGCGTCCGGGATGAGCCGCAGCCAGCTGCGCAGGTACAGCGCCCGGGCCTGCGCGGGGATGTCACTGGCCGGGTAGCGCAGGCCGAGGAACGGCTCGAGGTCGTCGCGCCGGTGCTCGGCGACGACGTGGCCGTCCCAGGTCTCGTCGAAGCGGTAGACCATCACCCGGTCGAAGCCGGTGAGCTCGCGCACCTGGGCGGCGAGCACGTCGCACAGCGCGCCGAGGTCGGGCGCCGACTGCAGCCGCTGCAGCGTCCGCGGCAGCCGCCGGTGCCAGGCCTGGCCGGCGGAGTGGGCGTCGTCGAGCGGCTCCCACTCGGTCACCAGCAGGCCGTCCGCCCGGTGGGCGCTGACGTCGAGCACGCGGCCGTCGAGCACCACGCGCAGCGGATCGAGCTCGGACAGGTCGTCGGCGGCCGCGAGCGCCCGGACCGCCTCGGCGCCGAGCAGGCCGGCGAGGCCCGCACCGGTGACCTCGCGGCCGAGCAGCTCGGCCGCGTTGGCCGACGCCACGACCACCTCGAGGTCGGCGCCGGTCGACGCCAGCAGCGCCCCGTGCGGCTGGACGGCGCCGGGGATGCGGATCGGCTCGTCGGCGCAGCCCAGCAGGTCCGGCTCGGTCAGCGGCGCCTGCACGCTCACGTCCCGCTGCCGTCGCTCGCGCCCGACTGGGGGCCGGGGCCCGGCAGCTCGTCGTGGACGGCGACGACGCTGGCGAGCTGCACGAAGTCGATCACGCGGCGCACGCGCCAGTTGGACGGCGGCGCGACCACCTCGACGCTGACACCGGCGGCGCGTCCGGCCTTGGCCGTGCGCACCAGCTCGCGGCACCCCGTCGAGTCGATGAAGTGGGCGGGCGTGAGGTCGACCAGCAGCGTCGCGGGGCGCTCGCCGATCGCGTGCTGCACCGCCGCCCGCAGGATCGACACGGTCGCGACGTCGAGCTCCCCCGAGACGCGCAGCACCGGGGCACCGTCGCGCTCGGACGGTGTCACGGCGAACTGCACGGGTGCTGCCTCCCTGCCAGTGGTGCGCACACGCTAGTCGCGCGCCCCCGTCCCGGACCGGGAGGTCAGCCGCGGAGCTGGACGAGCAGTCCGCGGTGGTCCGACACCGCCAGCTGCGGCGCGGCCACCGCCGTCACGGGCGGGAGCTCGCCGCTCGCCAGGACGTGGTCGAGCTGCACCCGGGGCTGCCAGGCGGGGTAGGTCGGCGTGCGGGCGAGGACGCGCCAGCCGGTCAGCAGCCGCGGGAAGGGCGGCGGCATGTTCAGGTCGCCGAGCAGCACCCGCGGGCCGGGCAGCTGGCTCAGGGCGGCCCGCAGCCGGCGCAGCTGCACCCCGTTCCAGCCGGGGACGAACGACAGGTGCGTGGTCGCGACCGTCACCGGTCCGACGGGGGTCTCGACGACCGCGGCCAGGCCGACCCGCGGCTCGTCGCGCAGCCAGATGACCTGGCGCGTGCCGGGCAGCAGCACCGGCGAGCGGACGGGCGCCGACGGCAGCCGCGTGACGTGCCACGACCGCACCGGCCAGCGCGAGACGAGCCCGACGCCGTACGCGGGCACCGTCTCGTCGGTGTCGCCGTCGGTGGCGGGCCGCCAGGTCGCGCCGGGCGTGCCGACGATGGCCGGGACGAACCGCCAGGCGGCCGCGCCCATGGTCTCGGCGACCGCCCGGGTGAGGTCGGCGCCGTGCGAGCGCGGCTGCGCCCGGTCGACCTCCTGC
>CAXTFU010000008.1:2002-3548 GCA_964243385.1 uncultured bacterium | reverse complement strand
GCCTCGGCGAGCCGGCCGGGCGTCACGCTGCGGTCGGCCAGCGACGTGCCGTTCAGCAGGTTCAGGGTCGCCAGGCGCACCGGGCGGACGCTAGTGCAGCGCCGGTCAGCCGGCCGGGTGAGCGGTCCCGCGCAGGTGCTCGAGCAGCAGGCCGGCCAGCCGGTCGGCCGCCTGCTCCGGGACCCAGTGGCTGACGCCAGGCAGCACCTCGAAGCGGTACGGGCCCGCCACGTGCCGGGCAGTGTCGTGCGCGGCGGTGGCGCCGAGCGCGGCGTCCTGGTCGGACCAGGCGTAGAGCGTCGGGGCGGTGACCGGCCCGAGTGCCGCGAGGTCGTCCCGCGACTGCGCGCGGTAGTAGGACAGGGCGCCGGTGAGCGCGCCGGGCTGCTGCAGCACCGCCAGGTAGTGCGGCGCGTCGACGGCCGGGATGCCGCCGAAGACCCGCTCGAGGCCCCCACCGTCGAGCATCGCCCGCTCGGTGTCCGGCGAGCGCCAGTCGCGCATGTACTGCGACCTGGCCTGCTGGTCGGGGTCGCTGCGCAGCGCCTCGGCGAACGCGACGGGGTGCGGCACGGACACGGCGGTCAGCGTCCGCACCCGCTCGGGGCGTCGGCCGGCCAGGTGCCAGGCGATCGCTGCGCCCCAGTCGTGGCCGACGACGTGCGCGTCGGCGGCGCCGAGGTGGTCCAGCACGGCCACGACGTCGCCGACCAGCAGCTCCATCCGGTAGTCCTCGACCGCAGCGGGCCGGGCGTCCGGCGAGTAGCCGCGCAGGTCGGGCGCGACGACGCGGTAGCCCGCGTCGGCGAGGGCCGGCCACACGCCGCGCCACGACCACGAGGTCTGCGGGAACCCGTGCAGCAGCACGACGAGCTCGCCGTCCGGCGGTCCGACGGCCACGGCGTCGAGGACGAGGTCGCCGGAGGGGATCCGCAGCTGCTCCACCCGGCGGACCCTAGTGTCGGGGCGGTGACGGTGTCGCGCCGGTGACCGCCCCGCGCCGGGAGGGCCGGCTGGTGCCGGTGCCCGCGGGCGGGCCCCTGCGGGACGCCGTCCTGCGGCTGTCCCCGCACCCCGACCAGGAGCGGTTCAGCGGCCGCGCCGACCAGACGCTGCCGCTGGCCGAGCGCGACCCGCGTCGCTGGCCGTTCGCGCTCGTCGAGGACGGCCGCCCCGTCGGCTTCCTGGTGCTGGACGAGACGCCGTCGCCGGCGCTGCCGTCCGCCGACCTGGTGCTGCGGGGGTTCTTCGTGGTTGCGGCCGAGCAGGGCCGCGGCGTGGCCGCCCGGATGCTCGCCGCGCTGCCGGACGTGCTCGCCGAGCGCTTCCCGCAGGCCCGGTCGGTCGTGCTGACGGTGAACGAGCGCAACCCCGTGGCGGTGCGCGTCTACCTGCGCGCGGGCTTCGTCGACACCGGGGAGCGGTACCTCGGCGGGTCGGCCGGGCCGCAGCACGTCCTCGTCCGGACGGTGCCGCGGCCCGGCGGGCCGTGACCGGCTGCGCAAGGGCAGGGACCGGCTGCGCAAGGGCAGGGACCGGCTGCGCA
>CAXTFU010000008.1:0-1902 GCA_964243385.1 uncultured bacterium | reverse complement strand
GACCGGCTGCGCAAGGGCAGGGACCGGCTGCGCAAGGGCAGGGACCGGCTGCGCAGGGGCGGGGACCGGCTGCCTAGTGGACCAGCTCGTCGAGGTCGCGGACCCCGGGGTCGCCCTGCTCGGCGGTGTAGTCCGACGGGTGCGTCGTGTCGACGCCCTCGTCGACCCGGCCGCGCAGCGCCAGCGTGCCGAGCACGGACACCAGCAGGTTCGCCGCGAGGGCCAGCGCGCCGGCGTAGAGCGTGGTGGTCGTGTCGAAGCCGAGCTCGGACAGCGGGAACGCCGACCCGCCGAAGTGCTCCTTGGCGAGCGTGACGGTGCCGTCCGGCGCGAACACGCGCTGCGGGATCTGGTACAGCGCCCAGAAGCCGACCGCCATGCCGGCGGCCCACCCGGCGATGAGCGCCTTGGCGTGGAACCACCGGGTGTAGAGCCCGAGGGCGACCGCCGGCAGCGTCTGCAGGATGAGCACCCCGCCGATGAGCTGCAGGTCGATGGAGAACTGCGGGTCCAGCGCGAGGATCGCGACGAGCGCCCCCACCTTCACGACCAGCGACGCGAGCTTGCTGCTGCGCGCCTCCTGCTTGGGCGTCGCGTCGGGGTTCAGGTACTCCTTGTAGATGTTGCGGGTCCACAGGTTCGCCGCCGCGATGGACATGATGGCGGCGGGCACCAGGGCGCCGATGCCGATGGCCGCGAACGCCACCCCCGCGAACCAGTCCGGGAACTGCTGGTCGAACAGCAGCGGGACGATCGTGTTGCCGTCCGGCCTGCCGTTGTCGCCGACCAGCGGCGTCACACCGGACGCGATGGCCATGTAGCCCAGCAGCGCGAGCAGCCCGAGGATGAACGAGTAGGCGGGCAGCGCCGCCATGTTCTTCATGACCGTCTTGCGGCTGCGGGCCGCGAACACGCCGGTGAGCGAGTGCGGGTAGAGGAACAGCGCCAGCGCCGAGCCGAGCGCGAGCGTCGCGTACTGCAGCTGCGCCGGGCCGCCGAGCACGATGCTGTCGCCCGGGTTCGGGCTCTGCGCGAACTTCTCCTCGGCCGCCGCGAAGATGACGTCGAACCCGCCCAGCTTGTACGGGATCACGATGATCGCGGTGATCACGACGATGTAGATGAGCGTGTCCTTGACGAACGCGATGAGCGCCGGGGCGCGCAGCCCCGAGTTCCAGGTGTAGGCCGCGAGGATCGCGAACGCCACGATGATCGGCAGGTGGCCCTCGACGCCCATGGCCTTCAGCACCGCCTCGATGCCGACGAGCTGCAGCGCGATGTACGGCATCGTCGCGACGATGCCGGTGAGCGCGATGAGCAGCGCGAGCGTCGGTGACCCCGAGCGGGCGCGGACGAAGTCGGCGGGCGTCACGAAGCCGTTGACGTGGCTCACCGACCACATGCGGGCCAGCACGAAGAAGACGATCGGGTACACGACGATCGTGTACGGCACGGCGAAGAAGCCGACCGCACCGGCGCCGAACACGAGCGCCGGCACCGCCACGAACGTGTAGGCGGTGTAGAGGTCGCCGCCGATGAGGAACCAGGTGATCCAGCCGCCGAAGCTGCGGCCGCCGAGGCCCCACTCGTCCAGGCTGTCGAGCGACTCGGCCCGGCGCCAGCGGCTGGCCACGAAGCCGAGCGCGCTGACGCCGACGAACAGCAGCGTGAAGACGACCAGCTCGGTGGTCTTGATGCCGTCCACGTCAGCTCCTCGCCCGGTAGACGAGGTAGGTGCACACCACGCCGACCGAGATCACGGCCAGCTGGTACCAGTAGAAGAACGGGATGCCGCCGAGCTCGGGGTCGATGCGGTTGTAGATCGGCGGGACGAGCGTCACGAGCAGCGGCAGCAGCAGCAGCCAGGTCAGCGGCGAGCGGTCCGAGCGGACGGGGCGGGCG
>CAXTFU010000007.1:0-36732 GCA_964243385.1 uncultured bacterium | reverse complement strand
CGTCCAGGCGTCCCAGTCAGCGGCTGGAGGTCTCCGGAGCGACCGGGGCGGCGCTGCGCAACTTCGCCCGCAGCTGGACGCTCAACGCGCAGAAGGACGGCTTCCGGATCAACGTGCTCAGCCCCGGGGCGGTCCGGACCCCGGCCTGCTCGGCATCGTCCCGAGGACCAGCAGGACGGGTTCGCGAGGGCGATGGCGAGCATGATCCCCACAGGACAGCTCGGCGACCCGGACGACCTCGCGGCGGCGGCTCTGCTCCTGGCCTCCGACCAGGCCACGCACGTCAACGGCGCCGAGTGTGTCCTTGACGGCGGATACACCAGCGTCTGAGGACACGAACCAGTCATCGGTGCGGGCGGGGGTCGGTAGCCGCCTCACCCGCGCCGCGCCGAGAGGACGGTTACGCGGTGCCACGAGGTACAGCGGCGTACTTGGTGCTGGTCCGGGCTGGCGATCCTTCGCCGGACCGGAAGGACGCCTTGTCGGCCTTGCGTCGTCCGACGACCCTCACCGGGCTGGCCGGCGGTGGGCGGCGTAGGCGCGGAAGGACGCGGCTCGGGGCGCGACGGTGCCGGCGGATCAGCAGCGCGTGGCGCCCGGCCGGGTCGGGCTTGAGCACGTCGGCCCAGGCCGACTGGTAGTCACGGGAGCCCGTCCTGCCCGGCGGCGCTGGGAGCTCGCCCGCGATGGCGGTCTCGTCCTGTTTGGCTGCTCGACCCGTCTGCGCTGGACTCTGACCGGAGCCGGACCACCGGTTCAGCCCGCGGCAAGCACCACGGCGCCCGCCGCGCTGAACATGCCGCCTACGCCCAGCACGAGGCTGGTACGGGCGACCTCGACTTGCGCGGGCGCGGTTCCGCGCATCTGCCGGACGCCCTCCTGGAGTGCGAACATGCCGTACATGCCGGTGTGCGCGTATAGCAGGCCTCCGCCGTTGGTGTTCAGGGGCAGCCTCCCCCCCGGGCTGGTCGCGCCGCTTTTGATGAAGTCCACGGCCTCCCCGGGTCGCACGAAGCCTGTGTCCTCCAGGCCGTAGAGCGGCAGGTGCGCGAACGCGTCGTAGATCATCAGGTGGTCGATGTCGTCGTGGGTGACCTGGGCGGTCCGCATGGCCTCTGCGCTGGCGTCGCGGAAGGCCCTGGATGACGTGAGGTCTTCCATGAAGAGCGCGCTTGGTCCTTCCCCACTCTCACCTGAGCCCAGCACAGTCACGGGCGGGAATGTCAGGTCCATATCCGCCGCCCGATCCCGGGTCGTGAGCACGAGCGCGCCGCCGCCGTCGTTCAACGGGCAGCACTGCAGCCGGTGGAACGGCCAGGCGATGAGTGGTGAGGCCAGCACGTCCTCGGTCGTGAGCAGGCCCGGTCGGACAGCACGCGGGTTGCGGTTCGCCCAGCGCGACTGCGCGACCGGCACCTCCGCGAGATCCTCGGGCTGTAACCCGTGCTTGTGCAGGTAAGCCAGCACCGGCAGCGTGAACCGGGAGTAGGCGCCGGCGACCCCGTACGGCGTCTCGAACTGTCCCTCGAGGCTCGTTGGGTCTACGGCGTAGGCCGGCCTGCCCAGGCCCGTCCGGCCCGACTCGCCATGAGCAACGACGACGACACTGGCGTGGCCTGCCAAGAGCGCGGCCGCCGCATGCCTGACGTGCAGCATGTACGAGCAGCCGCCCACGTTGGTGCCGTCGAGCCAGCGCGGACGAATCCCCAGCATGAAAGCGACCTCGACGGGCGGCAGCACCGCGGCCAGGCCGTCCACGGCGGCCATCGGCAGACCCGCATCGGCGAGAGCGAGGCCAGCGCTTTCGCAGGCGAGCGACATGGCCGTCAGGTCGGGCACGACGCCCAGGCGCGCGGACTCCTGCGCCCCGACGATCACGACGTCCTGCGAACCGCCGCTCATGCCGACGCGTCCACCAGGCGGAACTGCGGCACGGCCAGGTCGCCCCGCTGCTCGAACACGACCTCGAGCGCTGCGCCGATGGGCAGCCGGTCCGGGTCGGCCGAGGCACCGGGCAGGTTCGTCAGCATGTGCGCCCCCTCGTCGAGCGCCGCCAGCCCCACGACGTACGGCGTCTCCTCTTCGAAGCCGGGGGCGGGACGGTGAACGATGACGTAGGAGGCCAACGTCGCCCGCCCGCTTGCCCTGCTCCAGCGCACTTGCCCGCCGGTGAACGGCGAGAGGGCGCGCGGCGGGAGGAACGTCCTTCCCGTGTCGACGCAAGTCGGAAGCCAGAGCTCCCCGCGTCGTGCGCCGTCCCAGAACGGCTGCGTCTCGGGCGTCGGGCCAGGAAGGCACTTGTCGCTCAAAGATCCCTCCCGTTCTCGGTGGGGCGCTGTGCCGCCAGTGACCTTTGCACGCGGCCCACGGGCAACTGTCGCAGCGCCGGACTGTCCCGCGAAGCGGGCTCCGCGCCGGACCCGTGTACCTCGTCCAGAGCAGCGAGTGGCGACATGCCCTCGTCCATAGGTACTGCGAGACCGTTGGTCAGCCGTCCCGCCATGCCGTACACGCCGGCGAGAACAGTGAGGTCGAGGACCTCGATGTCGGTGAGGTGACCGGAGACGCGCGACCACATGTCGTCGTCGACGGCGTTGCTGTCGAAAGCGACGGCGTACTCCATCGCGACCATCTCCTTCGGCGGGAACCCGTCGAGCTCGCCGTCGCGGACGGCGCGCGCTTCTGCCACGGAGACGCTGACCTCCCCGTAGACCTCCGCCGTAGTGGCGATCCGGAAGTGCTGGCCCCACTCGACGTCCGACTGCAGCACGGCGCTGATGCGCAGCACGACGAGCTCACGCAACCGCGGGTCGAGGTGTGACTTGAAGTGCACGCTCGACGCGAGCGCCTTGAACGCCAGGCAGAGGTCCGGGTTGTTGAACAGTGCGCGCCCCAGGTTCGTCTGCAGCGCCGGCGCCAGGACCTCGTCCGGTATTGACTCGACAAGAACGATCCTCGGCATGTGTTCCTCCTTGGTCATCGACAGGATCGCGCCGGTCCGGTGGCCGGAGCCACGGACTGCGCTGGGTGCTCTGGGTGCTCTGTTGGCGGCCAGCAAGTCGCCAGTTCACGACTGGAACGGCCGACGGCCTGCGGGCACGGGCTGCGTCGTTACGTCCCCTCGATGCCGTCAGGGTCGTACCGCGCCCGCAGGGCCTTCTTGTCCGGCTTGCCGACAGCGGTGTGGGGGATCGAGGCGATAAACTCAACGGTCTTGGGCGCTTGGAAGCCGCCTTTCCTTTCGGCCACCAGCGCAGTGAGCTCCTCGGCCGACGCGACTTTTCCCGGCTTCAGCACCACCAGCGCCTTGACGGCCTCGCCCCACTTGGGGTGGGCCACCCCGATCACCGCGCACTGCGCAATCGCGGGGTGCAGCGCCAGCGCGTCCTCGATGTCGCGGGGGTAGATGTTGAAGCCTCCCGACACGATGACGTCCCTTTTTCGGTCGACGATCCGCAGGAAGCCGTCCGAGTCCCGGATCGCCACGTCACCGGTGTGCAGCCAGCCGCCGCTGAACACCTCCTCGTTGAGCTCCGGGCTGTCCCGGTAGCCGTCCATGACGATGGGGCCCTGGACGCACAGCTCCCCCCGTTCCCCGGGCGGCACCGGACGGTCCTCAGGATCCAGGAGCTCGACCATCAGCCACGGCACCGCGCGTCCGCAAGCGCTCAACCTTGCCAAGTCGTCGACATCGTGCTCCGCCTTGCGAAGCACCGCGACGGTCATCGGGGCTTCCGCCTGGCCGTAGAACTGGAAGAACACAGGGCCGATCCGCCGGATCGCTTCCTGGAGCCGGACGGGCGACATAATGGCCGCGCCGTAGAAGACGGTCTCGAGACTCGAGAGGTCGAACTCCTCGAAGCGTGGGTGGTCGAGCAGGGCATAAATCATGGTCGGGACCAGCATCATGCAGTTGATCTCGTGTTCTTGGATTGCCTGCAGGACTGCCAGCGGGTCGAATCGCGGGTGCACCAGCATCGAGCCGTTTCTCAGCAGGGTCGGCAGGAACATGGTGCCGCCCGCGTGGCTCAGCGGGGCGCAGGACAGGACGCGTGGTCGCGTCGGCCATTCCCACTCCGCCAGCATGATGCTCAGGACCGCAGCGCTGGTCGTCCGGCGCGTCGCCATGCTCTTGGGCCGCCCTGTCGTCCCGCCCGAGTAGGAGATCCGTTCGACGCCGTCGGAGTCCAGCAGTGGCGTCTCGAGCAACAGTGGCTGCAGGGAGGCCGCGAGGGCGCACAGGTCCTCGGCGAGCCCCGACCGCCCGAGCGCGACGACCCTGATGCCGGGCAGCCGGCCGACGAGCGCGGCGGTGCGCTCGTCGTAACGGCCACCCTCGAAGATCAGCAGGTCGGCCTGGGCGTCGCGCAGGATGTCCAGGTGGTCGGACTCGGACGCCAGCGGATGCAACGGTATGTAGACGGCTCCGAGAATCTGGGCGGCGTGGCTCGCGTGCAGGACCTCCGGCAGGTTGCTGGAGAGCAACCCCACGCGTGTCCCTTCGACGACGTCCAAACGGGTCAGGGCCTGGACGAACTGCGAAGTGGCGTCGCGCGTCTCGCCCACGGTCAGCGTATGGCCGCTGAGCAGGTGCAGGAGCGGCCGGTCGGGGTCCTGGTTGAGCGCGTTCACCAGCAAGCTCATCGTGTCCAGCGACCGGCGGACGTCGCTCACGCGAGCCCTCCTGCTCACGTCAACGGCCCGGACTGCGCGGAGCCCGAGGCGCGGCGTTCGGCCGGGCGAAGGGGACGGACGAACGACCGGATGTCCTCGGCGATTAGTTCGGGCTCCTCGGCCGCCGCGAAGTGGCCGCCGCGCGGGAACAGCGTCCACTGGCGCAGGTCGCTGTGCGCTGCTACGAGCGCCCGTGGCCTGTGCATCACCTCCTTGGGCATCACGGCGACGGCCGTCGGCACGCTGATCTCGGGCTTCACGTCGTTGGCCAGCGCCATGGGGGCGGTGAACTCGGAGGCCCGGCAGAACATCTCGGATCCGAGGAAGCTGTCGGTGAACCAGTACAGCGACAGGTGCGTGAGCAGCGTGTCCCTGTCAAAGGCGCTCTCCAGGTCGCCGTGGCAGTCGCTCCACGCGCGTCGACGAAGGAGCAGCCACGCGGCCTGGCCGACGGGGCTGTCGTGCATGGCCCAGGCGAGGGTCTGCGGGTCGAAGCTGTTGATCAGGACGTGGACGAACGCCGCCGGGCCCAGGTCCTGCCCTTCGACCATGGCGCGTTCCTGCGGCGTGAAGTCAGCAGGGTCGCCCGCGTCGTGCGGCACCCCTGGCAGGATCGGGATGCTGAAGTGGACGCCGATGAGCGAGTCCGGGTGCGCGTGGCCGAGCCGGGCGCTGACGAACGCGCCGGCGTCGCCGCCATGAGTGACGAACTTCTCGTAGCCGAGTCCCCGCATTAACGTGACCCACAGGTCGGCTGTCTCGACGTACCCGAGCGCGGCTCCGGGCAGCGGGCCCGAGAAGCCGAAGCCCGGCAGCGAAGGGACGACGACGTCGAAGGCGTCGGCCGCGTCACCGCCGTGTGCGGCAGGATCGGCCAGCGCCATGATGATGTCCTTGAAGTCCCAGAACGTCCAGGGCCAGCCGTGGTTCAGGACGATGGGGACCGGGTTGGGCCCCTTGCCGCGGACATGGATGAAATGGATCGGTACGCCGTCTATGTTCACGCGGAACTGGGGGAGCTCGTTGATCCGCGCCTCTTGCGCCCGCCAGTCGAACCCGTCCCGCCAGTAATCCGTCAGTTCGCGCAGGTAGGTCCCGTTCACCCCGAGCGACCAGTCCTCGTTGTCACGCTCCGGCGCCCAGCGGGTGTCCCCCAGCCGGGTGCGTAGCGCCTCGACCTCACGCTGGGGTATCGCTATCTTGAACGGCTCGATGTCCACAATCAGCTCTCCTTGGATGCGCGGAAGGGTGTTGCGGCACGGGCGCGTCGTCCGTGGCCTGGTCGGCGGTTCCGGTCGAAGGGGGGTTCAGCCGGCGGGCGGGAACCGCGACGCGGCGGTGACGCCGCCGTCGACCAGGAGGTCGACGCCGGTGATGAAGGACGCGCGGGCGGATACCAGGAAGGCGATCGCGTCGGCGGTCTCGACCATGGTCCCCTCACGTCCGAGCGGCGTGCGCTGCAGCAGTGCCAGCTTCGGCCCGCGGTTGTCCCCGGCGAACTCCAGCGCGCCCATCGGGGTCGCGATCAGGCCGGGGGACATGGACACGATCCGCGCTCCGCGTCGGCCCCAGGCGGCCGCGCGGCGCGCGCACATGCGGTTCAGGGCCAGTTTCGCGAGGGAGTAGGCCGCGCCCGGGGTCCGCTCCGTGACGGCACGGTCCAGTCTGCCCAGGAGGTCGGGCGCAAGCGGGTCGTCGAGTGCGGCAAGTGCCTCGGGACCGGGGTCAGGCACGAGGTGGGCGGCGATGGATGAGACGAACACCGCCGCGGTCCCGAGGCCTGCCACGGGCAGCAGCGCGCTCTCAACATGCGCTGCGCCGACCAGGTTGAGCGCCAGGATCTCCTGCCACGACCCCATGCTGGGCGACTTGGCCGCCACGTGGGCGACCGCACGGAGCGGACCGGCTGCGGCAACCTTCTCAGCGAGTCGGTCGACGGAGGCCCGGTCCGTGATGTCGCATTCCTGGCTCTGCGCGTCGTACCCGTCGTCACGCATGCTGGCGGCTCGCTTCTCCACTCTCTCGGCGTCGATGTCCGCGAGCAGTACCCGGTAGTCATCCCCGAGGCGGCGAGCCGCCGACATCCCCATTGCTCCTGCCCCAACGACGACGGCGAGCGGAAGATCCGGTCTCTGACTCGTCCCCGCGTTCATGCCGGCCGCTGCCCTACGGGCTGGAGCCGGTTGGCGGGGCCGGTCGCGCGGGGGGCGACTGTGCCCTGACGCGCCGCCGCGATGACGGGGCCATGGCGGGCGGGGGACGGACGCCCGCCGGTGACCCGGGCCCTTGTTGCCGTGGGGGTCGTGGCGCGTCGGGACAAGTCAGCTCCTGGGCTCGGTAGGACAGCAACGGCATGGGGACGGCCCGGCAAGGACTCCCCACAGCGCCTCGAACCCGGCACGGCGGGTGACGTCGGCGCGATCCGGGTCACGGATGACCGCGTCGACGGTCGTGTCGGCCATGGCGGTCGTCAATGCCAGGACGAAGCCCAGCGGCGCGTCCCTCACCGGCCCGTCGACCCGAACACGCTCCAGCAGGGCCGTCACGCTGGCGAAGTCGGGGCCGAACATCCGGCGGCTCTCCGCGGTAACCTCGTCGGAGACCTCCAGTTGCGCGAGCGCCCGGCGCTTCTGTGGGCAGGACGTCGCCCAGCGCAGCCATTCGTCCCACACGTGACGCGCCTGCTCGCGCGGAAGTCCTTCGGCCGGGAAGCCCTGGACCGCGGCCGCACCCATCTCGGACTTCAGGGCGACGTACAGCTCGTTGAGCAGGGTGGTCTTCGTGGCGAAGTAGAGGAACAGCGACCCGTTCGAGACGCCGGCCTCCTTGGCGATCACGGCCGTCGGAGCACCTAGTCCTCGATCCGCGATGACAACGGTCGCCGCCGCCAGGATCGCTTCTCGGCGGTCGGTGCTCCTCGGCCTTGCCACGACGACACCCTATAAGAGAGTGGCCAGTCAGTCAACCGGCGTCGCGATCAGGTTGTGGTACTGGCCGTGCTTGTGGCTTTCACCAGGCCCGCGTCGGGCTGGGGCGGGCTCCGCTAGAGCCTGCGCGTCTGCGCCGCTCCGGCAGGCCACCAGCCGCTGGTCCATGTACTCGTTGTGCCGGCCTGGCCGGTACAGATAGCGCACACATGCTTATCCGCTTCGCTCCGCTAGCGTTGGGGTGTGCCGCGGCCTGACTTCCCTCGCAGCATCGTCGAGTTCCAGCGCTGGTTCCCCGACGATGACGCCTGCCGGGAGCACCTGATCCTGTCGCGCTGGCCGGAGGGCTACCGGTGCCCGCGCTGCTTCGGCCTCGAGGCCACGGTGCTGCGCAAGCGGTTGCTCTGGCAGTGCGGCTCGTGCCGCTATCAGGTGTCGCTGACCGCCGGCACAGTGCTGCACGGCACGCGGACGCCCCTGCACCTGTGGTTCTGGGCGGCGTACCTGATGACGACCAGCACTCCAGGGATCTCGGCGACGCAGCTGCAGCGTCAGCTCGGGCTCAGCCGCTATGAGACCGCCTGGATGATGCTGCAGAAGCTGCGCCGCGCGACGGTGAACCCGGAACGGACGCTGCTCACTCAAGCCGTTGAGGTCGACGAGTGCTTCGTCGGAGGGCTCGACCGCGAGTTGCGCGGTGGCCGCCAGCACGGCACGAAGGCCCTCGTCGTCGTG
Organism: uncultured bacterium; assembly: GCA_964243385.1. Lineage (GTDB taxonomy): Bacteria > Actinomycetota > Actinomycetes > Mycobacteriales > SCTD01 > SCTD01. The sequence goes on along the minus strand of CAXTFU010000007.1, from coordinate 28,396 downwards.
GCGGTCGAGGTCCGTGGGGCCGGATCGGGTCGCGTGCGCATGCAAGTTGTCGAGGACGCCTCGACCGCGACGTTGACCGGCTTCGTCCGCGAGGTCGTACAGGCAGGCGCCGTTGTGCACACCGATGGCTGGAGCTCCTACCGCCGACTCGCCAAGCTCGGATACGAGCACCGCCCGCGCACGCAGCGGCCCCGGCGGGTGGCGGCGGACGACCTGGACGAGATCCTGCCGCGCGTCCACCGGGTGATCAGCCACCTCAAGACCTGGCTCCAGGGCACCCACCGGGGCGTGTCCAAGGAGCACCTGCAGGTCTACCTCGACGAGTACGTGTTCCGGTTCAACCGACGTCGCACCCCGATGGCCGCCTTCCAGTCACTGCTCGGCCTCGGCGGACAGCAGGCGCCCACCACCTACCGCCAGATCTACGCCGACGGCCCTGGCAACCGCCCGCCCGTCCTCGATCCGTCAACGCCCTGACACGACAAGGGCGGGCGGAGCGAAGCGGATAAGCATGAGCGCACAAATGCGCCGACAAGACCCAGATAGGGCCGACTGTCCCAGGTGTGCCGCGCGCTTCTCGACGTGGACCGTCAGCCGACTAGTTGCTCGACGTCTCGTGCCGGTAGCCGTGCCTGATCGGCAAGTGTTCGCCAGCAAAGCCTGCAGCGGCCGTACCACTGGGCCGCGCAACTCGGTCGCGTCAGCTGACTTCGTTCGACGGAGCCTGAACCGAGTCGTCCGTCGCACGTCCGCTGCCCTGACCTGCCTTTTGCTTGCCTGCAACGGCCGTCGACGCGCCGGACGCGGCCGTTGACGGGCTCAGACGTCCCCGTCGCTGGCAAGTAGGGCGGCGGCCCCGGTCCGGGCGGGAGCAGTTCGTCCATTTCGTCGTCCGTGGTCGCCGGGCGCGCGGAGGAGCACGCGCGCCGTGCCCTCGCATTCGCAGCCCCGCGTCGGGCCGTTCCGCATCCGCCGGTCCGCCGGTCGCCGCCAGCGGTGCTACCGTCCCGGCCAGCGTCGACCAGCCACATCGCGGGTCCGCTTGTCCTGAGGGTCACAGTTGAAGCCGCTGTCTTCGTCCGCTCAGTCCATGCCGGGGTCCGGCATCCGAGAGATCATCGAGCTCGCTAGCACGCTCCCGGGGGTTGTCCACCTCGAGGTCGGGCAGCCGAGCTTCCGCACGCCCGACCACATCGTCGAGTCGGCGCTGGCCGCTGCGCTGGCAGGCGGAACCGGGTACACGTCGTCGTTCGGCCTGCCGTCGCTCAGGGCCGCGATCGCCCAGCGGTACGCACGGAAGTGGTCGACGGACGTCTCCCCTGACGAGGTCCTGGTGACGCACGGGGCGGTCAACGCCATCGCCGCTGCGGCGTTCGCGCTGCTCGACCGAGGCGACGAGATGCTCGTGCCCGACCCGGGATGGCCGAACTACCGCAGCGTGGCGGCGCTCACCGGCGCCACTGCTGTTCCCTACAGGCTCGCGGCCGCTGACGGCTACCGCCCCGACCTGACGCAGATGGCCGGGCTCCTGACCCCGAGGACCAAGGTGCTCCTGCTGTGCAACCCGTCGAACCCGACCGGGTCCGTGTGGGACGAGGCGACCGTGGCGGCCGTGATGGGCTTCGCGGACCAGCACGACCTCTGGGTCATCAGCGACGAGATTTACGAGGACCTTGTCTTCGACGGGGCGCACGTCCCCGCCCGCGCGAAGGATCCGCACGGGCGCGTCGTCAGCGTCTCGGGCGTCTCGAAGACCTACGCCATGACGGGGTGGCGGCTGGGCTGGCTGGTCGCGGCCCCCGAGCTCGTGCGGCTCGCGGGGACGGTCCAGGAACCCCTCGTCACCTGCGCGTCGTCCGTGTCGCAGGCCGCGGCGCTCGCGGCGCTGTCCGGACCCCAGGGCGACGCGGAAATGATGCGCGACACCTACCGGCGGCGACGCGGCGCGGCGGAGGCACTGCTGGGCCCGGCCGGCCTGCTTCCCGTGCGGCCGCACGGAGCCTTCTACGCGATGGTCGATCTCCGCCGCGCCGGATCGACGAGCCGCGACCTGGCGCTGGCCCTCCTGCAGGAGGAACGCGTCGCGTGCGTGCCGGGGAGCGCGTTCGGCGAGTCCGCCGAGGGCCTCGTGCGGATCTCCCTCGCGGCCTCGGACGACGACATCATCGAGGGCTGTCGCCGAATCGTCGACTTCGCCGCCCGCAATGCCTGATTCCCGCGCCGGGAGGCCCCGATGAAGCTCGTCACGATGCGCACGGCCCACGGCGACCGACTTGGCGTCGTCACCGGGTCCGGAGTGGTCGACGCGGAAGCCGCGGGCGGTCCGCGGAGCCTTCGGGCCCTCATCGACGGCGGCGGCGCGGCGCGGGACGCCTTGTCGTCCGGGCTGGCCGGCGCGGTCGTCCTCGACCCCTCGACCGTCGTGCACGCGCCGTGCGTCCCCGCTCCCGGAAAGATCGTCTGCATCGGCCTGAACTACCGGGGCCACGTTAAGGAGACCGGGTCCGAGCTGCCGGCTCAGCCGGTGGTCTTCGGCAAGTTCTCCAACGCCCTGGCCGGCCACCGAGAAGACATCGTGCTGCCGACCGGCGCGTCCGAGCAGTTCGACTACGAAGCCGAGCTGTGCGTCGTCATTGGAGCACGAGCCCGCGCCGTATCCCCGTCGGACGCTCTGGGACACGTCTTCGGGTACTGCAACGCGAACGACCTCAGCATCCGGGACCTGCAGTTCCGCAGCAGCCAGTGGCTGCTCGGCAAGACCGCCGACCAGTTCCTGCCCCTGGGACCGCACGTGGTCACCGCCGACGAGGTCGACGACCCGCAGTCGCTGCACGTCTCCTGCCGCGTCAACGGGGTCCAGGTGCAGAGCAGCAGCACGGCAGACATGATCTTCGGGGTCGCGGAGCTGGTGAGCTATTGCAGCGCGTACTTCACCCTCGAGCCGGGCGACATCATTGCCACGGGGACGCCGGCCGGGGTCGCCGAGGGTCGCGCCGGGCAGCCGTGGCTGCGGGACGGGGATGTCGTCGAGGTTGAGGTCGAAGGACTAGGGGTGCTGAGCAACCGCATGGTCGGCTAACGGCCGGCGTGCCGCCAGGACGCGCCCCCGGCTCTTGCCCGAGGGCAGCGGCGTACCAACCGCCTGGCCGGACACCGGCCCGGCGGCTTCTCGCTGGAAGTCCCACGCGGACGGACAGCCCCGACGACAGGAGATCTCGCGTGCCTAAAACCTCTCGCGCCACAGCCGCGGCGCCGCCCGTAGCGCCCGGCGAGCCGCTCCCGCCCGCGGCGCCGGGCGCCTCCGGCACGACCGTCCACGGCCGGTCCCGGGCCGCCTGCGCGCCGACCACCTCGACCGTCCTGCTCGCTCGGCCCCAGGGGACCTCGCGCCGCGCCGGCCGCGCCGGCTGACGGGCGGGCGTCATGGACTGGGGACTGATCATCACCAACGCGCTGCGCGCGATGGTGGGCCTCGACACGGTCGTGTTCGCCCTCGCGGCGATCGGCCTGAATGTGCACTTCGGCTACACCGGCCTGCTGAACTTCGGCCAGTCGGCGTTCCTGGCCGTCGCGGGGTACGGGCTCGCGATCACAGTGGCGACGTTCGGCCTGCCGACCCTGGCCGGCGTCGCCGTGGGCCTGCTCGGCGTGGTCCTGCTGGCGGTGCTGCTCGGCGCGCCGACGCTGCGCCTGCGCGCCGACTACCTCGCGATCGTCACGATCGCCGCCGCCGAGATCGTCCGCATGCTGTTCCGGTCGGCCACGCTGCTGGAGTACACCGGCGGCTCGGACGGCCTCGGGCGGTTCGCCGCAGGCTTCTACTCCATCAACCCCTACGGCGAGGGGCGCTACGGCATCGGCCGCGTCGCGTTCAACGAACGGGCGACCTGGGCGCTCACCGTCGGCTGGACGCTCGTAGCCCTGTCGTGCCTGCTGGTGTTCATGCTCATGCGCAGCCCGTGGGGACGCGTCCTGAAGGCCATCCGCGAGGACGAGGACGCCGTCCGCAGCCTCGGCAAGGACGTCTACTCGTACAAGCTGCAGAGCCTCGTGCTCGGCGGCACGCTCGGCTGCCTCGCCGGGTTCGTCACCGCCTGGGGCAACGCCGCCGTCCAGCCCGACTTCTTCGGCACCGAGACGACGTTCTTCGCCTACACGATCGTCATCCTCGGCGGCGCCGCCCGCGTGCTCGGACCGGTCATCGGCGCCATGATCTTCTGGACGCTGCTGTCCCTCACCGACAACGTCCTCACGCAGGCCAAGTCGGCGGGGTACATCTCCGACACCGTCCTCACCACCTCCGAGATCGGCCAGGTGCGCTTCATGCTCGTCGGCCTCGGGCTCATGCTGCTCATGATCTTCAGGCCGCAGGGCCTGTTCGGCGACCGCAGGGAGCTCGCCCTCGACGCCCGGTGACTCGGGTGCAGCCCCCGGCCGCTGCCACCGCGGCCCACCGCTGGCTCACCGCCGGCGTCGTCCAGGAACCCGGTCCCGCAGGAGCCGCGACCGGCTCAGTTAACGGATCGAGAGCTCGGGCCGCCGCCTGCTGCTTCCCTGCGCGGCGCTAGGCTCCTCGCGCGGCTGCCGGGGCCGACCACTACAACAACCTGAGCTCCTGAGCGGCTCGCGGTGCGGGCGAGGAGCGGTCGTCGTGCGGCTGCTGCGGCGGCGGCCCAGCCCTCCGGAGTGCGCCCCGGTGCCGAACGCGGCCTGCGGCCCGCCGTCGCCGCGGGAGGGCGCCCTCCTTCGACGCGGTCGGCTGCGCCGCCAGGGCTCGTTGTCCGTTTGCGGCGACCCGCCGGGTCGTCACGCTGGCCGCGCCCCGCGCCCCGCGCCACGGCAGGCGGGTCGCCAGGCTCGGCCGAATACGTGCCGACCGCCGGCCGCCGGCTTGTCGCGGGCCGCAGCAGCGGAGCCGGTCCGGCGTCTGTCCCGGGAGGCCCGCGCCAGGTTCGGGCTGGTGAACGGCCGCTGAGCGGAACGGTTCTGGGCGGATCCTCGCTCCGCCTATCCCGCACGAATGCCGTCTGGCGCACGGGGCGCTGAGCGGCGACCGGTCGGCGAGGCGGCCCGGCGGCACGGTGCGGCTTGACCGGTTCGTCCCCACCGGCTGGTCAGGCCTGACGTGCGCCCTGGCAGGCTCATGCGCGACCGGGTCTCGGCGACGATGTCCTGACGTCGCCCGGGACGGTCAGAGGTCCTTGCCCTGCCGGGACCTGCTCTGGACCACGAGATACGACGACGCGGCCTCGAACCTGACCGTGAAGCGGTCGAAGAAGCCGTCGATGCCTAGGACGCCGTGAGGGTGCGTCCATCCCTCGACGAATCCGACGGGCGCCTGCCACTCCCATCGTCCGACGCGGAGCCGGGTCTCGAGGACGTGGGCGAAGTATTGGCCGCCTGCGATCCTCAGCGTCTGCTGTCGGGCCTGGGTCAGGTCGAGCCCGAGCTGCTGGGCGAACGCGACGTCGAAGCGGTTGGCTGTGGCTCCGCTGTCTACGAGCGCCGGGACGCGGACGCCGGGCAGTCCGGGGAAGGTGACGCTGACGATTGGCCTGCGGGCCGCTTGCAGCGGCAGCGTGCCGAACGGGAACTTCATGCGCGTGCCTCGCCGGCGCCGCGCGGCACCCAGAGCACCGTTGCCGGGTCGTCCTCGCTGGGCCGGGCCTCGGCGAGCACGGCCCGAAGGCTCGGGCCGTGCGCCGCGATGTGCCGTCCTCGCACGGCGACCCACTCGCCCGGGTAACGCCGCAGGTCCTTGGCCGTTCGCGGGTCAAGTACCGGCTGCTCGGACGGCGCGGGCGCTCCGGGCCCTTGCGGTGAGGCTGCCGGCGGGCGTGCGCCGCCGGCGGGGCCGGTGACGGCGAAGCCCATCTCCTGCAAGGCCCGCACCGCCTGGCGGCTGCTGATCTCGGTTGTGCGCCGTCCCGCTGCGAGGGCCATCAGCTCGTAAGCCCTGACGCTCCGTCCGGCCACGGTCACGGAGGCGACGTCGACGCTGCCTTCGGGCGCCTGGGGCGCCGCGCCCTCCACGCCGTCTCGGGTGACGGTGACCGTCCTGGGCTGGGGGCCGCGCGGGAGGAGGTCGAGCTCGGCGGCGTCCTTGGCGGGAGCGTCCTCACCGCGGCGGTGCTTCCTGGCGTTCACGTGGCCGGAGGGCCGGCGAGGGCGAGCGCGCCGAGCAGGCGTATGTCGCCGGGACGGGCGCTGCCGCAGGCAGGGTCGAGCGCGGCGGTCGCGCCGACGATCGTGGAAGCGAGGCCGAGGTCGGTCGCGATGAGGTGGGCGGTCGCGAGCAGGCAGCCCGCGTCGCGCCAGCCGAGGGCGGCGCCGTTCGGGTAGCGGGCGTGCAGGAGCGGCAGGTCGGCGACCGCGAGCAGGTACGCGCTGGTCTCCCGGCCGCGGAGCGCGAGGCCGATGGCCGTGACGGCGTCGCGGGTCCGCGGCGGGAGGACGGGCACCGGGCCGTCGTGGGGCTGCCACCTGTACCAGCCGTTGCGCCAGCCCGTGACGTGCCTGGCGAGGACGAGTACGTCGAGGCTGTGGGTGCCTCCGGCCGAGGGGTAGGGGCGGCTCTCCCAGGCCCGTCCGGCGGCGTCCAGGGCGGTTTGCCTCGGCTCGCGGAGCCGTTCGAGGAGGACGTGGAGGGTGTCGCCGGGGACCGGGCCTGTGCCGGCCCGCGAGGCGCGTTCCGTGAGCACCTGGTCGAGCGGCCGCGACGGCGCGCGGGGCCGGCGGGGCGGCGACGGCACCGGTCGGCAGACGTCGGCGGCGAGTCGCTGGACCCAGTGGTCCGTCGGGGTGGCGACGGCGGGGGCGTCCGCGGAGTCGACGATCCGGAGCCGGTCGGCCTCGCCGTAGGACGCCCGCGCGGCGGGAGTCGGGCCTTCAGCGCCGACGGCGGGGCGAAGCGAGGACGCGAGCTCGCGGATCCGGGCGGCCGTCTCGTGGCCGAGCGCCCACATGGTGCCGTCATCGGTGCCTGCGGCTGCCCCGTTGGCGTCGAGCCGGATCGTCAGGTGGTCGCCTTCCGGGGCAAGCGGGGCGACGGTCGGGCTCGCAGCCGATTCCTTCATCTCAGCCGCCCGACGGCATCGAGCACCTGCTCGCGCTTGTGACAGCCGGGGCAGGCCATGCACGGGGCGTCGGCGACATGGCACGAGTGGGTCCACCCGAGTACGGCGTCGGTGGTCGCGCCGGCTGTGACCAGGTCCTCCGTCGACTGGTCCAGGGCGGGCGCGACGCAGCCGATGCTGAATTCCTGGGTCCGCAGCAGCGCGTCGAGCGCCGCGTAGAAAGCGGCGGTTCCGTCGAGATGGCGCCTGCCGTCCTGCCGCACGGAGCCGACGGCTATGTCGGCGCCGGGGCCGTCCGGGCCTATGTGGCCGGACCGGACGAGCCAGGCGGCGGCGACCGTGACGAGGAGCTGGTTGCGGAATGGCCACCATTCGGGGCTGGGACGGGCGTTGCTGGCCGAGGACTCGGTCGCGGACATGAGCCCGGACCCGACGGCGGTCGCGTCGACGCGCACGCGTGCGTGCGGCAGCCCGAGCTCTGCGGCGACAGCACCGGCTGCCCTCGCCTCGGCGCGCGCCGGGCGCTGCCCGTAGTCGACGAACAGGGTGAGGTCGGGGCGGTCACGGGCGGCGAGCGCGGTGCTGTCGAGCCCGCCGGAGAGCAGCAGCAGGGAGAGGCGACGGCCGTCCGCGGCGGTCATCCGGCCCAGCCGGGAACGACGCGCATGCCCATGCCCGCCCACGCCGCGCGGTAGCAGGCGGTGGAAAGGTCACGGTGCAGCTCGACTTCGGTGCCGGACATCATCTTGCTGACCTCCGCGTCGAGCGCGGTCGCGTAGCCGACGACGGGCGTCCCGTCACGGACGGCCCAGCCGACCTCGAAGACCGTGCCGGGATCCGCGCCGTCGAGGAGGGCGAGGACGGAGTCGCACAGGCGCAGGCCGTCCAGATCTGCCTGCGCCACCTCGGGCCCTCCGGTGCCGACGTCGTGCAGAGGCGAGAAGACGTCCACGCCGAGGCTGCGCAGGCTCGTGCGCAGCTCCTCGACGAGCCACCGCTCGCCTGCCGAGAAGAAAGGCCCGGCGAGATAGACCAGCGGCCGGGCGGGCGGAAGCGGGGCTGGCAGGTCGGCGGCGGTTCCGGCGAGGATCGGCCCGGGCAGGGCCGCTACCTGCGTAGAGCACCAGTGCGCGGCCGCGGCCGACCCGACGCGCGCCGCCTCCACGAGGTCCGCGCCGCGGTCGAGGGCGTGCGCGAGCCCGGCGGAGAACACGTCGCCGCTGCCTATCGGCCAGACCCTGGCGGTCGGGCGAGCCCCGACGTCCTCGTGCCGGGCCGCGGAGCCCTCCAGCCAGCTCACGGTGCACCCGGCCGCGGCACGCTTCGTGATCACGGCGTCGACGCCCCGCCCGAGCAGCGCCTCGGCCGCCTCTCGTTCACCGGTCGCCTCCCCGAACTGACGGATCTCGCTCGTGTTGGCGACCACGACCAAGCGGTCAGCCTCGACGTTGTCCGCCGAGAACGGCGCGAGGTCGCGCGGGCGCTGCGGGTCCAGCACGACGGTGCGGCCGCGCAGGACGACGTCTCCGGCTTCGACGAGCCCGAACGCCAGGACCGTGTCGTCCTCGCCGCGCAGGCCGTTGCGCAGGCGCGACTTCGGCCCGTTCACCCGGGGGGCGCTGAGCGGCGTGAAGTAGCTGAAGCCGACCGGTTCGGTGCGATCGACCGCGCTGTTGACGACGACGCCGAGCGCGTCGCAGACCAGCTCCGCCTCGTCCTGCGTGTCGTCGTCAAGCGCGGTGAGGAGCCCGGGGGGCACGGGAGCCTGGCTCAGCGCGGCGGCGGCCCTCAGGCCGGAGCCTGCGAGCGCTACCCAGGACGGGAGCGCGACCTCTTCGCGGTAGGTGCCGCCGACGACGATCACGCGGACCGCACCACGACTGTCACTGATCCGCCTGCCACGCGCACGACGTCCGCCTCGTAGCGGCTGCCGGACGCGATGCAGCGACGCAGCCGGGCGATGTCCCTGACGACGGCGCCCACGTAGGCGCCGTCGAGTGTCCGGGCGTGCACGCCGCGGGTGGGGGCGTCGACCGCGACGATGTCCAGGAGGTCGTCTGCCTCGAGCCCGGCGACCGCATCAGGTTCCGGCGATGCCAGGACCGTTTCGAAGGCCTGCCCGGGGCACTCGTCGGCCCCTTCCCCGCCCGAGCCCGTCCGCTGCACGCTCGGATCGCTACCGCTCACCCGTCTCCGTCCCCCGCCGTGGTCCGCTGCGGGAAGATAGTGCCCCGCTGCCGGCCGGCGCGCTCGGCGGTCACGTCGGCGGCCCGGCCGGATGCGGGGCGCCGAAGCCAGCGCTCTGCGCGCACGGCCATACCGGAACGGGCGTGTCGGACAGGCGCGCGACCCCGAGGACGTCGCGCGCGTGGGCACCGGCCCCGGCCAGCTCGGCCCAGATGCAGGCGTCGAGGCGGGCCGCGGAGACCCCGCCTGCCGCCGCCCAGGCAAGGAACGCCCGCTCGAGCAGCGTGTACTGGCGGGGCAGCCGCCACGCCGGATCGAAGACGCCGGCGGCGGTCCCGGCCCGCTGCACGTGGACGTCGATGATCGCGACGCGGTCGCTGGCGCGGTGGTTACGGACGACCCAGCTCGCCGTTTTCATTCCGATGCCAGGGGCGCCGGTGAGCCAGTCCCGGAGCTCGACGTCGTCCTCGGGCGGCGCCGAAGATCGGACGTGGCCGAGCGCGGCCGACAGCCGCCGCGCCCGTTGGCGAGGGAACCGGTATCTCATGGTTGCTCCGCGGACCGTGAGCGGCTGGCGCAGCAGGCGCTCGATTGGCTCGGGCCCCGGGACGGGAGCTCCGTCGAGGAGGCCGGCGTCCCGCACCGCGCGGAACGCGGCGTTCCCGATCGGTCCCGGGATGCCGTGGCCGCCCAGGAGACACGCGGCGACCTCCTCGTCGAGCGTGCGGCCGAGCCGGTAGGTGGCCGGGCCCGGCAGCGCCAGCGCGAGCGCCGTCCAGTAGGACGCGGTGGCGAGCTGCCAGGGCTGGCCCCACCAGACGTCGCGCCGCAGGTCGGGCGATACGCGCAAGCCCTCCAGACGTCCTCGGGACCCGTGCGGGCCGTGCCCGGCGCCCGCTGGGAGCGTCGGCCGGAGCGCAGCGGCGGCGCTCATCGCCGGCCCCGGGTCTGGCCGGCGGCCGTCGCGCGGGCGGTCCGGTGGTCGGAGTCCGCGGCCTGCAGCGCCAAGGCGTCCAGCGAGACCCCGAGCGCGCCCCCGAGCGCGGCGACGAGCGGGAAGCCCGGGCTGGCGACGCGGCCGCTCTCGACGCTGCGTATCGCGTCGACGCTGACCCCGCACCGGTCCGACAACTGCCCGCCGCTCAGGCCGGTGCCGGCTCGGGCCGCCGCCAGCGCCCGCCCGAGCCTGGCCCCGTACTCCCGGTCCGCCTCCGTTTGCCCTGATCGCGCCATGCGATTACTATACATGTATTTCTGTCGTGGGTACCCTGCCCCGGTGCCCTCCGTATCCATCACCAAGGCGTTCCGCTTCGAGGCCGCGCACGTCCTCCCCTGGCACCCTGGGAAGTGCGGCAGGCTCCACGGGCACAGCTACCGCATCGAGGTCACCGTGAGCGGCGACCTCGACGCGAACGGGATCGTCATGGACTTCGCCGACCTCGGGTCCGTCGTCCGACGCGAGGTCGTCGACAAGTGCGACCACACGCTCCTGAACGACCTCGTGCCGAACCCGACCGCCGAGGTGCTCGCGGTGACCTTCCTCGACTGGCTCAGGACGGCCGGGCTCCCCGCGAGCGAGGTCACCGTCTGGGAGACCGCCACGAGCAGAGCCGCGGCCCGGGCGTGACCGGAGGCCCGACCAAGCCGAGTCTGAGGGTGAGCGAGATCTTCGGGCCGACGGTCCAGGGCGAGGGCCCAGCCGTCGGCCACGTCGCGTCGTTCATCAGACTGTCCGGCTGCCCCGTGGCCTGCTCCTGGTGCGACACCGCGTACAGCTGGGACCCGTCACGCATGACGTCCCCTCCGCGGACGCTGAACACCGGACGGGCCGCCGTCGAGGCGGACCGCCGCGCCGGCCCGCACGGCATCGTCGTGGTCACCGGCGGCGAGCCGTTGGCGCAGCAGGACGGCGTGCGGGCGCTCCTCGCCGAACCCGCGCTGGCCGGCCGGCGCGTGCACCTCGAGACGGCCGGCGTGCACGTACCGGCCGGCGGGCTGCTCTCGGCCTTCGAGACGGTCGTCGTCAGCCCGAAGCTCGCCCACAGCGGTGTCCCGCTGCGACGGCGCGTAAGGGACGACGCGCTAGCCGCCTTCGCCGGCGGCGACAACGTCTGGTTCAAGTTCGTGGCCCGGGACGCTGCCGACCTCGACGAAGCCCAGGTCCTCGTCGACCGCCACGGCATGCGACGGGTGACCGTCATGGCCGAGGGCACGACCGGCGCCGGCGTCCTGTCCACGTCGCGCCGGATCGCTGACGACGTCCTGCGACGGGGCTGGTCGCTCACGCCCCGGTGGCATGTCCTGCTGTGGGAGGACGCGCCGGGGCGCTGAGCGCCGACCGGCGGGCCGCCCGGGGTCGACGGGCGCGTCGGCCGTGCGGGCTGGTCCGGGCGGAGGCATCGTCGCGGGCATCTGCCGATCAGGAGGCGTGGACGGGCGCCGGGCGGCACCCGGGCGTCGGCATCGCGGCTGGGCGCCGCCGCGGGCCGGCCGACCGCTGTGCTGTCGCGGACGCCCGTGCGGCGCCCCATCCTGCCCGCCCGGTGGTGCGAGCCGGGCGGCGGCGCTCCGTGCGGCCGGTCCCGTGCGCTCCCGCCGGTGCGCTGCGAGCACCGGCAACCGGCGCGGCGGCTCCGCCCGCAGGTCCGCAGCCGCGTCTGCGTCTGCGTCTGTTCAGCCGCTTGCGGCGTCCGGGACGGACAGCAAGCGGGTGGGCATGCGCCTGGCCTGGCAGGGCGCCCCATCTTCGGGGCCCGCCCGCCGCGACCGGGCCGCCCTCGCGTCGCGGCGGCCGCGGCCGGAGTTCGATGTCTGGCTGCCGGGGTGCGTCCTGTGGCCGGCTTGACGGGCGCGCTCAGCGTCGGCGCCACCACGGCGGCACGGCCGGCGGTGGAACGGGCGGCGTCTGGAGGTCCCCGAGACGGCGCGCGTAGATCGCGGCCACGTGCACCCACCAGACCTCGCCCCGACGCCGGAGTATCACGCCGAGCGCACCGAAAAGAAGCGCCGCGAGGAACGGCCAGCTCTCCCAACCGCCGCGGAGCGCATCAGGGATTGATGCGCCGAGGGCTGCGCCCGCGGTGAGGATGAGCAGTTCGCCGAGAAGGACGGCCGTCTCGCGGCGGTCGCGGGCGTAGTCGCGGTAGGCCGCGGCCAGCGGTGCGTCGCCTATGTCTGCCGGTCGCGGCCATCCGGTCGGCGCGCTGGACACCGGGCGCGCGCCTGCTGCGACCTCCGCCGGCTCCAGCGGCGGGCGCCGACGTGCGCTGGCGGCCTCCCGCAGGTTCCGCAGACCTGTGCGCGCGCTGAGGAAAGCCGCGGAGGACATGACCACCGACACGAGGGAGGCGACAGCCCAGACGCGGATCACGTCAGGATCGGTCCTCAGGCGCCAGCGCGACCGGCAGCGGTCGGCTGAGGTGAGCGCATGTCCGCAGGACCGCGGCCGCTCCGAGCAAGGCGACCCCCGCATTCGCCGCGACTGCTGTCGCGCCGGCGGACGCGTCGGTGGCGACGAGCGGCGCGACTGCGCCGAACCCGACGCAGGCGGTCGCCACGGCAAGCCACGACAAGCCGCGCAGCACCCAGGGCAAGGGGCGGTGCGGCTCGAGCGGGCGGCGTTCCAGCCCGTACGCGAGCCGCCGTCGCCAACCCGTTCCGGCAGCCGGACCGGTTGCTGCGCCCATGGCGACATCTTGCCTCACCGCTCGGGGCGACCAGGGCCGGCGGGCGGACCTGACGCTGCGCGGGCGGGCGCCTTTCGGTCTGGCCGCTGCCGGGCGAGCGCGCGGCGCGGCGAACAGCCACCGCCGCTCAGTATTCGCCAGCAGCGGACCCGGACGGACGTCCGGGGCCCGCGCGCGTGTCTGATCTGGACGGCGCGCGCCCCGCTGCTGCTCGTTGAAGTCTGTGACCCGACGCCGCCGTCGAGATGGCCAGGGGGTCAGTGGGCCGGCCAGCGGGCCATGGAAGTGGCTGCGGGTCGCCGGGCGCGGGCCTGGGCGGCGCTCGATGCGTCCGCGGCGGTGCTGACGGTCACAGCCGCCTCGAGTCAAGCGGTCCGCTCCGACGAGCCCGTCCGTCGGCTGGCCACGGCATTGGACTGCCGGGGGGGGGGCGCGAGCGACGGGTCGCGCGCAAGGTCACGGGTCGTCCGGCGGCGCCCTGGGTCGATCAGCCGTCACGGGGCTCGGCGCCAGCGGGGGCGGCGGCTGCTCGCCGACCGCTTTCGGACACGTGTCGACCGGTCATGCTGCGAGACACGTCCGGCGGCACCCGTGCGCCGCGCCGCGGGCACGGATCGGTCGGGAGGAGGGAGCACCACCGCTCCCGGCAGCGGTCCGCACCGGCCAGGCGACGGCGGCCCCTCCGCGTGGCTGCTGGTCGTTTGCGACGGTTCGGGCTACGCAGGCGTCGACGCGTCCCGCAGCGCGGCGAAGGCCGGCGCCATGCCGTCGATCTCTCGCTGGCTGAGACCGTGGGACCGGGCGACCGCCTGCCACGCGGAGACGGCGCCCGCGACCTCGTCGAGCAGCGACCGGGCCCGCTGATCCGTCAGCCGGAAGAAGTCGGCGACCGCCAGGGCGGCGTTGATGCTCGCGACGTCGTCGGAGTCGTCGATGGCCGTCGCGAGGTACGTCGGGCCGGGCGACGGGTCCGGGTTGAGGTCGAACGCCGGGGCCAGGCGCCACACGTCGCCCTTGACATGAAGGAACCCGTGGTTGCGCAGGTGGTCGTCGGTGTTGGAGATCAGGACGGAGAACACGACGCGGCGCCAGAGCTCGGCGAGTTCCTCGGTGGCCCTGCCGGACCGGGACTCCACCACCTCGGCGATGTCGAGGTAGGACCGTCTGTCCCCGTCGGAAGCCTCGAGCATCGTCATCGCGCTGGCGTAGCCGACGCGGCCGCCTGAGCGGTCCCTGTCGAACCGGTCCAGGACGAGCACGCTCCGGTCCGCGAGGCGCAGCAGCGTCGACGCCGGGACGGTGATGCCCGCCCGGTCCGCGAGGTCGAGCGCAACCTTCTCCCACGCCATCACGTTCCAGGTGTCGCGGTCCGCGCTCGGGAACTTGGCTATGGCGACCCGTCCGTCGGGGCGGAGCACGTGCGCTTTCGGGCGGGCGCCGCCCAGCGAGCTGCCGACCCGGATGAGCCGTTGCAGGTCGGGCAGGTCCGCGGTGTCGCGCTCCGCGCGGGCCGCGAGGTCGAGCAGGACGGGCAGGTCGGTGAGCGCTGGGACCCCCGTCTCGTCGTCGGCCAGGAACGGGCCGTCGCCGCCGGTGTCCCGGAACCGCAGGGCGCCCTGCCTGAGGTCGTCCCGGACCCCCAGGAGGAAGTCCGCTTCTCCGAGCGAGCGCTGGGCGCGGTCCTGCGCGCGGGCCAGCGCGGCTTCCCGGCGGGTCATCAAGGTGCGTCCCCAGCGGTCCGGTGCGCAGTCGGTGAAGGCGCCGAACAACGGCGCACGGGCCCTCGTCTGGAAGGCGCCGCTGCGCAACGGCAGCTCGGGGTCCAGGGACCAGGCGCCTGGCGCGGCCAGGTACTCCGGCAGGTAGGCGAAGGTCGACGACTCGACGCCCCGGCGGCGATGCGAGTACAGCGTCCCGGCCCGCAGGTCCTGTCCTGCTGCGACGGCCCACACCTGCGCCTCGGTCATGGCCGTCGGACCCGGCGGACGCGGTCCGGAAGGGCTTCGTCGGCCCGGAGGCGGCCGACGTCGCTCGCGTACGGGTCGAGGGCCTCAAGCAGGACGTCGAGGACGCCGAGGGCCCGCGCTATCCGCAGCGCGTTCTCGAGGGTGACTCCCTGGCCGTCCTCGAGCCTTGCCACGGTCCTCGAACCGACGTCGGCGCGGTCGGCCACTTCTTCGACGGTCAGCTGCCGCAGCCGCCTCCATGTGCCGAATTGCTCCCCCAGGCGCACGAGCGCCCGGGTTACCGCGGTGGGGGTCCTACGGTTCGTCGGCACCGCGCCTCCTTGTTGCCAGTCCTGGCGTCTTAACCCGGTTAAGGAGTCAATATTGGCACGTCGGGCTGGTCGGACGGGCTGTTCGCGGACCCGGGCGCTGAGGCGCGCGCGCCGCCCGCGGTCGGACTGCCCTCGCGCCTCGTCCTGGCCGTGGCCCGGGCCGGGGACGCGGACGCGGCGCGGGAGGGCCGCTGCAAGCGACGGGCCTGCGTTCGACGAGCACGCCCGGGGTGCCGGAGGGAGCAGCCGACCGGGGGCGGGCACCGGACGCCGCGAGCCGGTCGTCATCCTCGCTTGACAGAGCCGTCGACGGGGAGACGTACCACCGAGGAAGAGCCCGCCGCCCCGCCGCTAGGGCGGCCGGTGCCAGACTCGCCGCTCGGCGCGCCGACCGTCCGCACGCCGCTGAGGAGCCTGCCGTGACCGCCACCGCACCGCCGCCGGACGAGCTGGCCGACTTCGGCTACGTGCAGAAGCTCGACCGGTCGATCGGCCGGTTCGCCAGCTTCGCCGCCGGGATCAGCTACATCTCGATCCTCACCGGGACCTTCCAGCTGTTCTCGTTCGGCTACGGGGCAGCCGGTCCGGCGTACGTCCTGTCCTGGCCGATCGTGTTCGCCGGCCAGCTGCTCGTGGCCCTGTGCTTCGCCGAGCTGGCCGCGCAGTACCCCGTCGCCGGCTCGGTCTACAACTGGTCCAAGAAGCTGGGTCGCCCGAGCACGGCGTGGCTCGCCGGCTGGGTGATGATGCTCGCCTCGATCGTGTCGATCGCCGCCGTCGCGCTGGCCTACCAGCTGACGCTGCCGCAGATCTGGTCGGGCTTCCAGCTGTACGGCGACGGCGGCGGGCAGTACGACGTCGCCGCCAACGCCGTCGTGCTCGGTAGCGCGCTCATCCTCGTCACGACGGCGGTCAACGCCTTCGGCGTCAAGCTCATGACGCGCATCAACAGCGCCGGCGTCGTCATCGAGCTGGTCGCCGCGGTGCTGCTCATCGGCGCACTCGCCACGGCCGCGGTGCGCGGGCCCGGCGCGGTGCTCGAGACCAACGGGACCGGCGAGGCCCGCGACCTCGGCTTCCTGGGCGCGTTCCTCGTCGCCTCGCTGGCCAGCGGCTACGTCATGTACGGCTTCGACACCGCCAGCTCGCTGGGGGAGGAGACCGTCGACCCGCGCCGGACCGCTCCGACCGCGATCCTGCGGGCCATCGTCGCGAGCTTCCTGCTCGGCGGGCTCATCATCCTGCTGGCCGTCATGGCGGTGGAGGACCTCGCCGACCCGCGGGCGGGCGAGTTCACCGGTGGCCTGCAGCACATCGTGCTCCAGGCGCTCGGCACCGGCGTCGGCAAGGCGTTCCTCGTCACCGTCGCGCTGGCGATCACCGTCTGCGTGCTGGCCGTGCAGAGCGCCGCCATCCGGCTCGTGTTCGCGATGTCGCGCGACGACCGGCTCCCGGCGAGCCGACGGCTCGCGACGGTGCACCCCCGCTTCAAGACGCCCGTCACCGCCGCGGTCGTCATCGGCGCGCTGGCCGTCGCGATCCTGGTGGTGAACGTCCGCCAGCCGCAGATCTTCACCGTGGTGACGAGCATCGCCGTGATCATGATCTACCTGGCCTACCTGCTCGTCACCGTGCCGATGCTGCTGGCCCGGCTGCGCGGGCAGTGGCCTCGGCCGGGGCGCACGCCGGGCTTCTCGCTCGGCCGCTGGGGCCTGCCCGTCAACGTCGTCGCCGTCCTGTGGGGCAGCGCCATGGCGCTGAACCTCGCGTGGCCGCGGGCGGAGGTCTACAACGCGGCCGGACCGCAGCACTGGTACCTGCGCTGGGGCGCGTTCGTGTTCATCGGCGCGATCGTGCTCGGCGGCCTGGCGTACTACCGGCTGCGCGCCCGCCACCGCACCGCCGTGCTGGCCGAGCACGCCGCACCGGCCGCCGCCTGACGCTTGGCGGGTCAGGTGGGCCTGCGCCACGCACGCTCGTGACGGTGCACGTCGGATCCGGGCGGCGGCCGCGGCCTTGTCGGCGGGCCGCTGCAGCGGCGGCGCTGCCAGCGGACCTCGGCATACGACCTCCGCCCCCTGGCCTCCCGTCCCTCAGCCCCTCCGCCCCTGGACGCAGGGCTCCGGCTGGGGCGATCCGGGCAAGCAGGTCACGAAGACGCGCGGGGTCACGGACTGGCGACCGGCGTTTGCCTTATCGGGCGCAGGCGAGCCCGGGACCCATCACTTCCGGCTCGTGCACCACCACGGCGCGAGCGAGGTGGTGCGCAGCGTCAAGGAGTGCGACGCGGACGACTTGTTCGGCCGGCCGTCCGCCAGCCTCGGACCTCCGACGGTGCATCCCGTCCGGGGGCCGACGGCCGGACGGGCAACCGAGCCCGGCCGTCCACCCGGCGCCGACCCGGCGAGCGTGAGCTCGCACCGACACCGCGGAACAGGCCGGCCACCCGTCGCGCCTTGACTCCCGTGAAGCCGAGGTGAAGCGGGCAAGTAGGCCGCCGGGCGGGAGGGCTGCTTGCTGGGCGCGGCTGGCCGTGCGCCCGGCTAGCCGGTGAGAGAGACGGGCTGGGCAGGAACAGCCGTACGAGACGCGGTCCGGGCGGTCCGCCGCTGCCGTGGCCGCCGCCGACCCCTTGTCCGGGTCGTGGAACTGCCTGCGCCAGCCTGCCCGGAACGCGGCGTCGAGGCGAGCGTGGACCGTGACCGCCGCGTCGCGGGGGCTGCCCGAAGCCGTACCGGCGCGTAGCGGCCGGCCCGGTCACCGCAGTGGGGAGGGCTGGCTGCATCGCCGACATGGCTTGTCCGCCGTCCATAGCGCCGCAGGTGAGGTTGCACAGCGTGGCGAAGACCGGGTCCGCGGTGTGCTGCGCCTCGTGCGCGGCGTAAGCCTCAGCCGAGCTGCCGCCTACGCGCGTCCCGAGCGCGACGGCGGCCGGCCGCGCGCGCGCCCGCAGTTCGGGCAGCGCGGGCAGCCGGCCGCCCGAGCCCGAGCCGGGGCGGAGACGGGCCAGGACAAGCCGGTGAGCGACTGTGCGCCGTCCGGGCGGGTCGCGGACGAGTGAGCGGGGGCGCGACCGGGCAGGTGCTGCGGGGTGGCATCCGCACCGTCCCAGACGGCTTCCCTGCGGGAGGTCCTCGACGGGCGCCTGGTTCGGCCGGTGTTCCAACCGATCGTCGACCTGGAACGCGGGACCGCCGTCGGGTACGAGGCTCTCGCCCGAGCCGACGTCAGCGGCGCCCTCGCCTTGCCGTCGGCGCTGTTCGAGGCGGGCCGGGCCGCAGGACGGCTGACCGAGCTCGATTGGCTATGCCGGGAGCAGGCCGTCGGCGCCGCCCGCGCCGGCGGCCTGCGCTATCCGCTGTCGTTGTTCGTCAACGCCGAACCCGAGACGCTGCTGGCAACCGACCAGGAGGCCGAGCGGTGGGGACAGTTCGCCGACCTGCGCTGTTACGCCGAACTGACCGAGCGCGCACTGGCGGCGCGCCCGGCAGCGCTGATGCGCGCTGTCGACCAGGTCCGGGAGCAGGACTGGGGCATCGCGCTGGACGACGTCGGCTCCGACCCCGACTCCCTCGCGCTGCTGCCCCTGCTGCGTCCCGACGTCATCAAGCTCGACCTGGCGCTCCTGCACACCCGGCCGCGCACGCCCGGCGACGTCACCGTCGCCCGCGTCCTGCACTCGGCGCTCCGCCACGCGGCCGACACAGGCGCCGTCGTGGTCGCGGAGGGCATCGAGACCGAGGAGCACTTGGACCTGGCCCGTGCCTACGGGGCTCACTACGGCCAGGGCTACCTCCTGGGAAGGCCCGGGCCGCTTCCGGCTGAGCTGACCAGCCCGGCGCACCCCGTGCCGCTGCTCCCCCGCACCCTGGACCGCAGCGTCCCGCCCGGACCCTTCACAGTGGTCGCCGGGGCGACCGGCACACGCCGCGCCGACTACCCGTCCGTGCTCGAAGTCGCCCGGCAGCTGCTCGCCCAGGCCCGCGAGCTCGACCCGCCCCCGGTGGTGCTTGTCTGCGCCAATGACCCGCACCTGCTGCCTCCGGCGCTGTGCGATCTGCTGGAGGCCCTAGCCGACGCCCCAGCCGCCGGCACGGTCGGCGTGGCCGCGGCGCTGGCTCGGCTGACCGGCCTGCGCTGCGGGGTCCTGCAGCCCGACGACCCCGCCAGCGAGGACTTCGCCGTGGTCGTCGTCGGCGGGTACTACACCGCCGCCGTGGTCGCCCGCCCGACCCTTGAGTCGTCGTCGAGAACGCTGGACATGGCGCTGACGTTCGACCCGGTTCTGGTCAGCGCAGCGGCCCAGGCCCTGCTCAGCCGCCTTCCCTGAGCGGCGACGACTGCCCTGCTCCGCCGTGAACACGCCCTGCTCGACGACCTGCTCAGGTACGGCGGCCGGCGGGACTCGCACCAGGACGGCATGCCCAGCCGGACCGCGCTCCGGGACGATCGTCGGCCAGCCGGGCGCGGCGCGTCGGTGCGGCCGGTGGCGCCCTCGGCCAGCGCCAGCCGGCTCCTCGCACGCGGACTGCGCCGTCCGGGCGCGGCCTGCATGGGCGGCGGAGTCCGGCCATCGCGTGTGCAGGGCTTCGGCGATGCGGGGGGGCGTCGCCTGCCGGTTACGCCGGGCCCGGGCCCTGACCAACGCGGACGCGTGCTGCCTGTCACGGCCCTGCCGGCGAAGGCGCCGTCGCGCCAGGTGGACCAGGTGCTCGGCGAAAGGCGACGGGTCGCGGGCCCGCTGTCCGATGCGTGCGGGGTTGAGCGCCGAGCGTCCGCAGGCGCCAGGAGGGGTGCGGACGGGCGCGCGTGCGGTGTCCGGGACGGCGGGTGTCGAGCCGGAGTTCCTGTTCGGCGGTTGTTCCTCGGCGGAGGCGTGCAGCGGACGGCCCTGGCGGCGGCGGCGCGCCGCGGCTCGGCCGCGGGTCGGCGGCGAGCCCGTCGCGCATAGGGCACGGGCACGGCGGGCCGAGCGCGGACGGGGCGACGACGATGCGGACGCGAGCCCAGCGGGGATCGGCCAGCGGCCTTGAGGCCGGGGCCGCACCGAACGCGTCGGCGTGCGTCGGCGTGGATGAGGGAAGGCGCGCTGTCCGGGTGGGACAGCGATCGGTTCGCGCGTCGCCGTCCTGGACCGCACACGCGGCCGTGGGGGTGCTGTCGCCGACCGTGGCCGGCGGCGTGGCCGACGGGCCGAGGGCTAAAGGCGGGCGCCGGAACGCGGGCGGCTCCTGCTGATAATGGACGGAATGGACGGGGCCGGGCCGGCGGGCGTCAGGAGCGGCCGGGGTCGTGCGGGGGCTCGCGGCGAGCGCTGCAGGGGACCTTAGGACGGTCCGCGTCGTGCGGCCTTCCGGGTCGCGGCAACGATTGGCCGCGGTCCGACGCTGGGACCGGCGTCGCGCCGATGACGCGCCGGGGGTCGGGTCGGCCCGGCGAGGCGGGACTTGAGGGTTCGTCCCCACGGGGCCGCGGTGGAGGTCGACGTCCCGGCCGCGTGGTGGGCGTCTGCCCGGTGACCCGTCGCGCGGACGGTCTGGCCGGGCCTCCCCCGGCCACGGGACGGAGGCGCGCCGCCGTCACAGCGGCCAGCGTGGTGGGGCGTGCGCCGCCCGTCGGCAGTGTCGCATCGACCGCGATTGACGCGATCGGGCAGCGGTCCTGGCGCGGTCGTCGCGCACGCCTGCGCCGGCGAAGATGACTGCGCGGGAGCGGCGCGCGGATGGAGTGGCGCGACGACGGCAGCGCGGCCACCCGCCTCGCGGTGAGTGCTGCGACCATGACGGCGGGCGGACCGAGACGGGGACGGGGACGGCCCTTCAGCTGCCTGGCAACGGCGCACCCGGGGGGCGCACGGGCTCCACCGGACGGCGGCACCTCGTCCGCCTCACCGGCGGGCGAACCAGGCACACGGACACGGACCGGCCGAAACGGCGGCTTGCTGAGGACCGGTGCGCAGCTGCGGCGGCTGGACTCGCGGGCGCGCTGCGAGCATGGCGGCCAGCCCAGTGCGGCGACGTCGCCGACCGGACCTGTCACGGGCGGGGCGGGGCGGAGGGCTGGCCCGGGATGACCAGGCCGCTCTCGTACGCCATGACCACCGCCTGCACCCGGCTGGTCAGGCCGAGCTTGCCGAGCATGCTGCTGATGTGGCTCTTGACGGTCGTCTCGTTGATGTAGAGCTGCCGGGCGAGGTCGCGGTTGGACAGCCCGCCGGCGAGGGCCACGAGGGTCTCGCGCTCACGGTCGGACAGGACCGAGAGCGAGGTCCGCCACCTGGCGGGCGGCGCCGGGCCGGCCGGCGCGGGGGGCGCGCCCTCCAGCTCCAGGCAGCGGGCGATGAGCGTGCGGGTGACGACGGGATCGACGAGCGAGTCGCCGCGGTGGACTGTGCGGACGGCGTCGACGAGCACGTCGGCCCCGGCGTCCTTGAGCAGGAAGCCGCTGGCGCCGGCCCGGACGGCTCCGAGCACGTACTCCTCGTCCCGGAACGTCGTGAGGACGAGCACCGCGGGCCGGTCGGTTCCCGGACCGGCAGTGAGCGCCCGCGTGGCCGCGAGCCCGTCCATGCCGGGCATCCGCACGTCCATGAGAACGACGTCAGGGCGCAGCCGGCGCGCCGCCGTGACGGCCTGCTGCCCGTCGGCTGCCTCCCCGGCCACGAGCAGGTCGGGCTCGTGGTCCAGAATCATCCGCAGGCCGGCACGGATCACGGCCTGGTCGTCGACCACGAGCACACGTACCGGGACGCTCACCGGTCGCCGGGTCCGGTCCCGCACAAGGCGGCGGTCCCGCCCGAGGTCTCGTGCGCCCGTCCGTCGAGCGGCAGGAGGGCGCGGGTGCGCCAGCCGCCCAGAGGACCGGTCCCGGTCCGCAGAGTCCCGCCGCAGAGCAGCGCCCGGGCCCTCATGCCGGGCAGCCCGTGGCCGGTGCGCCCGGCGCCGTCCGGCCTCGTGGCGACGGGGCGCCCGTCGTCGTCGATGGTCACCAGCAGGTCGCCGTCCGCGCAACGTATGTCGACGGCCGCTCTGCCGGCGCCGGCGTGGAGCAGCACGTTGGTCAGCGACTCCTGCACGATGCGGAGCGCGGCCAGCTCGACGTGCGCCGGTAGATCGGGCAGCGCGCCGACCGTCAGGCTCACCGGGACCCCTGCGCTGCTGACCCGAGCGGCCATGTCGGGCAGCTCGGACAGCCGGGCGTCCGGGGCGCGCGGGGCGCGCGGGGCGGCCGTCCCCTCGGCCGGGGCGTGCAGCACCTCGACGACGCGGCGCATGCTGCTCAGCGCTTCCTGGCCGGCGGCGGCGATCCAGCGCACGGCCTCCCGCGGCTCGGCCGGGCGCGCCTCGGCGATCCGGTCGGCGGCCTGGGAGCGCAGCACGATGGCGGTGACATGGTGGGCCACGACGTCGTGCAGCTCGCGTGCGATGCGGGTCCGCTCCGCGGCGACGACCTGGCCGGCCTCGATCAGGCGCAGCCGCTCGAGCTCGGCGTTTCGTGTCTCGAGCAGCGCGAGCGTCAGGCGGCGGCGGTGCTCGGCCCGGCCGAGGAGCACCAGCGCCGTCATCACCGCCGCCTGGAACATCAGCTGCGAGAAGTCCAGGTCGGCCAGCCGCACCGGCTCCGGGACGTAGTACGGCGCGGTCGGGATCGGCGCGCTCGCCAGGTGGAGCACACGCAGCGGCAGACACGCGGTGACCAGCAGGACGGGCGGCAGCGCCCAGCTGGCCGGCAGCCGGCCACCGGACGTGACCCGGTAGGCGACGACGAGCAACGGCAGCAGCAGGAGCTGTTCGTACAGGCCGAACGAGGGCCCGAGCAGTTCCCACGCGACGGGGTAGCCGACGAGGGTGACCGCGAACGCCGTCCGCGCGCACCGGCCGCCGAGCAGCAGCAGGACGGCCGTCCAGCCGCCGGCGAGGACGTACAGCCCGGGGGCCCGCGGGTTCCAGCCCTGCGCCAGCGCCCACTGCATGGTCCCGAACCAGCCGGCGGCGAACACCGCGGCCAGGACCGAGTCGGTCCACCGCCGGTCCCACCGCTGCGCCACCCGGCCACGGTAATCGCGGGCCGCGGACCCGTCGTCCTCCCTTCGGTGGAGGCGCCCGTCCTGGGCGGCTCCGGGCGCCTCGCCGACGGGCCGCCCGCGGGCGGCCGGCTGCCTGATCCCGGCCCTCCAGCAACGTCCTGGCGGTCGCAAGGCGTAGGTGCGGACCCGCAGGGGTCCGAGCGCGGCGCGAGGCGCCGGCGGTCGGGCGAGGGGCCGGGGGTGCGGCCGAGGGGCGTCGGAAGAACGCGCCGCGGGCGACGCACGTCCTGCCGCTCGGTGGCTGGCGGGCGGGCGCCGGGCATGGCCGGCGCCGCGCTTGGCTGGCCGGGCCGGCGGCGCTGCTGGTCCGTGAGCCGCCGCTGCCTGGCGACGGCGCCAAGGCCCGTGCCGCGCCGCCGCGCCGGGACTGTCACCCGCGCCGCCCGGCCAGGAGCAACGAGCGTGACCGGTGCTCAGCTCCGTGCCGTAGCGGCACCGCCGGACCGCGCCGGTCGGCGCGTCCGCAGCGAGGCCCACCTTTCGGAGGAGGGCAGCCCTCGTCCCCACGGCCGATGCGCCCGGACCCCGCCGTCGCCACGCTTGACAGGCCCCCCCCGACGAGCGAAGGACGTATCCCATGAGACTCCGCACCGCCGCCCTGGCCAGCGGCGCCGCCCTCCTGCTGGCCGGCTGCTCGTCCGCGAGCGGCTCCGGCGGGCCGGCAGCGGCGACGGCCGACGGGACCTACGACCCGGCCGCCGTCGGCCCGCTGCAGCGGTACTTCACCGGGACCGCCAAGAGCAACGAGCAGCAGCGCGACGACCGGACCCGCCGCTACGAGGCAGTGACGGCAGCCTGCATGAAGGCGGCCGGCTTCGATTACAAGGTCACCGACCCCGCCGCCATCGACAACAGCGCGCAGGTCGACGCGCTCGACGCCGCCGTCACGGACGAGGCGCAGCTGCGGAGGGCCGCGAAGAACGGCTACCTCATCACCACGTACGACGCCGGCCCCGCCGAGCAGTACGTCGACCCGAACGAAGCCTCCGTCGCAGCGATGTCGGATGGCCAGCGCACGGCCTACAACGAGACTCTCAACGGCTCCAAGCCGACCGAAGCGGACTCGAACGCGCTGATCAACGCCGAGACGGGCGGCTGCCGCGGCAAGGCCACCGAGGAGGTCGACGGCGGCGACCCGCTCGCGACGGCGGCGTTCGCCTCGCTCGGCGAGGACGTCGCGCGCTTCTACGACGCGCAGGCGAAGGACTCTGGACGGCTGGCGCTGGCTGCGAGGTGGGCGGACTGCATGGCCGACAAGGGCTTCGCCGGGTACAGCACCCTCGAGGACGCGCGCGCCGACATCTCCGCTCAGGACGCCGCGCTGTTCGCCGCCCTCCCGGAGGGCCAGGACGTCCCGGACGAAACGGCGTACGCGGAGCTGACCAAGGTCGAGATCGCGACGGCCGTCGCGGACGCCGAGTGCCAGCGCGACGTCGACTACCTGGCGGCAGCGCAGCGGCTGCGCTTCGCCGCCGAGCAGGAGTTCGTCGACGACCACCGCACCGAGCTCGACGCGATGCTCGCCGCCCGGGGCGGGAGCCGGTGAGCGGGCAGCAGCCCGGACCCTCCTGGTGGCGGCGGAGCTCGGGCAACCGCACGATCGCCGGGATGGCTGCGGTGGCCGTGCTGGCGCTGACGGTCGGGCTGCTGCTCGGCCGTCTTGTGGTCAGCCCGGCGCAGGCCGCCGCGGACGCCGCCGCCCCGGCCGCCGGCTTCATCACCGTCCCGATCGAGCTCCGTCGGATCTCGAACGACATCGTGCTGCGCGGCGACGTGCGCTACGACGACCCGCAGGCGCTCACCGTGGCGGCGGCGGGCGGTGAGGCGTCGGGCGGTCCGGCCGTGGTCACTGGCGCCGTCCCCGCGGTCGGCGCCTTGCTGCGGGCGGGTTCGGTCGCGCTCGAGGTCACCGGTCGGCCCCTGATCGTGCTGCCGGGCCAGCTGCCGGTCTATCGGACGCTGCGCGTCGGTGCCGTCGGGCCCGACGTCCGCCAGCTGCAGGACGCGCTGCGAGCGCTGCGGATCCGTACGGGCAGCAACGGGACGTACGACGCCGCGACCGCCGCGGGCGTCGTCGAGCTCTATCGCCGCGCCGGCTACCAGCCGCCGGCGCCGGCCGAGGCGGACCGGCTGGCAGCCGAGGAAGCCGACCGGTCGGTGCGCGCCGCCCGCGTCGGCGTCGACACGGCCCGGGCGGCGCTGGCCGCGGCGACCGCAGGGCCGACCCGGGCCGGGCGGCTGGCAGCCGACAACGCCGTCCGCGAGCAGCAGCGGATGCGGCACGCCGCGCTGGCGGCGGGCAACACTGACGCGGCCGCCGCCGCCGCGGACGCGCTTGCTCTGGCAGTCGCGGAGCGGCAGGCGCTGTCCTTTGCGCCCCCGGCTCCGCAGGAGCGCATCGCGCTGCAGGCCGCCGAGAAGGAGCTGCAGGCGGCGGTGCTCGCGAGACGGGTGGCCGCCGAGGGCGTCGTGACAGCGCTGCCCGCCGGCGAGGTCGCCTACCTGTCGTCTGTCCCGCGGCGCGTGAGCGCGGTCGATGTCCGGCGCGGCAGCACCGTCGACGGACCGGTTATGCAGGTGTCCGGTGCGACGCTGCAGATCGTCGCCGCCGCCGATGCCGAGCAGGCCGCGCTGCTCAGGCCGGGGACGGAGGCGACCTTCACCGTGCCGGGCGGCGCGCCGTTGCGCGCGACGGTCCAGGCGGTGCGCGCCGCCGCCCTGGCGCCGGAGGGCGCGGACGTCCCAGCCGCCGCCCGTCCCGATGAGCCGGGGGAGCCGGCCGCGCCGGCTCCGTCCAGCCCGGCTCGGTCGGAGGTGGTCCTGCTGCCGCAGCCACTGACGGCCGCGCAGGCCGCTGCCCTGCAGGGCAGCAACGTCCGCCTGTCCGTGCCCGTTGCCGCCACTGACGGCGAGGTGCTGGCCGTGCCGCTGGCCGCCCTGACCGCCGGCCCGGGCGGCGAGGCCCGCATCGAGCGGGCGACCGGCGGCGGCGCGACGGAACTCGTCACCGTCACGACCGGCCTGTCCGCCGGAGGCTTCGCCGAGATCACCGGCAGGGGCGTCCGTGCCGGCGACCTTGTCGTCGTCGGCCAGTGAGACGGCTGGGCCGGTCACCGGGCGCCGCTCCGCGGCAGGACAGCGGGACGGCCCCGCTCGAGGACTTGCTGGCCGCACCGGAGGCGGGCTCGGCGGACGGCGCCGCCGCCGGCCCTTCGTGCGCCGTCCCCGCCACCGTCCCCGCCGTCGTGCACCTTCGGGCGCTGGCCCGCGCGTACCCGGGCACGCCGCCGGTACAGGCGCTGCGCGGGGTCGACTTGGTGGTCCAGGCCGGCGAGTACGTCTCGGTCACCGGCCCGTCCGGCTCCGGCAAGTCGACGCTGCTTCACGTGCTCGGGCTGCTCGACCGCCCGACCGACGGCGACTTCCTGCTCGACGGGATCCCGACGGCAGGCATCCCCGAGGACCGCAGGGCGGTGCTGCGCGGCCGTCAGATCGGTTTCGTGTTCCAGCAGTTCCATCTGCTGCCGAACCGAACGGTTCTCGACAACGTCCTCCTCGCCATGCTCTACAGCGCGGTCCCGCGCGCCGAGCGGGACCGCCGGGCCAGGGCGGCGCTCGACCGGGTCCGTCTCGGGCACCGCATGACTGCGCTGCCGAGCACGCTGTCGGGCGGGGAGCGTCAGCGCGTCGCCATCGCACGTGCCGTGGCGGCCGGGCCGAGCCTGCTGCTGGCCGACGAGCCGACCGGCAATCTCGACACCGCCAACTCGGCGGGCGTCATGGACCTGTTCGACGAGTTGCACGCCGACGGCATGACGCTGATCGTCATCACGCACGATCCCGCCGTCTCGGCCCGCGCCCAGCGCCTGGTCCGGATCAGCGACGGCCTGCTGGAGCCGGCGTGAGGCGCGCGGGCGCGACGGCGTCACAGCGCCGGCGGCGGGGTCCCGGCCGCCGGTCCGACGGCTTCGACCTGCGCGACCTGCTGGCAGAGAGCGCGCACAGCGTAGGAGCGCGCCCCGGCCGATTGCTGCTGACCGTCCTCGGCACGGTGCTCGGCATAGCCTCGCTCGTCGTCACGATCGGGCTGGCGCAGACCTCGGCCGGTCAGGTGGGCAGGTCGTTCGACGCGGAGGCGGCGACCCAGGTCGTCGTGACGACCCGGCCGGGCGCGGCCGGCGACGACGGGCCCGCGAGCAGCCGGCTGCCCGCGGACGCCCAGGACCGGGTCCAGCGTCTTGCGGGCGTGGAGGCGGCAGGCACCGTCAGCAGCGTGGACACCGGGGGCGCCGCGGTGACCGCGGTCGCTGTCAATGACCCGTCCGCCCCGGACCTGGTCCCGACCCCGGTGCTGGCCGGTTCGCCCGGGCTGCTCGATGCGGTCCGCGCCCGGCTGGTGACCGGCCGCACCTTCGACCGGGGCCACGACGCCCGCGGCGACCGGGTTGTCGTCCTGGGCGCTGACGCCGCGCGGCGCCTGGGGGTCAGCCGGGTCGACCGGCAGCCGTCCATCTTCGTCGGCGCCGACCCGTACGCCGTGCTCGGCGTCGTCGACGACCCGCAGCGGCGGGTCGATCTCGTCGACGCGGTCCTCATGCCGACCGGGACCGCGCGCGCCGACCACCGGCTGAACGCGGACACCGAGCTGCACGCCCGGATCGACGTCGGAGCCGGCCCGCTGGTCGCCAGGCAGGCCCCGACGGCGCTGGACCCGAACGCCCCCGAGCTCTTCGCAGTGGAGTCGCCCACCGATCAGACCGCCGCCCGCGGCGCCGTCCAGGCGGACCTGAACGCGACGTTTCTCGCGCTCGGCGCCGTCGCGCTGCTGGTCGGCGGGCTCGGCATCGCTAACGTCACCCTGCTGTCGGTGATGGAACGGGTCGCGGAGATCGGTCTGCGGCGGGCCATGGGGGCTACTCGGAAACAGATCGCTAGCCAGTTCATCGTCGAGTCCGTCGTCATCGGCCTGCTCGGCGGCCTCGTCGGCGCGTCGCTCGGGGTCGCCGCCGTCGTCGTCGTCTCCCTTGTCCAGCAATGGACGCCGGTCCTGGCGACGACCACCGCCCTCGGCTGCGCTCTGCTC
>CAXTFU010000006.1:35811-39298 GCA_964243385.1 uncultured bacterium | reverse complement strand
CCCTTGCGCTGGGCCACCGGGACGCTCACGATCTCGTCCGCGAAGCGCCCCTCCTTGATCGCCGCGGCGGCCAGCTCGTGGCTGCGGGCGGCGTACTCGTCCTGCTGGTCGCGGGTGAAGCCGTAGCGGTCGTTGTGCTGCTCGGTCGACTCGCCCATCGCCTCGCGGTCGAAGGCGTCGAACAGCCCGTCGTGGAAGGTCGCGTCGACGAGCTCGGCGTTGCCGTAGCGGTAGCCCGAGCGCGCCTTGGGCAGCAGGTAGGGCGCCGAGGTCATCGACTCCATGCCGCCGGCGACCACGACCTCGAACTCGCCGGCCCGGATGAGCTGGTCGGCCATCGCGATGGCGCTCAGGCCGGACAGGCACACCTTGTTGATCGTCAGCGACGGCACGCTCATCGGGATGCCGCCCTTCACCGCGGCCTGCCGGGCGGTGATCTGCCCCTGCCCGGCCTGCAGCACCTGGCCCATGATCACGTAGTCGACGGCGTCCCCCGCGATGCCGGCCCGCTCGAGCGCGGCGGCGATGGCCACGCCGCCGAGGTCCATGGCCGTGCAGGACGACAGGCCTCCGGAGAGCTTGCCGATGGGCGTGCGGGCGCCGGCGACGAGCACGGAGCGGACTGCGGCCACGAGGACCTCCTGAGGTCGAGGCGAGGTGCTGCGACGATACCGAGCGGCGGCCCTCCCCCGCCCGCCCCGACGTCCCGCTGGAGCCCTCGTGCCCGTCCCCCCCGAGCTGGTCCCGTCCGAGCAGGTGCTCGGCATCGACCACGTCGGCATCGCGGTCGCCGACCTCGACGCCGCGATCGCGATGTACGAGACGAGCTTCGGGATGCGGTGCGTGCACACCGAGGTCAACGAGGAGCAGGGCGTCCGCGAGGCGATGCTCGAGGTGGGGAGCTCGGGCACCTTCCTGCAGCTGCTGTCGCCCCTGTCGCCGGACAGCACCATCGGCCGCTTCCTCGAGGCGCACGGCCCGGGCGTGCAGCAGCTGGCCTACCGGGTGCGCTCGGTCGAGGCGGTGAGCGACCACCTGCGCGCCCAGGGGATGCGCCTGCTGTACGACGAGCCGCGCACCGGGACCGCCGGCAGCCGGGTCAACTTCGTGCACCCCAAGAGCGCGGGCGGCGTGCTCGTCGAGCTCGTGGAGCCGGCCGCGGAGGGCCTGTAGCCGGCGTCGCACGAGGCGGACCCCACGGGCCTGCGCCCCTGCCGGGCGGGACCGGTCTCGCGGCCGACGCCCGCGCCCGTCAGGCCGGGGCGGGCCGGTCCGTGGCGGGACGTCTGGGACCTGCGGGACCGGCGGTTCGCAGGTGACTCGTCGCCCGTGTGGCGGTGCGCGTCCGGGCGCCCCGCGGGTGGTATCACAGGTCCATGACCGCGAGCGGCACGACCACGTCCGAGGACCTCGTCCCGATGGACGCCGGTGATCCCGTCGGCTTCGACGTGGTCCGGTTCGGGGGCTACGACCGCCGCCAGGTCGACGACTACCTCGACCGCGTCGACGAGCACCTCACCTCGCTGGACCAGCGGCACGCCGCCGACACCGGCGCGGTCACCGCCATGCAGGCCGAGGTGGCCCAGCTGCGGGAGCGGCTCGAGGAGGCCGAGGCCCGCGCCTCGGGCCAGCCGGAGCCGGCGTCGCGCCTCACCGAGCGGCTCGCCGCCATGCTCCAGCTCGCGGAACAGGAGGCCGCGTCGCTGCGCTCGTCCGCCCGCACCGAGGCAGACGCGCTCGTCACGGCCGCCAAGCAGCAGGCCGCGCAGGAGAGCCGCCAGCTGCTCGACGCCCTCGAGCGGCGCGAGCGCGAGCTGGTCAAGCGCGCCGAGCAGGCCGAGGCCGCGACGCTGCAGGCGCAGCGCGACGCGGAGGCCGTCCGGTCACAGGGCAAGCGCGACGCCGACAACCTGCTGCTCGCCGCCCGCCGGGAGGCCGACGCCAGCCGGGCGGCCGCCGAGCAGCAGGCCGCGGCGAGCGTCGCGCAGGCCCGCCAGGACGTGCAGCTGCTGCACGAGCAGGCGCAGCGCGACGTGGCGCGCACGACCGCCGAGGGCCAGCGCCGGCTGGGCGAGCTCGCCCGCCAGCGCGACGCGATCACCGCGCAGCTGCAGCAGCTGCGCGACGCGGTGTCGGCGGCCGTCACGCCGATGACGATCGACGTGACCGCTCCCGCGCAGAACGCTCCCGCGCAGAACGCTCCCGCGCAGAACGCTCCGGCGCAGAACGCGCCCGGGTCGACGCGGCAGGGCCCGCAGGGGGCCACGCGCGTGCGTCCGGGTGAGTGACCGCTCCCGCCCGCACGAGCCCCTGACACCGACCGGCGAGCCCGTGCCCGACCCTGCCGTCGACCGTGCCGTCGACGAGCGCGTCGACGAGGCCGTGGACGAGGCCGTCGACGAGCGGGTCGACGAGGCCGTCGACGAGCGCGTCGACGAGGCCGTCGGCGACGCGCTGGACGCCGCAGGAGCGTCCGCCGACCGCGCCGCCGCGGCCCGGTCCCAGGCCGAGCAGGCGCGCGCGGGCGCGCAGCAGGCCGAGCAGGGCGCCGTCGAGGCGAGCACGGCCGCCGTCGAGGCGGCCATGCTCGTGGCGCCGCCGGACGACCCGCTGCTCGACACCGCGGTGCGCCGCATCGAGGCCAACGCCGACGACGACAACCCCTACGGACGACCCGGCCGTCCGCTGGCACCGCGCTCGCCGTTCCGGGTCGCCTTCTCGGCCGCGCTCGGGGTGGCCCTCGCCTACGGCCTGGTCATGTCGCTCATCGCCGTGCAGGGCGTCCTCGTCCTGCTGCTCACCGCGGCGTTCCTCGCCATCGGCCTGAACCCGGCGGTCGAGGCGCTGGAGCGCCGGCACATGCGCCGGCCGTTCGCGGTCGCCGTCGTGCTCGTGGCGGTGCTGCTGTTCTTCGTGGGCTTCGGCTTCGCGGTCGTTCCACCGATCGTCGAGCAGGCGCAGGCGCTCGTCGTGGCGGCGCCCGACTTCGTCAGCCAGCTGCAGGACAACCGGCGCATCGCCTCCCTCGACGAGCGCTTCGGGCTGCTCGACCGCGCGCAGGACCTGCTCGGCGACCCGCAGCGGCTGGGCATCGGCGCGGCCGGCGGCGTGCTCGGCGTCGGCAAGTTCGTCTTCGGCTTCCTGTTCAGCACGCTCACCGTGCTCATCGTGACGCTGTACTTCCTGGCGAACCTGCCGTCGATCAAGGCACAGGCCTACCGGCTCGTCCCGCGCTCGCGGCGCGCCCGCGTGGGGCTGCTCACCGACGAGATCCTCAGCCGGGTCGGCGGCTACGTCGCCGGAGCGGTGTCGATCGCCGGCCTGAACGCCGCGCTGACCTACTTCCTGCTCTCCGTGCTCGAGATCGACTACGCGCTGGCGCTCTCGCTCGTGATCTTCCTGACCGGGCTGGTCCCGCTCATCGGCGCGACCATCGGCGCGCTCGTGATCACCGTGGTCGCCCTGTTCACCTCGGTGAAGGCCGGCG
>CAXTFU010000006.1:30000-35801 GCA_964243385.1 uncultured bacterium | reverse complement strand
GAACTACTTCCTCTACCCGCGGATCATGCAGCGCTCGGTCGACGTCTCGCCGGCGGCCACGGTCGTCGCCGTGCTCGTCGGCGGAGCCCTGCTCGGGGTGCTGGGCGCGCTGCTCGCCATCCCGATCGCGGCGGCCCTGCAGCTGATCCTCGCCGAGGTCATCGCGCCGCGGCAGGACCAGGCCTGACCGCGGCTGCCCCGGCTCCCTGTCGGCTGCGCACGGGTCCCGGCCGCCCGACGCCCCACCCGCCCCGCCGACCCGGCTCAGCCCTGCTCGCCCTCGCCGTCGCCGGCCCAGGTGCGCGGGAGCGGGGCGGAACCCGGGGAGACCCGGCGCACGACCTCGTCGAGGACCCGCTCGGTGTACCCGACGAACAGGTGCTTGGCGCCCTCGACGGCCACCACCTCCGCCTGCGGCACGGCCGCGAAGCGCTCGCGCGCCTCGTCGGGGCGCAGGAAGTCGTCGAGCTCGGGCACGACGGCGGTGAGCGGCTTGCCCGAGACCGCCCAGGCGGCGAGGTCGTCGGGCGTGGAGAAGCGCAGGGGCGGGCTGATCAGGACGACGCCGACGACCGTCGGGTCGCCGCCGCAGCGGATCGCGAGGTCGGTGCCGAACGACCAGCCGAGCAGCCACACGGCCGGCAGGTCCTCCGCCTCGCAGAGGTCGAGCGCGGCGGCCACGTCGTACTGCTCCCCTCCCCCGGCGTCGAACGCCCCCTGGCTGGTCCCGCGGGGGCTCGAGGTGCCCCGGGTGTTGAACCGCAGCACGGCGAGGTCGGCGAGCGCGGGCAGCCGGGAGCCCGCCTTCTTCAGCAGGTGGCTGTCCATGAACCCGCCCTCGGTGGGCAGCGGGTGCAGGCAGACGAGCGTCGCGACGGGCGGGCGCTCCGGCGGCAGCGCCAGCTCGCCGACGAGCTCGAGGCCGTCCGCGGTGTGCAGGACGACGTCGCGCCGCCGCGCCGGCAGGACGGTGTTGGCGCGGATCTCGAGCACGCGGACGACCCTAGCCACGCCGGGCCCGGACGCGTCAGCCGTAGCGGGGCGCGTTCTTGCTGCGGTGCACCTTCACGCCGCGACGGCCGCGGGCCGCCCAGCAGGCCGAGTGCCAGTGCCGCCGGTCGTCCGGGCGCCCCTCGGGCCAGGCGACGACGTGGGGCGTGCCGGCGCGCAGCTCCTGGTCGCAGCCGGGGCAGCGGTACGGACGGGCGCTCGACGTGCCCGCCACCGCGCGGACGACGTGCCCGTCCTCGATGCGCTCGCCGGCCGGGACGCGCGGCGCGTCCTCGTCGTCGGCCGAGCGCAGCGCCGACAGCGCCGCGGCACGGCGCGCGGCACGGCGCGAGCCGCCGCTCACGCGGCGCGTCCGAACCGGGGGGAGTGCGCCACGTCAGCCGTCCGCGTCAGGTCAGGGGCAGGGATCGGGCGGCGCACCGGGGCACGGCCGATCAGAACAGTGTCGGTGTGCCCGGTTCCAGGCCCCTCAGCTCGTCGTAGTCGAGCTGCAGGCAGGTGATGCCCCGGTCGGCGGCGAGCACCTTGGCCTGCGGCTTGAAGCTCTGCGCGGCCAGCACGCCCTTCACGTCGCCGAGCACCGTCGACACGCGCTGCAGGTAGCGGGTGAGCTGCTCGACCCCGTCGATCTCGGCGTGCCGCTTCACCTCGACGAGCACGTGCGCGCCCGTCTCGTCGCGGCAGAGCAGGTCGACCGGGCCGATGTCGGTGAAGTACTCGCGCTGCACGAGCGTCCAGCCGGCGCCGAGCACCTCGCAGCGGTCGGCGAGCAGCGCCTGCAGGTGCTTCTCGACGCCGTCCTTCACCAGCCCCGGATCGCTGCCGAGGGCGTGCGAGACGTCCGACAGCACGTCCTCGACCGTGATGACGAGCTGCTCGCCGCCCTTGTTCGTGACCGTCCACACGCCGTCCTGCTCGAGCGTCGTGCAGGGCGGGCTCATCCACATCAGCGGCTTGTACGCGCGGTCGTCGGCGTGGATCGACACCGACCCGTCGGCCTTGACGAGCAGCAGGCGCGTGGCGCTCGGCAGGTGCGCGGTGAGCCGTCCGACGTAGTCGACCGAGCACGTCGCGATCACCAGGCGCATGGCCGAGGAGCCTAGTCAACGCCGGGTGGCTGCCCGCAGCTGCCGCACCTAGCGTGCAGGGCGTGCCCCAGGCCCCCGAGCGCGCGCCGGAGCCGCTGACCGAGACCCCTGCGCACCGGGTGCGCCGCGCCGTCTTCACCCAGCACTGGGGCGACCTCACGATGCTGCACTGGCCGGTCGACCCCGACCTCGTCGCGCCCCTGCTCCCGGCCGGCACCGTGCCCGACGTGCTCGACGGGGTCACGCACGTCGGCCTCGTGCCGTTCGTCATGTCGTCGGTGCGCATCCTCGGCACGCCAGCGCTGCCGCACCTGTCCGGGTTCGCCGAGACGAACGTCCGCCTCTACGCCGTCGACCCGGCCACCGGTCGGAGGGGCGTCGTGTTCCGCTCGCTCGAGGCCGCGCGGCTGCTGCCGGTGCTCGCCGCGCGGGTGTCGTACTGCCTGCCCTACCTGTGGGCGCGCATGTCGGTGCGCCACGGCACGAGCGAGGGCCGGCCCACCGTCGCCTACGAGACCTCCCGGCGCTGGCCCTGCCCCCGCGGCGCCGGCGGGGTGGTGCGCGTGCGCATCGGCGACCCCGTCCCGGCCGACGAGCTCGCGCTGTTCCTCACCGCGCGCTGGGGGCTGTTCTCGACCTGGTACGGCGGGCGCACCGCGTTCGCGCCGGTCGACCACCCGGCCTGGCCGCTGCACCGTGCCGAGCTGCTCGACCTGTCGGACGACCTCGTCGTGCAGGCCGGGCTGCCCGCCCCGGTGGGCCCGCCGCACGTGCTGTGGTCGCCGGGCGTGCCCGTGCGGATCGGACCGCCGCGGCCGCTGTGACCCCCCCACGGCAGCATGGACTGCCGATCTCCGGGCAGGGAGGCGCCATGATCTGGGCCTTCTTCTCCCGCCGCCTGCGCACCTGGGCGCTGTTCGCCGTCCTGCTCCCCCTCGTCGGTCGCGTGCTGGGCCTGCTCGGGCGGCGCATCACCCCGCGCAACCCGCAGATCGGCGGCGTGCTCACCTCGGCCGCAGACCTCACGAAGCACCCGAGCCGGCGAGGACGCCGCCGCCGCTTCTGACGCCTACGTCGGCGACCCGATCCGTCCGGCGGCCCGCAGGTGCAGCACCCGGTCGAGCCGGCTCAGCCGCAGCACCCGGCGCACCGCGAGGGACGCGTCCAGCAGGACGAGCGTGCGCCCGGCCCGGCCCGCGCGCCGGTGGGCACCCACGAGGACGCCGAGCCCGGTGGCGTCGATGCCGTGCACGCCGCTGACGTCGAGCACCAGCTCGCCGGTCCCCTCGTCGACCGCGGCGGCCAGTGCGAGCCGCACGTCGGCGGTGACCGTCACGTCCAGCCGCCCCCGCAGCGCGAGCCCCGACGCAGCGCGCACCTCCAGCACGAAGCCGTCCGCCCGCACGTCGAGCTGCGCCCGTCCCCCTGCACCCGTCACACCCGGTAGGACGCACGGGAGCGCTCCGCAGTTGCACCGCACGCCGGACGACCTGCCCGGACGAGCGCGGCGGCCCAGGCTCCGGCACACTGGAGGCACAAGCCCGTCCCGCAGGAGCCGCCGCGTGATCGTCCCGAGCTACCACTTCCTGTTCGGCCCGCTGGTGGCCGCGCTGGCGCTCGGCGTCATCATCCTGCTCTGCCGCTGGGTGTTCTCGACCGACCACCGCGACGACCGCACCGCCCGGCGGCTCGAGAAGGCCCGCGCCCGCGGCGACTACGGGCTGCTCGTCCCGGTGACCCGCGTGCGCACCGTCGAGGACGCCGAGATGCTGCGGGCCCTGCTGCGCGACGCCGGCATCCGCTGCACGGTCGCCGAGCAGGACGAGGGCACCGACGTGCTGGTGTTCCGCGGCGACGCCCTGCGCGCCCGCGACCTCGTCAGCAGCTGACCCGCTACTGCAGCGGCAGCGGCGTCGTGTCGCCCGCGGGGCGCGGACCGGTGATGCGCCGGACGTCCGCGGAGATCGCGACGTCGTCGATGCTCGCCTCGCGCCGGCGCATGTACCCCGCGGCGTCGAACTCCCACTGCTCGTTGCCGTAGCTGCGCCACCACTGGCCGTCGTCGTCGTGCCACTCGTACTGGAAGCGCACGGCGATGCGGTCGCCGGTGAACGCCCACAGGTCCTTGCGCAGCGCGTACTCGTGCTCGCGGGCCCACTTGCGGCGCAGGAACTCGACGACGGCTTCGCGTCCGGTGACGAACTCCGACCGGTTGCGCCAGACGGTGTCGGGCGTGTACGCCGCCGCGACGCGCTCGGGGTCGCGGGCGTTCCACGCGTCCTCGGCGGCCTGCACCTTGCTGCGCGCGCTCGCCTCGTCGAACGGCGGCAGCGGCGGACGGTCGGGTGCGGTGCTCATCGCAGCCTCCTGGGGGTCGGGCGGGACGGGGTCAGCGCAGCCAGGGCTCGTCCGGCGCCGCCTCGCGCCGGACGTCGGCGCCGAGCGCGACGAGCTTGGGGACGAAGTCCTCGTAACCGCGGTCGACGTGCGACACCTCGGACACCTCGGTGACGCCGTCGGCGACGAGCCCGGCGAGGACGAGCCCCGCACCGGCGCGGATGTCGTGCGCGGTGACGGGCGCGGCGGAGAGCTGCTCGCGGCCGCGGACGACGGCGTGGTGGCCGTCGGTGCGGACCTCGGCGCCGAGGCGGACGAGCTCGTTGACGAACATCCAGCGCGACTCGAAGACGTTCTCGGTGATCATCGCGGTGCCCTCGGCCACCGTGTTGAGGCCGAGGAACAGCGGCTGGAAGTCGGTGGCGAACCCCGGGTAGGGCAGCGTCACGACGTCGACCGCCTTGGGCCGGCGGTCCATCGTGACGCGGAAGCCGCCGGCGACCTGGTGCACCTCGGCGCCGGCCTGCACGAGCTTGTCCAGCGGCATCTCGAGGTGCTCGGTGCGCCCGCCCCGGACCGTCACGTCGCCGCGGGTCATGACGGCCGCGACCGCCCACGTGCCGGCCACGATGCGGTCGGTGACCGTCTCGTGCTCGACGGGGTGCAGCTGCTCGACCCCCTCGATCTCGAGGGTGCTCGAGCCGACGCCGGAGATGCGGGCGCCCATCTCGGTGAGCATCGAGCAGAGGTCGACGATCTCGGGCTCGCGGGCGGCGTTGTCGATGACCGTCGTGCCGTCGGCGAGGGCCGCCGCCATGAGCAGGTTCTCCGTCGCGCCGACGCTCGGGAAGTCGAGCCACACCGTCGCGCCCCGCAGCTTCGGCGCCCGGGCGATGAGGTAGCCGTGCTCGCTGACGACGCTCGCGCCGAGCTTCACGAGCCCTGCGACGTGCATGTCGAGGCCGCGCGAGCCGATCGCGTCGCCACCGGGCAGGGCGACCTTCGCCTCGCCGCACCGCGCGACGAGCGGCCCGAGCACGGCGATCGAGGCACGGATGCGGCGGACGAGGTCGTAGTCGGCCTCGTGCCCCGGGCGGGCCGGGACGGTGATCGAGACGGTCGCCTCGCCGCGCACGACGTCGCAGCCGAGCCGGCGCAGCACCTCACCCATGATCGTCACGTCGAGGATGTCCGGGACGTTGGTGAGCACGGTCGTGCCCTCGGCGAGCAGCGAGGCCGCCATCAGCTTCAGCACGCTGTTCTTCGCACCGCTGACCGAGACCTCCCCTGCGAGCCGAGCGCCACCGGAGACGAGGAAGCGGTCCATGCCGCCATCCTAGGAAGGCCGCGTCCGGGAGCCGCGCC
>CAXTFU010000006.1:14001-29990 GCA_964243385.1 uncultured bacterium | reverse complement strand
GCATGGCCGTCCACCTCACCCGCATCTACACCAAGACCGGCGACGACGGCACCACGGCCCTCGGCGACATGAGCCGCACCGCGAAGACCGGCGTGCGGCTCGCCGCGTACGCCGACGTCGACGAAACCAACAGCTCGCTCGGCGTCGTGCTCGCCCTCGGCCGTCCCGCGCCCGACGTCGCCGCCGTGCTGCTGGAGGTGCAGAACGACCTGTTCGACCTCGGAGCCCAACTGTCCACGCCGGTCGTCCCCGCCCCGGCCTACCCGCCGCTGCGCGTGACGCCCGACTACACCGCTCGCCTCGAGCGCGCCTGCGACGAGTTCAACGGGCGGCTGGAGAAGCTCGCCAGCTTCATCCTGCCGGGCGGCACGCCCGCCGCCGCGCTGCTGCACGTCTCGCGCACCGTCGTCCGCCGCGCCGAGCGCTCGACCTGGGCGCTGCTCGAGGCCGAGCCCGACCGCACCGGCACCGAGCCCGCGCTGTACCTCAACCGGCTCTCG
Source organism: uncultured bacterium (assembly GCA_964243385.1). Taxonomy (GTDB): domain Bacteria; phylum Actinomycetota; class Actinomycetes; order Mycobacteriales; family SCTD01; genus SCTD01. Next base: position 29,490 of record CAXTFU010000006.1, on the reverse strand, counting down.
GACCTGCTGTTCATCCTGTCGCGAGTGGCGAACCCCGGCGGCGACGTGCTGTGGACGCCCGGCGGCGCCCGCCGCCAGCCCCAGGACGCTCCGGCCTAGCTCCGGCCTAGCTCCGGCCTGGCGACAGCCTGGCGGACGGGCCGGGAGACGACCTGGGGACGGCCTAGATCCGGTACCGCGGCAGCGTCGCGCCGGGCGGGCCCGACTCGAGCCAGGCCAGGAAGCCGGTCACGGCCGACGGCTGCATGGCGAGCTCGACCGGGCGGTCGCCGACGCGGCACTCCATGACGACCGCACCGTCGAGCAGCGCCCGGTGCTCTGCACCGGAGGGGTCGCGCCGGCACACGACCGTGAGCTCGCGGCGGGACAGCACCCGGCGGGGCCGCAGGGACAGGCTGAAGACGCGGTACCAGCGCAGCTCGTCGTCGACGAAGCGGCCGACGCCGTTCACCCAGCCGCGGCCGTGGCCGGGCCGCTTGAGCCGCAGCGACAGCTCGACGGTGCCGCCGGCCGCCTTGAGCCCGCGGGCACGCACGGCGACCGCCGCCAGCAGCAGGACGACGACGACCGGGACGACGAGCAGCGCTCCGAGCGCCTCGAGGACCGGCACGCCGGTGCAGGGGCGGCGCGTCGAGGGGGGTCGGCCGGGTGGGCGCTAGGCCGGCGAGCCGGCGGCGCGCAGGCGGCTCTCCGCCCGCAGCCGCGCGGGGACGTCCTGCTCGGCGCGGGCGCGCTCCAGCGCCGAGCGCGCCCGGCCGGTGTCGACGTCGGTCCCGAGCTCGGCGACCTCGGCCAGCACCGTCACGCCCTCGTCCGTGACGGACAGGAAGCCACCGTGGACGGCGACGACGACGCCGGCCCCGCCCGTCTGGGAGATGGTGACGACGCCGCCGTCGGCGAGCTGGCCCAGCAGCGGAGCGTGACCCGGCAGGACACCGATCTCGCCCTCGGTCGTGCGCGCGCTCACCACCGTGGCCTCGCCGCTCCACACCTCGCGGTCGACCGCCACCAGCTCGACGTGCAGCTCCGCCACTTCAGCTCCTCTTGGGGGTCGCGGCGGGAGGCCCGCCGCTGTGCAGACTACCGGGGCCGGGTCGGCGCCCTCCGGCCAGGGCGGACGCGCCGACGGCCGGCCCCCCGCAGGGGACCGGCCGTCGGCGGACGACGCGAGCTGCCGTCAGCTGCCGAGCTGCTTGGCCTTCGCCTCGACGTCCTCGATGCCACCGCACAGGAAGAACGCCTGCTCGGGCAGGTGGTCGTAGTCGCCCTCGGTGAGCTTCTTGAACGACGCGATCGTCTCCTCGATCGGGACGAACTTGCCGGGCTGGCCGGTGAACGCCTCCGCGACGAAGAACGGCTGCGACAGGAAGCGCTGGATGCGACGGGCCCGGTTGACGAGGACCTTGTCCTCCTCGGCGAGCTCGTCGATGCCGAGGATCGCGATGATGTCCTGCAGGTCCTTGTAGCGCTGCAGGATGCGCTGCACCTCGCGGGCGACGGCGTAGTGCTCCTCGCCCACGAAGCGCGGGTCGAGGATGCGGCTGGTCGAGTCGAGCGGGTCGACCGCCGGGTAGATGCCGAGCTCGGAGATGGCCCGCGAGAGCACCGTGGTGGCGTCCAGGTGGGTGAACGTCGTGTGCGGCGCCGGGTCGGTGATGTCGTCGGCCGGCACGTAGATCGCCTGCAGGGAGGTGATCGAGTGGCCGCGGGTCGACGTGATGCGCTCCTGGAGCACGCCCATCTCGTCGGCGAGGGTCGGCTGGTAGCCGACGGCGCTCGGCATGCGGCCGAGCAGCGTGGAGACCTCGGACCCGGCCTGGGTGAAGCGGAAGATGTTGTCGATGAACAGCAGCACGTCCTGCTTCTGCACGTCGCGGAAGTACTCCGCCATCGTCAGGGCCGACAGCGCGACGCGCAGGCGGGTGCCCGGCGGCTCGTCCATCTGGCCGAAGACGAGGGCGGTGTCCTCGATGACGCCCGACTCGGTCATCTCACCGAACAGGTCGTTGCCCTCGCGGGTGCGCTCGCCGACGCCGGCGAACACCGACACGCCGGAGAACTCCTTGGCGACGCGGTAGATCATCTCCTGGATGAGCACCGTCTTGCCGACGCCGGCACCGCCGAACAGGCCGATCTTGCCGCCGGCCACGTACGGGGCGAGCAGGTCGATGACCTTGATGCCGGTCGGGAAGATCTCCGTCTTGCTCTCGAGCTGGTCGAAGGCCGGCGACGGCCGGTGGATCGGCCAGTAGGTGTCGGCGTCGACGCTCTCGACGTCCATCGGCTGGCCGAGGGCGTTGAAGACGTGGCCCTTGGTGGCGTCGCCGACGGGGACCGAGATCGCCGCGCCGGTGTCCTGCACCGAGGCGCCGCGGACGAGGCCGTCGGTGGGCTGCATCGCGATGGCGCGGACCAGGTTGTCGCCGATGTGCTGGGCGACCTCGAGCGTGAGCACCGAGGTGGTACCGCCCAGGGAGCGCTCGACGTGCAGCGCGTTGTAGATCTCCGGCATCGCGTCGGGCGGGAACTCGACGTCGACGACCGGGCCGATGACGCGGGCGACCCGGCCGGAGCCGCCGGCGGGGGCGGCGGGAGCGGGGCTGTCGGCGGTGAGTGTCATGGGATCTCCTCGGGCTACTTGGCGTCTTCGAGTGCCGACGCGCCGCCGACGATCTCGCTGATCTCCTGCGTGATCTCGGCCTGGCGAGCCGAGTTGGCCGCTCGGGTGAGCGACTTGATGAGCTCGTCCGCGTTGTCGGTCGCGGCCTTCATCGCGCGCCGGCGCGAGGCCGACTCCGAGGCCGCCGACTCGAGCATGGCGGCGTAGACGCGGGTCGTGACGTACCGCGGCAGCAGCGCGTCGAGCAGCGCCGCGGGGTCGGGCTCGAACTCGTACAGCGGCAGCGCGCCCTCCGGCGGCGGTGCGTCGGACTCCTCGACGACCAGGGGCAGCACGCGGTTCGCGACCGCCCGCTGCGTCAGCGCGGACGCGTACTCGGTGTGGACGACGTGGATCTCACCGACGCCGCCCTCCTCCTCGGTGCGCAGGAAGGCGTCGATGAGGGTGTCGGCGACCTCCCGGGCGTCCTCGTAGGACGGCTGCTCCGAGAAGCCCGTCCACGAGTCCTCGACGTCGCGGCCGCGGAAGCGGTAGAAGCCCACCGCCTTGCGGCCGACGAGGTACGCGACCGGCGTCTTGCCCTCGCTGCGCAGCAATTCCTCGAGCTGGGCCGCGGTCTTCAGGGCGTTGGCGTTGTAGCCGCCGGCGAGACCGCGGTCGCTCGTGATGACGAGCACCGCGGCGCGGCGCTCGTCGGTCTGCTCCTGCAGCAGCGGGTGGTCGACCGTCGACTGGGAGGCCAGCGCGGAGATCACCCGGGTCAGCTGGCGCGTGTACGGCTGTGCAGCCGTGACGCGCTGCTGCGCCTTGACGATGCGCGAGGCCGCGATGAGCTCCATCGCGCGCGTGATCTTCTTCGTCGACTGCACCGACCGGATGCGTCGGCGGTAGACCCGGAGCTGGGCACCCATGCGTCAGCGCTTCGTGCTGGTCGGCTGGGCGTAGCGGGTGATCTTCTCCTGGCCGCGGTCGTCGGCGTCCATCGCCTCTTCGGGCGCCTCGTTCACGAGGCTCTCGCCCGAGCCGGTCTGGAAGCCGCGCTTGAACTCCGCGACCGCGGCCTCGAGCTCGCCGACCGTGTCGTCGTCGAGCTTGCCGGTCTGCACGATGGCGTCGTAGATCGCCGGACGGCTGCGGCCGATGTGGTCGAGGAACTCGCGCTCGAAGCGGCGGACGTCAGCCACCGGCACGTCGTCGAGGTGGCCGTTCGTGCCGGCCCAGATCGACGCGACCTGCTGCTCGACGGGGAACGGCGAGTACTGCGGCTGCTTGAGCAGCTCGACGAGCCGGGCACCGCGCTCGAGCTGGGCCTTGGAGGCCTTGTCGAGGTCGGAGCCGAACGCGGCGAACGCCTCGAGCTCGCGGTACTGCGCGAGGTCCAGGCGCAGGCGGCCGGAGACCGCCTTCATCGCCTTGCGCTGGGCCGAGCCGCCGACGCGGGACACCGAGATGCCGACGTTGATCGCCGGGCGGACACCGGAGTTGAACAGGTCGGTCTCGAGGAAGATCTGCCCGTCGGTGATCGAGATGACGTTCGTCGGGATGAACGCCGAGACGTCGTTGCCCTTGGTCTCGATGAGCGGCAGACCGGTCATCGAGCCGCCGCCGAGCTCGTCGGAGAGCTTCGCGCAGCGCTCGAGCAGGCGGCTGTGCAGGTAGAAGACGTCACCCGGGTAGGCCTCGCGGCCCGGCGGGCGGCGCAGCAGCAGCGAGATGGCGCGGTAGGCGTCGGCCTGCTTGGACAGGTCGTCGAACACGATGAGGACGTGCTGGCCGTTGTACATCCAGTGCTGGCCGATGGACGAGCCGGTGTACGGCGCCAGGTACTTGAAGCCGGCCGGCTGCGACGCGGGGGCCGCGACGACGGTCGTGTACTCCATCGCGCCGGCGTCCTCGAGGCGGCCGACGGTCTCGGCGACCGTGGAGCCCTTCTGGCCGATGGCGACGTAGATGCACTTGACCTGCTTCTTCGGGTCGCCGGTCGCCCAGTTCTCGCGCTGGTTGATGATCGCGTCGATGACGACGGCGGTCTTGCCGGTCTGCCGGTCGCCGATGATGAGCTGGCGCTGCCCGCGACCGATGGCGGTCATGGCGTCGACGGCCTTGATGCCGGTCTGCAGCGGCTCGGTGACCGGCTGGCGCTGCACGACGGTCGGGGCCTGCAGCTCGAGGATGCGGCGGCCCTCGGCGACGATCTCGCCCTTGCCGTCGATGGGGTTGCCGAGCGGGTCGACGACGCGGCCGAGGAAGCCGTCGCCGACGGGGACCGACAGGATGTCGCCGGTGCGGCGGACCGCCTGGCCCTCCTCGATGCCGGCCGGGTCGCCGAGGATGACGGCGCCGACCTCGCGGGTGTCGAGGTTGAGGGCGAGGCCGAGGACCCCGCCCTCGAACTCGAGCAGCTCGTTGGCCATCGTGGAGTACAGGCCCTCGACGCGGGCGATGCCGTCACCGACCTCGGCGACGACGCCGACCTCCTCGCGGGTGGTCTCGGCGCTGTACGACGTGACGTACTGCTCGATCGCGGACCGGACGTCCTCCGGGCGGATGCTGAGCTCCGTCATCTGCTTCCCTGCTCTCGTCTTCGTGGGTGGCTCTGGAGTCGTGTCGAGTGGTGTGCGTGGGACGAGTCTCGTCCGGACGGGCCGGACTAGCCCGCCAGGCGGCGGCGGACCTGCTCGAGGTTGTGGCTGACGGTCCCGTCGAGGACCTCGTCGCCGACCCGGACCTCGACGCCGCCGACGATCGTGGGGTCGACCTCGACCTGCAGCTGCACCTCGCGCCCGTAGATGCGGGCGAGCGAGGCGGCCAGGCGTGTCTGCTGCCCCGAGGTCAGCGGCAGCGCGACCCGCACGCGGGCGACGTAGCACGAGCGGCGGCCCGCGGCGAGCCGGGACAGCTCCTCGAGGGCGCCCTCGAGCGATCCCCCGCGCGGCCGGGTGACCGCGATCTCGACCAGCCGGGTGGTGGTCGGGGTCGCCCGCGTGCCGAGCAGGTCGCGCACGAGCGCGGTCTTGCGCTCGTCCGGCAGACCCGGGTCGGTCAGCGCGGCGCGCAGCGCGGGCTCGCGCCCGAGCAGGCGGGCGAAGCGGAACAGCTCGTCCTCGACGTCGTCGAGCGAGCCGTCCCCCTCGGCGGCGTGCATGGCGGCCTCGGCGGCCAGCACCTCGACGGCGTCGCGCAGGTCGTTCGGGCCGGACCAGCGCTCGGCGACCAGGTCGCGCAGGACGCCGAGCGGCGCTGCGGGCAGCTGCTGCCCGAGCAGCCGGTCGGCCAGCCCTTGCCGGGCGGCCGGGGACGACGCCGGGTCGGTGAACGCGCGGCGCAGGGACGGCTCGCGGTCGAGCAGCGCGGCCACGGCGTACAGGCCCTCGCTGATCTCCGACGAGCCGGACCCGTCCCGCACGCTGCCCGCGCCCTGCTCGTACGACTGCAGGGCCCGGGCGAGCGCGTCGCGGCTGGCACCTCTCACGACGGGACTGATCCGGCCGTCGTCGGCGCTGCTCCGTCGAGGCTGTCGAGGAACCGGTCGACGGTGCGGCGCTGGCGCGCCTCGTCCTCGAGCGACTCGCCGACGACGCGTCCGGCGAGCTCGACGGCCAGGCCGCCGACCTCGCGACGCAGCTCGCCGAGCACCTGCAGGCGCTCGGTGGCGATCTGCGCGGTGGCGGCGTCGGTGATGCGGGCCGCCTCGGTGCGGGCCTCGACCCGCGCCTCCTCGACGATCTGGGCGCGCTGGGCCTGGGCCTCGGTGCGGATGCGACCGGCCTCGCTGCGCGCGTCGGCGAGCTGCTGCCGGTACTGCGCCAGCAGCTGCTGCGCCTCGTCGCGGTCGCGCTCGGCCTGCGCGAGCTTGCCCTCGATGCCGGCCGTGCGCTGCTCGAGCGCTACGCGAGCCTGAGGAAGCACGTACTTGATCATGAACCCCGCGAAGATCGCGAAGCAGATCGTGCCCCAGAACAGCTCGTTGGCGTTCGGGATCAGCGGGTTGTGGCTCTCGCCGCCCTCCTCGACGGCGAGCAGCAGGCTGGTGAGCCGCATCAGTTGAAGATGAAGCCGGCGACCAGGCCGATGAGGGCCAGGGCCTCGACGAACGCGATGCCGAGGAACATGTTCGTGCGCAGCACGCCGGTCGCCTCGGGCTGGCGGGCGATGCCCTCGAGGGCCTTGCCGACCAGGATGCCGATGCCGATGCCGGGTCCGATCGCGGCCAGGCCGTAGCCGATCGCGTTCAGATTGCCGTTGATCTCGCCGTCGATGGCGAGCTGAACCAGGGGGTCCACGGTGTCCCTTTCTGTTGTCAGCCGCGGGCCGTCGCCGCAACTGGAGTCTGGATGGTGCCTAGTGCTCCGACTCGAGCGAGCCGGCGAGGTAGACCGCGGTGAGCAGCGTGAAGATGTAGGCCTGCAGGACGGCCACCAGCGCCTCGAAGAAGGTGAAGACGATGGCGCCGGCGAACGAGCCCAGGCCGAACAGCGCCGTCCACCAGCGCCCGTCCTGGTAGCCCAGGAACAGGTAGGGGGAGGCGCTGTAGAACAGCCCGAGGATGAGGTGGCCGGCGATCATGTTGGCCAGCAGTCGGATGAACAGCGTGATCGGCCGCAGGACGAAGGTCGAGACGAACTCGATCGGCGTGACCAGCAGGTAGATGGGGGCCGGGATGCCGGGCGGGAACAGCGACCCCTTGACGTACGCGCCCAGTCCCTGCGCCTTCGCGCCCTGGTAGTTGTAGATCACCCAGGTGAGGATCGCGAGCACCAGCGGCAGCGCCGCGACGCCGTTGATCGGCAGGTTGAGGCCCGGGATGATCGACGTGATGTTCATCGCGAGGATGAAGAAGAACAGCGCCGTCAGGTACGGCGTGAAGCGGCGGCTGGCCTCCTTGCCGATGACCTCGTCGCCGATCTGCGTGCGGACGAAGTCGGTGCCGGTCTCGAGGACGTTCTGCAGGCCCCGCGGCACGACCTGCGGTCGGCGGAACCCCACGCCGAAGACCAGGCACAGCAGGCCGGTCATGAGCAGCATCATCAGGACGATGCGGTTGACCGCGAAGACCCCCGAGCCGAACAGCGGCTCGTACAGGAACTCCTCGATGCTCGGCGGCACGTAGCCGTCCGGCGGGGTGGAGACCGCAGCGAGGACGGGGCCCTCCACCACGCGATCAGGTCCCACGGTGCTGGCGAGCGTCATCTCGGCGCGTCGTCTCCTGTGTCGTTCCGGGTGGCGGCGGGACGGCTGTCCGCCGGCTGCGATTGCGTCTTCACGTACACGATGTAGAACGAGGTCACGAAACCGACCACGACGCCGACAGGCAGGAAGGCCGAGGTGTCGAGCAGACGGTCGACGCCGTAGCCGATGGCGCCCCAGACCGCAGGGCCGCCGACGAGCGTCGAGATGAGACCCCAGACCTGGCTCTCACCCTCGTGGCCGGCGCTCATCGCAGGGGCAACCTACCAGTCAGGCCGTGTCAGCCCGTGCCCGGCCCCTCGCGCCGCGGTACCGGCTCGACGTACGGCACCCGCGTGCTGCTGATCACGCGGGCCTCGACCACCAGGGCCAGCAGCAGGCCGACCACCGCGGCGAGACCGAGCGCCGTGCGGCTGGCGCCGTCGACGTCGCGCAGCAGGGACAGCAGCAGCCCCACGACGACGATCTTGACGAGGTAGGAGCCGAGCAGCAGCCCGGCGAAGGCCTGCGCCGAGCGCCGGGCCCCCAGCTCGGCGGCTCCCCACGTCAGCAGCAGCACCGCCGCGGGCACGAGGCACCCGAGAGCCGCCCCGAGCGCCCCGCGCTCCCCCGCGACGAGCGCGCCCACCAGCGCGGCGACGGGCGCGAAGGCCAGCCCGGTGAGCAGGCCGGAGCGCGCCGCCCGCACCGGACGGTCGTCCCAGCCGGAGGTCCCTGCGGGCGGTGGGGTCATCAGCGGTCCTCCTGCGTGGCCGCGGCGCGCAGCCGCGGCAGGTTCGAGAGCACGAGCGCGAGCGCGCCGACCGTGCCGACGACGGCGACCACGCGCAGCGGCCCGCCGAACAGCGACACCGTGACGAAGGCGAACGCGAGCAGCGCCGTCCAGAAGTACATGATCAGGACGGCGCGGGTGTGGCTGTGCCCGATCTCGAGCAGCCGGTGGTGCAGGTGCGCCTTGTCCGGCGCGAACGGCGAGCGGCCGGCGCGCGTGCGGCGCACGACCGCGAGCAGCAGGTCGACGAACGGCACGGCGAGCACCGCGACGGGCAGCAGCAGCGGCAGCAGCACCGGCAGGCCGGCCGTCGGGTCGAGGTTGCCGTAGCTGAACTGCCCGGTGAGGCTCGTGACGGCGGCGGCGAGCATGAGGCCGATGAGCATCGAGCCCGAGTCGCCCATGAAGATGCGCGCGGGGTTGAAGTTGTGCGGCAGGAACCCCAGGCACGCCCCGGCGAGCACGGCGGCGATGAGCGTGGGCGAGGTGATGCGGTCCTGCGCCACGCCGTCGGTGATGGTGCCGCTCGCGAGCGAGTAGGAGAACGCGAAGAACGCGAGCGCGGCGATCGCCCCGACGCCGGCCGCGAGGCCGTCCAGCCCGTCGATGAAGTTGATGGCGTTGATGGTGAGCAGCGCCAGCACGATGGTGAGCGGGACGCGCTCGGGCCCGAGGCTGAGCACGCCGACGCCGGGCAGCGTGATGGTGAGCAGCTCGAGGCCCTGCAGCACCATCACGCCGCAGGCCAGGACCTGGCCCGCCAGCTTGGTGAGCGCGTCGATCCCCCACCGGTCGTCGACGACGCCGACGAGCACGATGATGCCGCCGGCGATGACGATCGCCTCGACGTCGGAGTACCGGAACACCCGGGACAGGGCCGGCAGCGTCGTGGCGACGAGGAACGCCGCGCACACGCCGGCGTAGATGGCGAGCCCGCCGAGGCGCGGCGTCGGGACGGCGTGCACGTCGCGGTCGCGCGGCTGCGCGACCGCCCCGAACAGCAGCGCGAACCGGCGCGCGACGGGCGTCAGGAGGTAGGTGACGCCTGCCGCGACGCAGAGGACGAGCAGGTACTCCCGCACGGGGCCGGAGGCTAGCTCGGGCTGGGGTTGTCCAGGGCGCCCGACGCGCTGGCGCTCGGCGTGGTGATGGGGGTCTCGGAGCGCGGGTAGGCCGGGTGGGCCTCGACGAGGGCGGTGACGGCGCGGCGGACGTCCTCGGCGGCCGACCCGTCCTCGTCGCGCACGGCGCGGCCGATGAGCGAGCCGATCTCCTTCATGTCGCCCTCGGTCATGCCCTGCGTCGTGACGGCCGGCGTGCCGACGCGCACCCCGCTCGCGACCGACGCCGGCTGCGGGTCGTACGGGATCGCGTTCTTGTTCAGGACGATCCCGGCGCGGTCGCAGCGAGCCTCGGCGTCCTTGCCCGACACCCCGACGCCCTGCAGGTCGAGCAGCGCGAGGTGGGTGTCGGTGCCGCCCGTGACGGGCCGCATGCCCTCGGCGGCGAGCGCCTCGGTGAGCGCCTGCGCGTTCGCGACGACCTGCCGCGTGTACGCCTGGTACTCGGGCGTCATGCACTCCTTGAAGTTCACCGCCTTGGCGGCCACCGCGTGCATGAGCGGACCGCCCTGCATCATCGGGAACACCGCCTTGTCGAGCTTCGCGGCGTGCTCGGCCTTGCACACGAACGCGCCGCCACGGGGGCCGCGCAGCACCTTGTGGGTGGTGAAGGTGACGACGTCGGCGTACGGGACCGGGCTCGGGATCGCCTGTCCGGCCACCAGGCCGATGAAGTGCGCGGCGTCGACCATCAGGACCGCGCCGACCTCGTCGGCGACCTCGCGGAAGGCGGCGAAGTCGATGAGGCGCGGGATCGCCGAGCCGCCGCAGATGATCATCTTGGGCCTGTGCTCACGGGCGAGGTCGCGCATCTGGTCGTAGTCGATGTCCTCGGTGCCCTGGGCGACCCCGTAGTGCACGGCGTCGAACCACTTGCCGGAGAAGCTCACCTTGGTGCCGTGCGTGAGGTGCCCGCCGTGCGGGAGCGACATCGCGAGCACGGTGTCGCCCGGCTGCAGGAACGCCCCGTAGACGGCGATGTTCGCGCTCGCGCCCGAGTGGGGCTGCAGGTTCGCGTGGTCGGCGCCGAACAGCGCCTTGGCGCGGTCGATGCCGATCTGCTCGGCGACGTCGACGACCTCGCAGCCGCCGTAGTAGCGCTTGCCCGGGTAGCCCTCGGCGTACTTGTTCGACAGCGTGCTGCCGAGCGCGGCGAGCACCGCGGGGCTGGTGAAGTTCTCGCTCGCGATGAGCTGCAGGCCGCCGCGCAGGCGCGCGAGCTCGTCGACGACGACCCCGGCGATCTCCGGGTCCACCTGCTGCAGCGCGTCGAAGTCCGGTCCCCAGAACGTCATGTCGGTGCTCCCTCGTCGGCGGTCCGGTGGGCGCAGCCTAGCGGGGGACGAGCAGGTCGAGCCGGCCCTGCGGGCTGCCGGCGAGGTCGTGCTGCGGCCGCATCCCGGACGCAGGTCAGGGGGCGAGCTCGAGGTCGGGGAGGACCGTGCGCAGCTCGTCCATGCCCAGCGCGCCGGCCCGGCGGACGACGGGCGTGCCGGTCAGGTCGACGATCGTGCTGGCGACCGCCTCGCCCGAGCTGCCCGCCTCGAGGTAGACCGCGACCGAGTCGCCGAGCTGCAGCTCGGCCTGCGCGGCGGTCGAGGGCGCCGGCTGCCCGGTGGTGTTGGCGCTGCTGACGGCGAGCGGTCCGGTCGAGGAGAGCACGTCGAGCGCGACCGGGTGCTTCGGCATGCGCACCGCGACCGTCCCGCGGGTCTCGCCGAGGTCCCAGGCCAGCGACGGCGCCGCCGGGACGATGAGCGTCAGCGGGCCGGGCCAGAACGCCTCGACCAGCACGCGCATCGTCGAGGTGACGTCGCTGGCGAGCCCGTCCAGCCCGCGCTCGGCGCCGACGAGCACCGGCACGGGCATGTCCCGTCCGCGTCCCTTGGCGGCCAGCAGCCGGGCCACGGCCTCGGGCGAGAAGGCGTCCGCGGCGACGCCGTACACGGTGTCGGTCGGCAGGACGACGAGCTCGCCCCGCTGCAGGGCCGCGACGGCCTGCACGACGCCGACCACCGACTCGTCGGTCACGTCGTAGGTCGTCACGAGGGGCTCCAGCGGGCGGTGACGTAGCGGTCGCGGTCGGCGTAGTCCCTGTGGTCGGCCACCTCGGTCCAGCCGCCGGCCTGCTCCAGCAGCGCGGGTGCGCTGCGGCCCTGGCGGTCGGAGTGCTCGACGACGAGCAGCCCGCCCGGCTTGAGCAGGCGGCGGGCTGCCTGCTCGACGAGGCGCACGACGTCCAGGCCGTCCTCCCCCGCCCACAGCGCGATGCCGGGGTCGTGGTCGACGACCTCCGGGTCGGGGATGTGCGCCTCGGTCGTCGCGACGTAGGGCGGGTTGCTGATGACGAGGTCGAGCGTGCCGTCGAAGCCCGGCAGCGCGTCCTCGGCGCTGCCGAGGTGCAGCTGCACCTCCGGGTCGCCGGCCGCGACCCGGTTGGCCGCGTTGCGGCGCGTCCACGCCAGGGCGCCGGGGTCGCGCTCGACGGCGTGCACGGTCGCCCCGGGCACCTCGTTGGCCAGCGCGAACGCGATCGTCCCGCTGCCCGTGCAGAGGTCGACGCACAGCGGCGCCGTCCACCCCTCGGACGTGATCGCGTCGACAGCCCACTGGACGACCGACTCGGTCTCGGGCCGCGGGACGAACACGCCGGGGCCGACCTCGAGCTCGATGTACCGGAACCCGACGCTGCCGGTGAGGTGCTGCAGCGGCACCCGCTCGGCGCGGCGCCCGACGAGCTCCTCGTACGCCGTGGCCTGGTCGGCGTCGAGCTCGTCGACGAGCAGCAGGTCGGACGGCCGCGCGAGACCGAGCACGTGCACGGCCAGCGCGCGGGCGTCGTGCTCGGGACTGTCGACGCCGGCGGCGGCCAGCCGTGCGGTGGCGTCGCGCAGGACCGCGCGCAGGGCGGTCACGCGTCGGTCCCGGCGAGCTTGGCGGCCGTGTCGGCGTCGACGAGCGACTGGATCACCGGGTCGAGGTCTCCGTCCAGCACCTGGCTGAGGTTGTTGGCCTTGTAGCCGCTGCGGTGGTCGGCCACGCGGTTGTCGGGGTAGTTGTACGTCCGCACCTTCTCGCTGCGGTCGACCGTGCGGATCTGCGCCCCGCGGACGGCGCTGTCCTTGGCGGCCTGCTCCTCGAGCGCGAGCGCCAGCAGCCGCGACCGCAGCACGCGCATCGCGGCCTCGCGGTTCTGCAGCTGCGACTTCTCGTTCTGCATCGACACGGTCACGCCCGTCGGCAGGTGCGTGATGCGGACGGCCGAGTCGGTCGTGTTGACGCTCTGCCCACCGGGGCCGGAGCTGCGGTAGACGTCGATCCGCAGGTCGTTCTGCTCGACGGTGACGTCGACCTCCTCGGCCTCCGGCAGGACGAGCACGCCCGCCGCCGAGGTGTGGATGCGTCCCTGCGACTCGGTGACCGGCACGCGCTGCACGCGGTGGACGCCGCCCTCGTACTTCAGCCGCCCGAAGACGGGGTCGAGCGGGTCGCGCGACTTCACCGCGAGGCTGATGTCCTTGTAGCCGCCGAGCTCGCCCTCGGTGACGCTGACGACCTCGGTCTTCCAGCCGCGCTGCTCGGCGTAGCGGGTGTACATGCGGACGAGGTCACCGGCGAACAGGGCGCTCTCGTCGCCGCCCTCGCCGGCCTTGACCTCCAGGATCACGTCCTTGCCGTCGGCGGGGTCGCGCGGCACGAGCAGGTCGCGGATGCGTGCGTCCAGCGCGTGCACCTGCTCGACCAGCTGCTCGGCCTCCGCGGCCATCTCGGGGTCCTCGGCGGCCATCTCGCGCGCCGCCTCGAGGTCGGCGCTGAGCGCCTCCTGCTCGCGGATCGCGGCGACGAGCGGCCCCAACTCGGCGTAGCGGCGGCCGAGCTCGCGCGCGCGGGCCTGGTCGGCGTGCACCGACGGGTCGGCCAACTGCGCCTCGAGGTCGGCGTGCTCGCTCAGGACGTTGTCGGTGGGAGTGCCGACGGGCTCTGCCATGACGCTCCTGTCTCTCGGGTCCGGCTGCTCCATCTCAGACATGGCAGCGGCGCCCGTCCCAGTCGGGACGGGCGCCGCAGGTGAGCTACTTGGAGCGCTTGCCGAAGCGCTGCTCGAAGCGGGCGACGCGGCCGCCGGTGTCGAGGATCTTCTGCTTGCCCGTGTAGAACGGGTGGCAGGCGGAGCACACGTCAGCGGAGATGCTGCCGCTCCTGTTGGTGCTGCGCGTCGTGAACGTGTTGCCGCAGGTGCAGCTCACCGTCGTGTCGACGTAGGTGGGGTGGATGTCGGCCTTCATGTCGTGCCTCTCGGTCGGAGGAGCCGCCGGGTCCGGCCTGGTCAGGCGCGGGGAACCGGTGCTCGGAGGGGACCAGTGTGCCAGAACGGCCCACTGCGCTCCTCAACGCGCGCCCCGCCGCACTCCTTCCCGACGTGCTGCGCGTGCCGCGACGTGTCGTGCGTCGACCACGCGGTTCGTGCTGCGCGTGCCGCGACGTGTCGTGCGGCGCCGACCACGCGGCTCGTGCTGCGTGTGCCGCGACGTGTCGCGCGGCGTCGACCACGCGGCTCGTGCTGCGTCAACCACGCCCTCCGGCAGGCGCGCGGCTCGTGCGGTGCGGACCACGCCCTCCAGCAGGCGCGCCCGGCGCCTCGCGAGCCTCACCCGGCGCTCCAGCTGGGTCGCGAGCCTTCCGGCGACGTGCGTGCACACGTCGTGATCCGCTTCCGGACGGCTCACGCGGGACGTCCGCACGGACGCGGGCGCGGACGATCACGACGTGTGCGAGCGGGCCGGTGAGGGCGGGGACGGACTCGCTGACCGTGTGCCGGACCCGGGCAGGGGCAGGCACCCCGCCAAGGCCACCGGCGGCGCGGTGGCCGTCTCGCGCGGACCACCCTGCACACGTCGCGCGCTCCCGAGGGACGACGCACGCCCGCGGGCGGCTCGCGCCGAGCTGACGCCGATCACGACGTGTGCAGGCCGGCTGGGTGCAGGCTCAGCCGGCTCCGGCAGGCCGGCTGGGTGCAGGCTCAGCCGGCTCCGGGCGCCTGGCCCGCGCGCGCGCTCCCGGCCTCGCCGCGACAGCGTGGGAGCGGGACGACCGAGGACGGGGCCGGGGGCCGGACTCTGCGACGGCCGGCTCCCCGTGGACAGGCCAGGGGCGGGACGCGGCGACGGCCGGCCTCCCGTGGAGCGGCCGGGGCCGGACGCGGCGACGGCCGGCTCCCCGTGCAGAGGCCACGGGCCGGACGCGGCGACGGCCGGCTCCCCGTGGACAGGCCAGGGGCGGGACGCGGCGACGGCCCGCTCCCGTGGACAGGCCAGGGGCCGGACGCCCGACGGCCGGCTCCCCGGTGCTGGGGAGGCCGGCCGTCGGGCGGGAGGGCGGGACTAGCGGGCGTCGTCGCTGACGGTCGTCTTCTGGATCTGCATCAGGAACTCGACGTTGGTGCGCGTCGCCTTCATCTTGTCGAGCAGCAGCTCGAGCGAGGCGGACGTGTCGAGCGCGTGCAGGACGCGGCGCAGCTGCAGGACGATGCGCAGCTCCTCGGGCGCGAGCAGGATCTCCTCCTTGCGCGTGCCGGAGGCGTCGACGTCGATCCCGGGGAAGATCCGCTTGTCCGCCAAGCGCCGGTCGAGCTTGAGCTCGGCGTTGCCCGTCCCCTTGAACTCCTCGAAGATCACCGTGTCCATCGCGGAGCCCGTCTCGACCAGCGCCGTGGCGAAGATCGTGAGCGAACCGCCGTTCTCGATGTTGCGGGCCGCGCCGAGGAAGCGCTTCGGCGGGTACAGCGCCGC